>NZ_JARAYJ010000023.1:0-144663 GCF_033794345.1 Streptomyces niveiscabiei
CCAACGAAGCGATCTTCGATCTCATCAAGACTCGGCTGGCCGCTGGCATCCATGCCCCGACCGTACAGGCAGGGCAAACGTTGCCTGATGCGGCACTAGCTTGACTCTGTCGGGGATCTTGGAACGTCCCGCCAGTGGGCATGCTCGCGGTGTTCCGAGTGTCCATGCAGTTGTCGAGGTGCCCGTTGTCCCTCCGCCCCCGTTCTGGTGAGCGAGTCCCGCCTCTGACCGCGCAGATCGCGCGGGCGAGCAACCCGGGCGGTACGACGGCGATATGGGTGCGCGACCTACTGGACGGCCTGTGGCACGACGAGGACTTCACCGACTGGTACCCACGTGACGGACGCCCCGGCCTCTCGCCGGCCCATCTGACCACGGTCTGTGTGCTGCAGTTCGTGCTCGGCCTGTCGGACCGGCAGGCCGCTGAGGCGGTTCGCTGCCGCATCGACTTCAAATACGCGCTGGCCATGGAGCTGGACGACCCCGGCTTCCACCACAGCGTGCTCACCGACTTCCGCGTCCGCCTCACCGAGGACGGTCGGGCCGACCGCTTTCTCGACCTGGCGCTGGCCCGCCTGAAGGAAGCCGGACTCGTACGCGAGCGCACCACGCAGTGCACCGATTCCACCCACGTCCTGGCCGCGGTCCGCGACCTGACCCGGCTGGAGCTGGTGACCGAAGCGGTCCGCGCCGCGCTGGAGGAGTCGCCGGTACCGCCCCCCTCGTCGACGAGAACTGGGGGCGCCGCTACGGCCGTCCCGTCCGCCTGGGCAACCCCACCAAACCCAAGACCAGGACTCTGGCCACCGGAAACGACGCCGTCCAGCTCCAGGAGCACCTCTACTGGCATGGGAAAGACCACGCGTTCGGCACCCGGGTCCAGTCCCCGCGCCGGATCATGGTGCAGAACTACCACCGCAACGCCGCAGGACACCTGTACTGGCGCATCGCCGAGAGCGAAGGCGGGCCGGGGCTGCCGCCCTCGGCACAGGCGATCGTCTCGCCCTACGACACCTTGAGGTTCCCCCGCTACGCACGCCACGGGCACATCATCAGCTGGAAGGGGTTCTCCGCCCACCTGACGGAGACGCGCTCCCGATGGCCCCAATGTGATCACGGACGTGGCCACCACTACGTTCACCACCCACGACAGCAAGGTCCTGCCCGGCATCCACACCCGACTGGACCGTCGCGGGCTGCTGCCCGCCGAGCACCTGGTCAACAGCGGCTACACACCCCTGCCTCACCTGGAACAAGCCGCCCGCGAACACCAGATCACCGTCTCCGGACCGCTCCGGGGCAACCCCACCCGGCAGCACCGCCGGGGCGAGGGCTTCGCCCGCGACGACTTCCACATCGACTACGACCGCCGGCAGGTCACCTGCCCACAGGGGCAGGTCAGCCAGGGCTGGCACGGCCCCTACCCGACCTCCTCGCCCACCGCGGCCCTGCTGATCGTGGCCTGGTTCACCAACAGCCAGTGCCACCCCTGCCCGGTCCGCGCACAGTGCACCGCCTCCCGCGAAGGCCACCGCACCGTCAGCTTTCCCCCGCGAGAACTCCGCGACCTGCAACTCCGCGTCCGCGCCGAGCAACAGACACCCGAGTGGAAGACCCGTTACGCGGTCCGCTCCGGAGTCGAGGGAACGGTCAACGAGTTCGCACACGGACACGGCATGCGCCGCTGCCGCTATCGCGGACAGCAAAAAGCCCACGTCCGGCACGTCCTAACCGCCATCGCCATCAACATCGAGCGCCTCAGCGGTCTCCCAATAACCGAGGAGGCACGCGCTCCCCGCCGACCGACAGCCTGTCAGACATACCTCGACCAGCATGAACTACCCCGGCCGAAGGCCTGGCGCACTCTGGGCACCTGACCTTGCCAGCTCCAAGAGTCGGGTGGCCCGGGGGAATCTCACCCCCGGGCTCCCACAGAACGGAGCGTGACAATCTCTCGTCACTCCGCTCTTGTCATCCTGGTCACCAGGCAACAGAGGCTTCAGTTGCCCACCGCCATTGTGCGAACAACCGGGGATATCGCTTGGCGATCCCCTGCATGCACTCGACGGCCTTCCTCAGCCCCGCGAGCCGCTTGTACTTTCGTCGGATCCACCGCACCAAGTAGGCGTTGATGCGCGCCAGGAGGGGATACAATGCCGACCGATAGAACCGGCCGTAGTAGTTCATCCAGCCCGCCACGATCGGATTGATCGACTTGGCGAGTTCCACGAACGTGAAGCTGGAGCGACGATGGAGCCGCCATCGGCGTACTTCGCGCCCCATCTTGTTCAGAGCATCCTTGCTGACCGCCGGCAGGAACGACAGGAACTTCACGCCGTCCTTGGTCCGTGCGCCGCGTGGGCGAAACGTGAACCCCAGGAACGTGAAGGACGTGTGCTCGTAAGAGCCGCGCCGCTTCCCGTCCTTGCAGTACACGATCTTGGTTTTGTCGGGGTGCAGTCGCAGCCCGACCTCCTCCATTCTGTTCCCGAGCATCGCCAGGACCTTGCGGGCCTGACTCTCGCTGACGCAGTGCACCACCGCGTCGTCGGCATAGCGTTCGAACTGGACACCCGGGCATGTCCGGGTCAGCCACATGTCGAACGCGTAGTGCATGAACAGATTCGCCAGCACGGGCGAGACCGCAGACCCCTGCGGGGTGCCCCGATCCCGCATCTGCAAGGAGCCGTCCGGCAGTTGAAGCGGCGCGCGAAGCCACCGCTCAACATACAACTTCACCCAGACGGCATCGGTGTGAGCCTCCACAGCCTTGACGATGAGGTCCCAGCGGACACTGTCGAAGAACTTCTGAATGTCGAGGTCGATCACCCAGTCCTTCTTCCAGCACCGTGCCCTGCAACGCTCTACCGCATCCAAGGCCGACCGCCGGGGCCGGTATCCATAAGAGTCCTCGTGGAACACAGGGTCCACACGGACACCGAGATGCCGGGCCACGACTGTCTGGGCAACCCGGTCGGCGACAGTGGGAATGCCAAGCATTCTCGTGCCTCCACCGTGCTGCTTTGGAATCTCTACCGCACGCACCGGAGGAGGGAAATACGTCCCCGACGACATCCGATTCCAGACCTTGTAGAGGTTGTTCCTCAGATCGGCCTCGAAGTCCTCGATGGACTGCGCATCCACTCCCGGTGCGCCCTGGTTTCTCTTCACATCCTGGAAAGCCTCCCAGACCTCCCACTCCGGGATATCAAACGGCTTGTCTGACGACTTCAACTGCCCCATCGGCTCCTCCCGGTCATAGCCGGCTGGCCAAACGAACAC
This sequence comes from Streptomyces niveiscabiei, assembly GCF_033794345.1. Taxonomy (NCBI): domain Bacteria; kingdom Bacillati; phylum Actinomycetota; class Actinomycetes; order Kitasatosporales; family Streptomycetaceae; genus Streptomyces; species Streptomyces niveiscabiei. The sequence continues at coordinate 3,283 of NZ_JARAYJ010000023.1, forward strand.
AGTTACGGATGACCCGGCCCCTTCGCTCCACCCCCATTACAGGGGCTTCATCGCTACTACGGGCCGGTCCGCCAGCGCACCCAGCGACGGTACTCAGTCCCTTGCGGTTTCAGCCGCTTGGGACGCTCCCTCTCACCGCTCAACCCGAGCGGACAGTGTCAGGGTGCGCTTTCTCCTGTTCCATGCGGAAGCAGCAGATCAGGCTCACGTCATCTTCATGCCGGGCACCATCTGGCCAATAAACGGGCTCCCGCCAGACTCATCCCAGAGATCGGAAAATATCTCCGGTTCTGATGCCTTCTCGCTCTGTTTCGACACGTCAACAATGATTCGCTTGCGCTCGTCTTCCTGATCCCCACCTGACGCCTCTCACGACGCCTTTTCCTCATCGCTCACCACGACGGTCTTCAGTCAACGCAGCATGAGGCGGTTTGGAGCCTCCCCCCGCAGGGCGACTCCGAAGGGCCAATTCCTTCATCTCCCGCACAGCATCACTTGAGGATGCAATTCCTACATAGAGTTCCTCATCGTGTTCAGGACACACTCCCCGACAGAGTCAAGCTAGTGGCCCCAGTGATCTACCAGTAGCTACCGGACTGGTAGATCACCCGGCATCGGCTCCGGGCTGAAGCTCGCGGCGGCGCCGCCATCGACCAGGCGTCGGCTGCGCGGCGGCGCGCACGGCGACACCGAAGGCATGAGGGGCCGCTTCCAACTCGGCTGCGCTCGCGGCTTCGTGGTAGCCGTATGCCGCCGCCATCACACGCTCAGCGGTCTCGCGCACCTGGAGGTCGGAGTGCTGAATGAGCGGGGCGGAGGCCTGAGTCACTGCGGTGGCCTTGGGCGTGATGCTCGAAGTCGCGGCCTTCTGCTGGATGCGCTCCTGGGACAGGACCCAGCTGGCCCCACCCAGGACCGCCGCGAGCTGGCGGCGGTCGGCCCCCCTGATGAAGGCGGCGAGGCCAACGTCAGCCATCCCAGCCAGGATGCCAGCGCGGACCTTCTCCATCCCGTTGCTCCACAGGATGCGATCCTCGTCGACCGCGTCGCGCAGCTGCGCGACGGCCACGAACATGGCGTCGAACTGGGCACCGAGGTTATCGCGCTCGGCCTTGACCTCAGCGCGGACTGTAGCGCGAGCGTTCACGCATGCACCGAGAGGGACGGCCACCAGGCCGACCACGGGAGCTATGAGGGTGTTGGGATCGAAGGTCACTGGCACAGAATGCCGTACAACTCCGCATGCTTCGTCCCGACTTGACAGCCTCCCGTGCGCCTACTTGATGGTGCCGGTCCAGTTCGGGTCGTCGCCGAGGAAGCTGCCGCTCTGAAGCCACGCATCGTCGGAGCGGCTCATGGTGAACAGGACCTCCTTGCCGTCACTCTTGGCGAGGGAGTACTCGGCGGTGAACGTGGCGGAGCGGCCTGCGGCGAGTCGGCCGTCGGCCTGCTTCGAGCCTGCCTCGACGTACAGGAACTCGGTCTGCCCACCGGTCGTGGCACCTTCGGCGTTGTAGCCGAAGCCGTCCAGGTCGTACGCCTTCTTCGTGCCGTTGGTGATCGTGAACGTGACCCGGAACGGGGTCATGTCGGGGTCAGGCTTGGTGTCGTACTCGCCCCATTTGGTGATCGTGCTAATGCTGTCGACCTTCGTCTTGAGCCCGTCGCTGTAGGCGAAGGTGTCCCCCACCGCGAGCTCGGTGTCCGGCTTATCGTCGGCGGCCGGGGCCGCGTCGCCGTCGGGCGAGTCGGAGGCCGGCGAGCTGGCCGCTGCGGTGGCGCGTTCAGCCTTGCCCTGCTCGGGTTCGCTGCATGCGGTGAGCGTGGCGGCGAGGATGGCGATGGTGGCGAGCGCGGTCGTTCTGGCGTGCATGGTCCCCCCAAGGACGGTACTGAACTGTCCGTCATTGTGGGGGCGTTGTGTAACTTACGGATGGGGCGTGCACTCTTCGTGTCGCAGCTGTGACACGTGTGAGCCCCGCCGCAGGGGTCCTCTGGCGGGGCTCGTCCCGGCGGGTGGGGCGAGGGGACGTACGTCCGGCCCACCGGTACTGCTACACGTACACGGTGTACGTCTTGCAGTAGTCCTTGTTGCAGCCCTTGATCTGGGCCCTGTCGAACTTGCCGCTCGGGCTGTTGACCGGTCCCACTTGAGTGTTGCTGTCACGCCACTTGCCCCAGCTGTCGCCGTGGACACGCATCCAGACGTGGCCTGCGCAGGAGCCGTCGTTGCCCTTGCCTGCCACCGCCTTCTTACTGGTCAGGTTGATGGCATAGGTGGTCCCGCAAGGCCGGGTGAACTCGCCGAATCCATCGACGAAGTAGACACCGGTGTCCGGACGATGCCCGGACCCGGTGTCCGCGGATGCGGTGCCAGTGGTGAGCATGATGGCCGCGGCAGTGGCGCCGAGGGCTGTGGCGATGCGCTTGCGCATGAAGTTCCTCCGTTGGTATGCCTCGCGGGTCCAGTAACGATCGGACACCGCGGCCAACGTAGGGGGCATGCCGCTCACGGAGTACCTACAACTGTCTAGGGTGAACCACGGGGAGCACGCACAAGTTGGCCCGGGACACCGGAGTGGTGTCGCTTCCCTGACGGCACCTCCGCACACCGCTACCGTCACAGGCATGGAACCGGGAGACTGGATCGCTGTCGGGGCTGGGGGCGTAGCGGTCATCGCAATGCTGATCAGCCTGTCGCAGGCGAAAAGTGCGCGCACAGCGGCAACTCAAGCAGAGCGGCAGGCCGCTGCCGCCGAGGATCAGGCAAACCTTCTGCGCCAGCAGCTCGCTCAGGCAACTCAGGCTCATCGAGAGCAGAACGAGCCGTACGTCGTCGTGGACATTCAGCCTGACCAGCCTGGATCGGGTCTTATGGTGTTGCTCATCGAGAACATCGGTCCCACCGTCGCCCGGAACGTGCAGGTCACTGTCACACCGCCGCTGGAGTCTGGCCTTGGGGACACGCACACCCAGCGCTTGCAGCGTGCCATGGGCCGCACCTTCCCGATGCTGCCTCCCGGACGGCGGCTGAAGTACGTATTCGACGTCCCAGACCGCTTCAGCAACACGGCGCTTCCTCAGGTGTACGACTTCACGGTCAGGGCCGAGGGGCCGTACGGTCCGGTAGAGGATCTTGCGTACACGGTCGACTTCGGGACCTGGGGCGAATCGCTGGTGGGTGAACGCCCCATGAAGAGGCTGGAGCAGAAGGTGGCTGACGTCGCCAGCAGTCTGAAGAAGCTCGCCGACCACTACGGCAAGGCCAACGCCACGTCGATTCGCACCGAGCAGGAACAGCGAGTCGCTCGACTGCGACAGAGGGCACCGGGCGACGGCACACCGGCTGGAGACGGTACGAACCCCTGACTGGTGCCCCAGTCCCAGATGGAACCCCATCTGGGAGCACGACATTCGCGCGGCCCACCCGGAACACAGGCGGTGTACGGCCGCCTGGTACGCCTGCCCCGTTCAAGGGCTCACGGCAAGCGTACGCGGTAGCGTCACCATCTCGGCCAGTACAAGTAGGAGTGTCCAGGGTGCCGGCCTTCGTCCATCGCGGGCGCGCGGCTGGTGCTCTTCAAGTCGTCATGGCAGGCATTCTCTCCGACTCCCCTGCTCCTATCGGAGGCCGCGGCGAGGGCCCCGTGTCTCTGTCCGAGCCCTTCTCCCTCACGCGTCCGGATTCAGCACCATCCGGAACCGCGCCTTGCCTTCCTGCTGTGTCTTCAGCGCGTGTTGCGCCTCCTCCAGTGGGGCCGTCTCGACCATCGGCCGTACGCCGGTCGTGGCGGCGAAGCGCATCGCCTGTTCGGTATCGGCCGGGCTTCCTGTCAGGTGCCCGGCGATGGTTCGGGCTCCCATGACCAGTTTGCCCAGGGGTAGTGGGAGGGGGGTTCCGTCGAATCCGACGACGGTGAACTGTCCGTGGGGGGGGGCGAGGCCGTCGGTGAGTTCCGCGAGGGGCTTGGTGCTGGAGGCTGTGGAGAGGATGAGCCGTGCGCCGCCCAAGGCGGTGAGTGCGGCTCCGGGGTGTTGGCGTTCGGCGTCGATGTAGTGCCGCGCGCCCAGTTCTTCGGCGAGCGCCCGCTTCTCCGCGCCCCGCCCGATCGCGGCGGTCTCGAACCCCATGGCGGCGGCGAAGCGAACGGCGAGGTGCCCGAGCCCGCCGATCCCGAGGACGGCGACCAGGTCACCGGGCCCGGCGCCGGAGTGGCGCAGGGCGTTGAAGGTGGTGACTCCGGCGCAGCCGAACAGACAGGCGTCCGCAGGGGTCAGCCCGTCGGGGATCCGGGCGAGGGTGGTGGCGGGCACGGTGGTCGTGCTCGCCCACCCGCCGGGGTACGCGAGCCTCGGCACCTTGCGCTCGGGGCGGTGCACGACGTCTCCGGTACGGCAGGGCGCGGCAGTGCCCGCAGCTCCCGCCGAACCAGCTGGCGGTGCCCCTCTCCCCCACCGCCCACCCGGCAACGTCCGGCCCCACCTCGGCGACGACGCCGGCGACTTCGTGCCCCGGCGTGACGGGGAAGCCGGTCGCCAGGGCGGGGTCGCGGACCGTTCCGGTGTCGGCGCCGCAGATCCCGGCGGCCATCACATCGACCCGCACCTCACCGGCCCCGGGTGCGCGTGCCTCCACCGGCACGGCCTCCACGGCCGCTCCGGCAGTGGCGACCTGGGCGACCCGGTGGCGGCGGATCGCGTACCGGGACACGGAAGCCCCTCCTTCGTGCGACGGGGCGCTGAGCTTCATGGGGTATCGCGCGTATGGCTCCGTCCGCATGGTGAGCCGTGCCGAACGGCCCGGGTGGAGGGGTAGGGCGAAGGGGGGTACAGCGGGTGGCTATGGCCGGGTCGGGGCGACGCCTCCCGCGAAGGGCAGGGTCCGCCAGTGTTCGACGGCGGGCGTGAGGTACTCCATCAGTTCGGGCAGCTGGGGCGCCAGGGTGAGCGTGGCGACGGCCCGCAGCATGCCGACGGCGTCGGCGAAGCGCAGGACGTCCTCGTCGAGCGTCCGCGTGCCGGCGTTCCGTGCGCCCCGGTCGTAGGCGGCCCGGTGTTCGGGGCCGAGGGCGGCGAGGTCCCATTCGACGGGCCCCAGGGTGACCAGTTCGAAGTCGGCGTAGAGGTCGCCGTCCACCCCGGCGAAGATGTTCGCGGGCGGGGAGTCGCCGTGGACGGCCTGGAGTGCGATGCCCGGGAACCGGGCCTCGAAGGCGGCGCGGGAGCGGACGAGGGGTTCCAGGACCCGCCACTCGCGGCGGGCGCGGTCCAGGTCGGCCGGGTCGATCAGGACGGGGTCGGCGAGGCTCCGCGTGACGAAGTCCGGGTCGGCGGCGGACAGGAACTCCAGGCGGCCCGGGTAGCCGCGCAGGGCCGCGTGGAGGGCGGCGGTGCTCTCGGCGTTGGCCACGTAGTCGGGTTCCGTGTCCCGGTTCTCGGGGACGTACGTCCAGAACGTCATGGAGAAGCCGTCGCGCTGGACGGGTTCGCGCGGTACGAGCGGGCTGGGCGCGATCACGGGCACGCCCTGCCGGTCGAGCCAGCGGGTCACGGCCAGTTCGTCGCGCTGGCGGCGGGCGAGGGCGGCCGGGTCGGCGGGCTGCGGCAGGACGGTGGGGATGCGGACGACGACGGGCGCGGGCGCGAGGTGCACGACGACGGAGAAGACGTCGTGGAGCACGCGGGCGTCGGTGACGGTCAGGCCGAGTTCACGGCCCGCGGCGACGGCCGCGCCGAGGGCGGCGGAGGTGCGGGCGGCGCGCTGTCGCGGGGTCAGGAAGGCGGTCGTCATGGGTTCCTCGTTCCGGGTGGGGTGGTCAGTGGCGGCGGCCGGCGCGCAGTTCGAGCCGGTCGCCGTGGAAGCCGCGGTCGTGGGTGACGGCGACGACGGTGCCCCGGTGGGCACGCAGGTGGTCCTCCAGCCAGCGCACGGCCGCCGTGTCGAGGTGGTTCGTGGGTTCGTCGAGGAGGAGCCGTTCTCCCCGACGACGGCCGCCTTCTCGCCCGGCCGGACGGTGAAGGTGACCTGGTCGAGGACGGTACGGGTGGCGTAGGACTTGGTGACGTCCTTGACGGACAGCTGGGTCATGGCGGTTCGGGCGCGGGCGCGCATAGGACTTTCCCCGGGCGTGCGGAGGGTCGACGGGCGGCAGAGACGGCGGGATCGGCCGTGCCCGGACTCAGACGAAGAAGAGGAAAGCCATGGCCCGACGGTAACAAGGGGGGTCGCCGGGCCTCAACGCGTATTCCCGGGTCAGTGTTCGTGCGGTCCCGCGCGGTGCACCGGTCCGTGTGCGCCGTCGGGGGTGTCCTCGCCCGCGTGGTCGACCTGGAGTGTCGTGTGGGTGATCGCGTGGCGGGTGCGCAGGAGGCGTTGGAGGTCGCGGCGGACGGCGTGGCAGTCGCCGTCGGGGGCGACCAGGACGTGGGCCGAGAGGGCGGGTTCGCCCGAGGTGATCGTCCAGAGGTGGAGGTCGTGGATCTCGGCGACCGAGGGGCGGGCGGCCAGTTCGTCGCCGATGGCGTCGGGGTCGAGGCCGACGGGGGCCGCTTCCAGGAAGATCCGGCCCGAGTCGCGGACCAGCCCGTAGCCCGCCTTGGCCATGAGGGCGACCACGGCCAGCGTCGCGATCGCGTCGGCGCGGGCGAACCCCGTGAGGACGACGACCAGCGCCGCGACCGCCGTGCCGATGAACGCGAAGAGGTCGTTGAGGATGTGCTGGTAGGCGCCCTCGACGTTGAGGGAGCTCCGGTTCGCGCGGGAGACGCACCAGGTCGCGGCGATGTTGACGACGATCCCGGCGAGGGCGGTCGCCAGCATGAGGCCGCCCTCGACGTCGGGCGGGTCGACGAGGCGCCGTACCGCCTCGTACGCCAGCCAGGCGCCCAGCAGGAGCAGGGTCAGGCCGTTGGCCTGGGCGGAGAGGATCTCGGCGCGTTTGAGGCCGTACGTGAAACCGCCCCGGGCGGGCCGCGCGGACAGCCGCATGGCGACGAGCGCGAGGACGATGGAGACGGCGTCGGTGAGCATGTGCGCGGCGTCGGAGATCAGCGCCAGCGAACTCGCCAGGATGCCGACGACGACCTCGGCGGCCATGAACACCGTGATGAGGGCCAGGGCGGTGCCGAGCCAGCGGCGGTCCGCGTCGGAGCTCACGCCGTGGGCGTGCCCGGCGTGCTCCGCGGTGTCGTGACGGCTCATGTCGGACGCCTTCCTCGTACGCGGGCTCCCGGACAGCAGTGAAACCCAGAAGGAGCGCCCGCGCCAAACGTCGTCACCTGGGCGGACGCGGTCGCCGGGGCACTTGCCGGGCCCCGCCCGGCGGGGGAGGTGCGCGTGGTTGCAGGCCACCGCCCGGCCGGCACTGACAGGATCTTTACGCGCGCCGACGGTTAGGGTTCGTGTCCATGCGGGCCGTGTCGATCAGCCGGGACACCCGCTCCGTGCGCCGGGCCGGAGCGGTGCTGGTGCTCGCGCTGGTCACGCTCCTGCACGTGCTGTGCTGCGCCCACGGCCCCACGGCGGCCGAGCCGTTACGCGCGGACGCCCTGACCGTCGTGTCGTCCGTCGCGTGCGAACCGCACCGCCCCGGCCACGGGTCCCACGGCGGCTCCTCCCACTGCGTGGACGCGGACGAGCCGACCGTCCAGCCGCCCCGCGACCACCCGGCCGGCCCGCTCGCCCCGGTCACGGCCGTACCCGCCGTCCTCCATCCGGCGGCGGCCCCGCTCCCCCGCCTCTCCGGCACTCCTCCCCCGCCCCTGCCGCCCGGCAACGACCGGGCCCGGCTCGGCGTGTGGCGGACCTGATCGGACCGGAGTCCGATCACGATCCGTCTCTTCCCCCGACCCACGGCCGGCTGTGTCCGGCCGCAGGAGAAGCACGCCATGACGCATACCCCCCACGCTCCGGTGTCCCAGTTGCTGGCCGACGCCAAGCACCCCCTCCACACGCCCGCCGGGCTGGTCGGCGACACGCCCGTCCTGTGGATCGGCGAGCCCTTCACGGCCGCCGGACGCGGCTTCTGGGCCAAGCTGGAGGGCCACAACCCGGGCGGCATCAAGGACCGCACCGCCCTGTACATGGTCCGCGCGGCCCGCGAACGCGGTCTGCTGCGGCCCGGCGCCCGCGTCGTCGAGTCGACGTCGGGCACGCTCGGCCTCGGCCTGGTCCTGGCCGGCGCGACGTACGGCCACCCCGTCACCGTCGTCACCGACCCCGGTATGGAACCCCTGATGACGGGGCTCCTCACGGCGTACGGCGCCGAGGTCGACCTCGTCACCGTCCCGCACCCGGAGGGCGGCTGGCAGGAGGCCCGGCGGCGCCGGGTCGAGGAGCATCTCGCGCGGGACCCGGAGGCCTGGTGCCCGGACCAGTACAACAACCCCGACAACGTGGCCGCGTACGCGCCGCTCGCCACCGAACTCGTCGCCCAGCTCGGGCGGATCGACACGCTGGTCGTCTCGGTCGGCACGGGCGGGCACTCCGCCGGGATCGCGTCCGTGCTGCGCGGCTGGTTCCCGCGCCTGAAGGTCGTCGGTGTCGACACGACCGGCTCGACGATCTTCGGGCAGCCCGCCGGGACGCGGCTGATGCGCGGTCTCGGCTCCAGCATCTACCCGCGCAACGTGGCCTACGACCTGTTCGACGAGGTCCACTGGGTCGCCGCCCCCGAGTCGGTGTGGGCGGCCCGCCACCTGGCCCGCAGTCACTACGCGACCGGCGGCTGGAGCGTCGGCGCGGTCGCGCTGGTCGCCCGCTGGCTGGCGCGGACGCTGCCCGCCGAGGACCGGATCGCCGCCGTCTTCCCGGACGGGCCGCAGCGGTACGTCGGGACGGTGTTCGACGACGAGTACTGCCGGCGCCACGACCTGCTCGGGCGTCCGCCCGCCGACGAGCCGGACGAGATCGCCGCGAGCCGTGAGCGGACGGTCACCCGCTGGACGCGCTGCACGCACGTCGTCGACCCCCTCGCGGTGACCGGGGTTTCCCGGTGAGGGGGCTGTGGCGGCAGACCCGCTCCTTCCCGCCGGCCGTGCGGCTGCTGATGGTCAACCAGTTCGCGATCAATCTCGCGTTCTACATGCTCATGCCCTACCTCGCCGCGCATCTCTCGGACGGACTCGGACTGGCCGCCTGGGCCGTCGGACTGGTCCTCGGGGTGCGGAACTTCTCGCAGCAGGGGATGTTCCTGATCGGCGGGACGATCGCCGACCGGTTCGGGTACAAGGCGCCGATCCTGGCCGGGTGCCTGCTGCGGACCGTCGGGTTCGGGCTGCTGGGCTGGGTGGACAGCCTGCCCGCGCTGATCGCCGCGTCGGCCGCGACCGGGTTCGCGGGTGCGCTGTTCAACCCGGCGGTGCGGGCGTATCTCGCGGCCGAGTCGGGTGAGCGGCGGGTCGACGCGTTCGCCACGTTCAACGTCTATTACCAGGCGGGGATGTTGCTCGGTCCGCTGGTCGGACTCGCGCTGCTGGCCGCCGACTTCAGGCTGGTGTGCGCTCTCGCGGCGGCCGTTTTCGCGGGGTTGAGCCTGCTCCAGTGGCGGGCGCTGCCCGCGCGTCGCGGGGTCGCTTCCGGGAGCGGTGAGAGCGTGCTCGCCCAGTGGCGGACGGTCGTCGCCAACCGGCCGTTCCTGCTGTTCTCCGCCGCGATGATCGGCTCGTACGTGCTGACGTTCCAGGTGTATCTGGCGCTGCCGCTCGCCGCCGAGGACGCGCTCGGGGAGCGGGGCACGGCGGTCACCAGCGGGCTGTTCGTGGTGTCCGCCGCCGTCGCCGTGGCGGGTCAGCTGCGGCTCACCGGCTGGGCGAAGGGGCGGTGGCGGCCCGACGAGGCGCTCGTGCGGGGGCTCGCGGCGATGGGGGTGGCGTTCCTGCCGCTGGCGCTCGTCCCGCGCGGGTCGTCGTACGCCGTCCTCGCCGGGCTGGTGCTGGCGGTGGTGCTGCTCGCGGTGGGGTCGGCGGTCGTCTACCCCTTCGAGATGGACACGGTCGTCGCACTGTCCGGGGAGCGGCTCGTGGCCACGCACTACGGGCTGTACAACACCGTGTCCGGGCTGGGCATCACCCTCGGCAACCTCGTCACCGGGGCGCTGTGGGACGTCGCCAGGCGGCACGACGCGCTGTGGCTGACGTGGGGGACGCTCACCGTGACGGGTCTCGCGTGCGCGGCCTCGGTCGCCGCGCTGGCCCGGGGCGGGCGGCTGCTGAAACCGGTCACGGTGTGACCCGGTAGAGCGCCGTCAGCAGCTCCACCGCCTGCTGGGCGGCGGGGTGCGGATCGTCCCGCCACCAGGCGAGACGGACGACGACCGGCTCGGCGTCGAGCACCGGAAGGTACGCGACGCCGGGCCTCGGGTACTGGTGGGCCGTGGACTCGGCGGTCACACCGATGCTGCGGCCCCCGGCGATCGCGGTCAGCCAGTCGTCGACGTCGTTGATCTCCGCCACCGCCGGACGCGCGCCCGGCGGCCACAGGTCCGGGGTCGTCGTCCCGGTCCTGCGGTCCACCACCAGCGTGTGTCCGGCCGCGGCGAGGTCCGCGAGGCGTACGGCGCCGGCTGCGGCGAGGGGGTCGTCGGCCGGTACGGCGGCGAGCCGGCGCTCCAGGCCGACGACCGCCGCGTCGAGGCGGCGGTCCTCCAGCGGGCGGCGTACGACGGCCAGTTCGCAGGTGCCCTCGGCGAGGCCGCCGGTCGCGGAGTTGTGGCGGATCAGGTGCAGGTCGGTGGCCGGGTGGGCCTCGGCCCAGCGGCGCTGGAAGACCGGGGTGTGCCTGCCGAGCGCCGACCAGGCGTAGCCGACGCGCAGGCTGGTGTGGCCCGAGGCCGCCTCGTGGACCAGGTCGTCGATCTCGGCGAGGACGCGGCGGGCGTGCGCGAGGACGCGGGTGCCCGCGGCCGTCGGGGCGACCTCTCGCGACGTACGCCTCAACAGCCGTACGCCCAGCGCCTGTTCGAAGGAGGCGAGGGTGCGGGAGACGGCCGCCTGGGAGACGCCGAGGGTGATCGCGGCGTCGGTGAAGGTGCCCTCGTCGACGATGGCGACGAGGCAGCGCAGGTGCCGCAGCTCCACATCCATGCGGTCAGCGTATAGATCTCGCGGTGGGTGCATTGTGCGTATCCGGGCGGGCGGTTGAGCATCGTGCCATGCCCGCCACCAAGGATCGGTCCTTCGTCGCCGGGGTCGCCACGATGGTCGGGAGCGGTCTGTCGAACCAGACCGGTGCCGCGATCGGGTCCCTCGCGTTCCCCGTCATCGGCCCGGTCGGGGTCGTCGCGGTCCGGCAGTACGTCGCGGCCGTCGTCCTCGGCGCCGTCGCGCGGCCCGGGCTGCGCGGTCTGACGTGGTTCCAGTGGCGGCCCGTTCTCGCGCTCGCCGTGGTGTTCGGGACGATGAACCTCTCCCTGTACACCGCCATCGACCGCGTCGGCCTCGGGCTCGCGGTCACCCTGGAGTTCCTCGGTCCGCTCGCCATCGCGCTCGCGGGGGCGCGGCGGCGGATCGACGCGGGGTGCGCGGTCGTCGCCGCCACCGGGGCGGTGACGCTGATGCGGCCCCGGCCGTCGGCGGACTACGCCGGCATCGGGCTCGGGGTGCTCGCCGCGTGCTGCTGGGCCTCGTACATCCTGCTCAACCGGGCCGTCGGGGAACGGGTCCCCGGCGTGCGGGGGCCGGCCGCCGCCTCCCTCGTCTCCGCCGTGCTGTTCCTGCCGGTCGGGGTGGTCGTCGCGGTGCGCCACCCGCCGTCCGCGAGCGCTGTGGGCTGCGCGGTCGCGGCGGGGGTGCTGTCCTCCGCCGTGCCCTACCTCGCCGACCTGATCACCCTGCGGCGGGTGCCCGCGCAGGCGTTCGGCCTGTTCATGAGCGTCAATCCGCTGCTCGCCGCCGTCGTGGGGTGGGCGGGGCTCGGGCAGCGCCTCGGGTGGGCCGAGTGGGCGGCCATCGGCGCCGTCGTGGGCGCCAACGCCGTCAGCATGACGACGCGGTCCGCCGCCGCACCAGCGCCACGCCCACCCCGGTCAGCGCCGGCACGGGCCCGCCGGGGGTGAGCAGCCGTACGAGGGACAGGGACTCGGCGCGGCTGCGCGCGGTCTGCGGGACGCCGCTCGGGCGGGGGCGGCGTCGAGGTTCATCGGAGTGTCCCGTCCGTGCCCAGGGGGCTTCTGAGGTGCCACGCGTATGCCGGGGGCAGGTTGGCCCAGACCGTCCAGCGGCCCACGGCGTACCGGCGCTGGTAGGCCGCCATCACCTCGTCCACCTCCGCGTGGCGGCGGGCCTCCGCGCGGGAGGCGGTGAGGGTGCGGGCCCTGCGGGTGCCGAGGTAGGCGAAGTAGGTCAGCGTGCCGCCGGGGTGCAGGAGTTCGAGGAGGCGGGCCATGATCTTCTCGACGTCGCCCGGCGGGAAGTTGGTCAGGGGGAGGCCGGAGACGATGACGTCGTAGCGGGTGTCGGTGGCGAGGTCCTCGATGCGCTGCTCGTGGACGGCCGCCCCGGGGGCGAGGGCGCGCAGGCGGGCGGCGAAGCGGGGGTTGGCCTCGACGATGTCCAGGGTGCTGCCGCGCGGGAGGGCGGGGAGCAGGACCCGGGTCACCGCTCCGGTGCCCGCGCCGACCTCCAGGACCGCGAGGGGGTTCGGTGCCCGGTCGCGGACCGGTGCGGTCAGGGCTCGGGCGAGGGCCTTGCCGCTGGGGGCGATCGCTCCGGTGGTGCGCAGGTCGCGGGCCGCCTCGCGGAGGAAGGCCCAGCGGTCGTGGTCGTTCATGGAATCGACGCTAGGAATCGGCTCGGGTCTTCGAATCGGTCGTTGTGCGACGCTCACCCTCGACTTTCGTAGGGGGTGCGCGCAGGCCCGCGTGCCTAGGATGGGCGGCGTGAGCGGGAGAACAGGCGCCCGGTGGACGGCCGTCGGGCGGACCGCGTTGGTGGTCGCGTGCACGGTGACGTCGCCGGTCGGCACCGACCGGGCGTTCGTGGTCCCGGTGGCCGTGGCCGCGCTGGTGTGCGGGGCGGTGCTGCTCGTGCCCCGGCTGCGGTGGCCCGTCGCGCCGGCCGTCGTCTCCCTGGCCACGGCGTGGTGGGGGCTGCCGCTGCTGCCGCTGCTGGTGATCGCCCTGTTCGGCATGGCCGTGGACCTGCGGTGGCGGGCGGCGCTCGGGTGGGCGGCGGTGGCGCTCGCCGGGAACCTGCTCAGTTACCGGGAGACCGCGCTGTGGACGAGCACGACGTACGCCTCCGTCGTGCTGCTGCCCGGCCTCGCCGTCGTCGGCGGGCTCTGGCGCGGCAACCGGCGCCGCCTCCTGGACGCCCTCACCGCCGACCTCGCGCATCTGCGGGTCGCGGCGCAGCTCCGCGAGGACGCCGCCCGCGCGGCCGAACGGTCCCGGATCGCCGCCGAGATGCACGACGTCCTCGCCCACCGGCTCAGCCTCATCGCCCTGCACACCGGGGTCCTCACCACGAAGGGCGGCCTGCCCGCGCCGGTGGCCGAACGCCTCGCGCTGCTGCGGGAGACCTCCGTGGAGGCGCTCACCGATCTGCGGGAGGTGCTGGGCGCGCTGCGCGACACCGACTCGCCCGAGCTGCGGCCCGCGGTGCGGGACGTGCGCGAGCTCGTCGAGGAGGCGCGGGGGGCCGGGCAGCAGGTCGTCCTGGTCACCGACGGGACGCCCTCGCTGGCGCCGACCACGCATCGGCTCGCCGTGTACCGGCTGGTGCAGGAGGCGCTGACCAACGCCCGCAAGCACGCCGACGGGGCGCCCGTCACCGTCCGCGTCTCCTACGACCCGCCGGACACGCTCGTCGAGGTCACCAATCCGCCCGGCGGCTCCCGTACGGACGCGGACGGTTCCGGCTACGGGCTGGTCGGTCTGCGTGAGCGGGTCGGCGCGCTCGGCGGCGAGTTCAGCGCCGGGCCCGCGGGCGCGGGTGTCTGGCGGCTCGCCGCGCGTCTCCCCCACCCCTCCGTCTCCCCGGGACAGCCATGATCCGCGCCATGATCGTCGACGACGACGCGCTCGTCCGCCTCGGTCTCGCCGACCTCCTCTCGGGCGACCCCGGCATCACGGTCGCCGCGCAGGCGTCCGACGGCCTCCAGGCGGTCTCCCTGGCCACGGCCCACGCCATCGACGTCGCCCTCGTCGACGTGCGCATGCCCCGCATGGACGGCATCACCGCGACGTCCCGCCTGCGCGCCCTCCCCCACGCCCCGAAGGTCGTCATCCTGACCACCTTCGACCTCGACGAGTACGTCTACGACGCGCTCGCCGCCGGCGCGGACGGGTTCCTCCTCAAGGACACGGACCCCGCCGAGATCCTCCGCGCCATCCACCTCGTCGCGGCGGGCTCGGCGATGCTGCACCCCGCGGCGGCCCGGCGCCTGATCGACCGGTACCACGCGAGCAGCGGCCCCCGTACGTCCGCCGCCCGGTCCCTGGTCGAACGCCTCACCCCCCGCGAACGCGATGTGCTCGCGCTGCTGGCCGAGGGGGAGACCAACGCGGACATCGCCGGGCGGCTGAACATGCGGGAGAGCACGGTGAAGGCTCATGTCAGCCGGATTCTCACGGGTCTTGAGGTGACGAACCGGGTACAGGCGGCGCTGGTGGCGCGGGACGCGGGGGTCTAGCGCTTCGGGGGGTCCGCCGGGCAGGGCCTCCCGGCGGACCGGTTCGGGTCAGGGCAGGCGGGTGGTGATCCGGTAGCGGCCTGAGGTGAGGCGGTAGGAGGAGGTGGTGTCGGTGTGGGTGAGGAAGCGGGCGCCGTCGGCTTCGGAGAGGGGGGTGCGGCCTTCTCGGACCGTGTCGGGGGACGTCGAGGGGAGGTGGAGGGTGGCTTCGGTGTTGGGGGGTACCGCCGCCTCGTACGTGAGGATGTCGTCCGTCGTCGTCCAGGCGCTGTGGATCTCGCCGTACGGGGAGTCGTGGGTGGCGGCGACGTGGGTGATGCGGCCGGTGGGGTCGAGGTGGGGGGCGAGGGTGAAGCGGCGGAAGCCGGGGTGGGCGGGGTCGCGGGCTATGCCGGCCATGTAGGCGTACATCCACTCGACGATCGCGCCGTAGGCGTAGTGGTTGAAGGAGTTCATGGAGACGGGGCCGAAGCCGTCGGTGCGGGAGTAGGAGTTCCAGCGCTCCCAGACGGTGGTGGCGCCGCCGCGGACCGAGAACAGCCAGGAGGGCAGGGCGTCCTGGTGGAGGAGGGCGTAGGCGAGGTCGGAGCGGCCCTCGTCGGAGAGGACGGGGGCGAGGACGTTGACGCCGAGGAAGCCCACGGAGAGGGTGTTCTCGGCGTAGCGGACGCGGGCGCTGTCGGGGTGGGCGGCCTTGTACGCGGCGTCGTTGCGGATGTTGTCCGCCAAGTGGCCGACGAGGGCGTGGCGTTGGGCCTCGGTCTCGTAGAAGCCGAGTTTCAGGACCCACAGGAGGGCGGTCTGGGTGTTGTCCTCGGTCTTCTGGTCGGGGTCGGCGCCGGGTTCGATGGGGGACGCCGGGCCGAGGCTCGACTTCACGGTGACCGAACTGCCCTCGCCCGCGAGGTACTTGGTGATGAACGCCTGCCGGATGCGGGCGAACAGGTCGGCGTAGGCGCGGCCTTCGGCGGGGCGGCCGATCGCGGGGGCCATCTGGGCCATGAGGCGGGCGACGTAGCCGTAGTAGACGTCGCTCATGAGCTGGGCGCTGGTCTTCTGGGGGGCGAGCCAGTCGCCGGTGAGGGAGCCCTGTCCGGCGTAGGTGTCACCGGTCTGCTGCCGGATCCAGTCCAGGTAGGCCACCATGGCGGGCCAGTTGTCGCGGACGATGGTGTCGTCGCCGGTCATCTGCCAGACCGTCCAGGGCAGGACGACCCCGCAGTCGGCCCAGCCGCTGCCGCCGCCGGGGAAGTTGTAGCGTCCGCCGGGGGCGACGCCGGTGAACTGGCGTCCGCCCTCGCCGTAGAGGGCGGCTGAGTCGACGACGGTGTCCTGGAACTGGGTGAGGAAGGCGCCCGCGTCGGCGTTGTAGAGGCCGGTGGTGGCGAAGATCTGGGTGTCGCCGGTCCAGCCGAGGCGTTCGTCGCGCTGGGGGCAGTCGGTGGGGACCCAGAGGTAGTTGCCGCGCTGTCCCCAACGGACGTTGCTGATCAGCTGATTGGTGTCGGCGTCGTCGGTGGTGATGGTGCCGGTCTCGCGGATCGCGGAGGTGACGACCTTCCCGGTGAGCCCGGTGACGGTGACCGTGTCGGAGGCGGTGACGGACACGTACCGGAAGCCGTAGAAGGTCAGCGAGTCCTGGTGGGTCTCGCCGCTGCGGTCGCCCTTGAGGACGTACGTGCTGGTGGCTTTCGCGCTGCGCAGGTTGGCGCGGTAGACGGAGCCCTCGGGGCCGTCGGCGCCCTCGCTGTCGTCGTTGAGCATCTCCGCGAACCGGAACTCGACGCGGGCGCCCGCCGGTCCGCGCAGGCTGTAGCGGGCGACGCCGACCATGTTCTGGCCGAGGTCGTAGACGGCCGTGTCACCGGGGCCGATCGTGACGTGCGCGGCGGCGGCCCGGCCGGGGTCGGTGACCGTGCGGGCGGGGTCGACGACGATGCGGCCCTTCCCGTCGCCGGTCACCCCGGTGTACACGGTGACCGACTCGGGGCGGCGGTCCCAACGGGGCATCAGGCGGGCGGAGTCGGCGGGGTGGGCGAGCAACCGGACGCCGGGATAGCGGGTTTCGTACGGGACCTGCTCGACCTCGCCCCAACTGCTCACGGGGTAGCCGGACTTGGTCCAGCCCGGCAGTTCCTGGCGGGCGTCGTAGGTCTCGCCGTCGTAGATGTCGTCGGCGCGCCAGGGGCCGGTGTCGGTGGCCTTCCAACTCGGATCGGTGACAACCGACTTGGTGGTGCCGTCGGTGTAGCGGATGAGGAGTTTCGCCTTGAGGGCGAGGGGGTTGCCGTCCTTGGACCAGTAGGTGCTGCCTTCGGAGATGCGGCCGTTGTACCAGCCGTTGCCGAGGACGGCGGCGAGGGTCACCGTCCGTTCGCCCGCGATGAGTTGGGGGACGTCGTAGGTCAAGTAACTCGCGCGGACGTCGTAGTTGGTCCAGCCCGGGGGCAGGAGTTCGCGGGTGGGGGTGCCGTCCTGGAGGGCGGTGAGGGGGTGGCCGTTGACGTGGGCGTCGTACACGCCGAGGGCGGCGACGTACAGGCGGGCCTCGCGGACCTTCGTGCGCAGGGGGACCTCGGTGCGCAGGAGGGGGGCGCCGGGGCTGTGGGGGGTCTTGCCCTTCATGCCGATCCACTGGGCGCCGTCCCAGCCGGTGACGCCGTCGGTGGAGAGCAGGCCGGTCTCGAAGAAGGCGACGGGGGCGGTGCCGACGGTGCGGTCGCGGGTGTCCCAGACGGTGACGGTCCAGTGGTAGCGGGTGGAGGGGCGCAGGGCGGGGCCCCGGTAGCGGACGGCGACGGAGTCGGCGGAGTGGATGCGTCCGCTGTTCCAGACGTCGGCGCGGGTCGCGGTGAGGCGGTCGGGGGAGGTGGCGACGAGGATCTGGTAGGCGCCTTGGGCTCTGCCTCTGGCGAGGGAGCGGGTGCGCCAGCCGAAGCGGGGGGTGGTGGCGTCGATGCCGATGGGGTCGACGCGGTGTTCGACGGTGAGGCCGGTCACCTCGCCGTCCCGGGTGCGTGGGGCCGCCGCTGCCGGGGTCGCCGGGAGCCCCGCGCCCGCGACGGCGACCGCTCCGGCGGTGGCGGCGAGGACGGTCCGGCGAGGGAGGCCCTGGTCGGGTCCATGGTTCACACCGTTTTCCTTTCGTGGTGGGGGGGTGGTCAGCGGGCTGCCCGGTAGTCGTCGTCCATCTCCTTGAGGAGGCGCGCGGGGGTGGACTGGCCGCTGAAGATCTCCTGGAGGCCGCTGAGCATCGTCTGCTGGACCTTGGCGTCGGGCCAGAGCTGGTCCATGAAGGGGACGGTGCGGCCGGTGCGGATGAAGGTGGCGAGTTCGGCGAGGGCGGGGTCGGCCTTGTCGCCGGTGCCGGGGAGGGTGGGGAGGCTGCCCTGTCTGGTAGTGAAGAGGTTCATGCCCTCGGGGGACATGACGAAGTCGACGAATTTCAGGGCGAGTTGTTCGTGCTTCGTCTTGGCGTTGACGCCGTATCCGGCTCCTGCGGCGGCGGGGACGAGGGTCTGCTTCGGGTCGTCGGTGGCGGGGAGCGCCGTGAAGGTGAAGGTGCCTTGCGGGTTCTTGCCCTTGAGGAGGGCGATGACCCAGTTGCCCTGGACGAGGCCCAAGGTCTTTCCGGTGGCGGCGAGTTGCTGGCTGGCTTCGTAGCTGGTGCCGAGGGGGTTCTTCTGGAAGCAGCCCGTCTCGCGCATCGTGAGGTACTTGTCGACGGCGGTGGTCCACGGCGAGGTCGCGAACGTGGCCTGCCCGGCCCGCATCTTCTGGTCGAAGGCGCGGTCGGGGCCGTAGACGGTGGTGGCGACGAGGGCGTACTGGACGAGCTGGGCGACCCAGTTGTCCTGGAGTCCGAGCGCGAAGGCGGGGGTGCCCTTGGCCTGGGCGGCGCGGCAGAACGCGAGGAGGCCGCTCCAGGTGTCGGGCGGGGTCAACCCTGCCTTGTCGAGGGCCTGTTGGTTGTAGATGGCGCCGATGCCGTTCTGGCCGAAGATCGCCGTGTACGTCTTGCCGCCGTCCTGGGCGACGCTCTTGACCGGGTCCGGCAGTTTGCTCGCCCAGGGGCGGTCGGAGAGGTCGCGGAGGTAGCCGGGCCCGGCGAGGACGTGCGTGGCGGCCGGGTTGCCGTTGCCGGGCCACACCGACATCACGTCGGGTGCGGTGCCGGAGGCGAGCTGGGTGCGGATCTGCTGCTGGTACTGGTCGGCGCCGCTGGTGGTGTAGCGGACGTCGACGCCGGGGTTGGCCTTCTCGAACGCCGCGACGACGTCCTCGACCGAGCCCTGGTCGACGGAGGCGAGGGTCAGGGTCTGCGCACCCCCGCCGGAGCCGCCCGCGTTGGTGCCGCCGCTGCACGCGGTGAGCAGGATCAGGAGCGCGGCGGGCACGGCGTGTTTCTTCATGGCGTTTCTCC
This sequence comes from Streptomyces niveiscabiei, assembly GCF_033794345.1. NCBI lineage: Bacteria > Bacillati > Actinomycetota > Actinomycetes > Kitasatosporales > Streptomycetaceae > Streptomyces > Streptomyces niveiscabiei. The sequence goes on from NZ_JARAYJ010000023.1 coordinate 22,335, forward strand.
CTCTCAGGGGTCTCATCCCCGCAGCCCTCCGGCGAAGCCGTCGATGATGCTGCGCTGGAGGACGAAGTAGACGGCGAGGACCGGCAGGACGCTGATCACCAAGGCCGCGAAGACGAGGTTCCAGTCGGTGACGTACTGGCCGACGAACCCGGCGATCGCGACCGGCATGGTCTGCCGGGAGCTGCCGCTGAGGTACAGCAGGGGGGTGAAGAAGTCGTTCCAGACCGCGACGGTGTTGAGGACGAGCGCGGTGACCGTGACGGGTTTGAGCAGGGGCAGGACGACGTACCGGAAGCCCTTGAGCGGGGTGCAGCCGTCGATCAGCGCGGCGTCCTCGAAGTCCCGGGGCAGGGCGCGCAGGAACCCGGTGTAGAGGAAGACGGTGAACGGCACCTGGAGGCCCGCGTAGTAGAGGACCAGCGCCCACGGGGTGCCCAGCAGTCCGAGGTCGCGCATCGTCCGGTACAGCGGCAACGCGCCCAACTGGAAGGGCAGGACGAGACCGAGGAGCACCAGCAGGTACGTGCCGCGCGACCAGCGGGCGGTGACGCGGGCCAGCGGGTAGGCGGCGAGCGAGGACACAGCGAGGACGACGGCGACGCTGCACGCGGTGACCAGGACGCTGTTGCCGAGCGCGCCGCCGAGCGCGCCCTGTTTCCACGCCTGGCGGAAGTTGTCCAGCGTCGGGGAGGCGGTCGGGGTGAGCGGTGAGGAGGTGTCGGAGGCGGGGCGTACGGCCAGGTTGACGAGGACGTACACGGGGAACGCGACGAACAGCGCGGCGGCCGTCATGGCGAGTTCGAGGACGAGGGTGCGGGGGCGGTAGCGGGTCATGACGCGGACCTCTCGCTGCGGGCCAGAAGCGCGTACTGGCCGGTGGAGACGACCGCGACGACGATCGTGAGGACGACGGCGAGGGCGATGCTGTAGCCGAACTCGCCGAGGGTGAAGGCGTCCTTGTAGATCAGGGTGGAGATGGTGTCGGTGGCGTGGCCGGGTCCGCCGCCGGTCAGCGCGTAGACCTGGTCGAAGAGTTTGATGCCGCCGATGGCCGAGAGCATCAGGTTGATGGTGAGGGCGGGGGCGAGCAGGGGCCGGGTGACGGACCAGAACCGGCGGACCGGGCCCGCGCCGTCGAGTTGCGCGGCCTCGTGGAGTTCCTTCGGCACGGACTGGAGTCCGGCGAGGAAGATGACCATCGAGTACCCGGCGAACTGCCAGACGACGACGCCGACGACGGACCACAGGGCGAGACCGGGGTCGCCGAGCCAGTCCTGGCCCCGGCCGCCGAGCGCGCTGTTGACCGCGCCGTCGGGGCCGAGGAGGTTGCGCCACAGGTAGGCGGTGACGATCGGGGTGATGACCGCCGGCGCGAAGAGCAGGACCCGCAGGAGGTTGCGGGACTTGATCGCCGAGTTCACGCCGAGCGCGAGCAGCAGGCCGAGGCCGTTCTGGACGACGGTGACGGAGACGGCGATCAGCAGGGTGTGGCGGACGGCGGCGAGCGCGTCGGGGTCGTCGAGCATGTCCGCGAAGTTGCCGAGGCCGACGAAGGAGAAGCCCGGGTCGAGGCCGTCCCAGTCGGTGAAGGCGTAGTAGACGCCCCGGGCGCTGGGGACCAGGACGACGAAGGCGAACAGCAGGAGCGCGGGGAGGGCGAACCACCAGGGCGGGGTGGTCTTGGGTCGGGTGGTCACGGCCCACCTCTTCCATGGAACGTTTCAACGAGCGGTGCGGCTCGGGGGCGGCTCAGGGCGGGGACGGGAATGGGTAACGTTTCCCAAGGGGTGTTGCCAGACCCTAAGGACGGGGGTGGGGGACGTCAAGACACTGCGCAGTACACTGTCGGGCAACGTTTCCCACTCCGACCGGAGGACCCCGGGATGGCCCCGCCCACACCGCCGCGCCGCGTCACGATCGTCGACGTCGCCCGGCACGCCCAGGTGTCGACGACCGCGGTCTCCAAGGTGCTGCGCAACGCGTACGGCGCGAGCCCCGAGATGCGGGCCAAGGTGCGGCGCGCCATCGAGGAGCTGGGCTACCGGCCGCTCGCCGCCGCGCGGGGGCTGCGGGGGCGGACGTACACGATCGGGGTCATGCTGCCCGACATCCGCAACCCCTTCTTCCCCGAGATCCTCGACGGGATCACCGGACGCCTCGCGGACACCGACTACCAGGTGTTCCTGGGGCCCGGCTGCAACGGCGAGAAGGCGGAGGCGCGGGTCGCCGAGGCGATGGTCGACCGGGGCATGGACGGGCTGGTCCTCATCGCGCCCGTCTCCTCGCGGGACCGCCTCGAACAGGTCGCGTCCACCGTCCCGACGGTCGTCGTCGGACGGCACGGGCACTCCGCCGCGTACGACACCGTCGTGGACGACGACGTCGCGGGCGCCGGCCTCGTCGTCGACCACCTCACAGCGCTCGGGCATCGCCGCATCGCCCACATCGAACACCACGACACGGACCCGACGCGGCTCGTGGAGATGCCCAACTCCCAGCGGGCGGACGGCTATCGGCGGGCGATGCGCGAACGGGGCCTGGCGGACGACGTCGTGTCGACGAGCTACACGCACGCGGGCGGGTACGAAGGGGCGCGACAGCTCTTGGCCCGCCCCGAACGCCCCACGGCGATCTTCGCTGGCGCGGACGTCGTCGCGATGGGCGTCCTGGAGGCCCTCGCCGAGGCCGGGCTCACCGCCCCCGGCGACATCTCGCTCGCCGGGTACGACAACACGGTGTTCGCGTCCCTCGCCCCCGTCTCCCTGACCAGCGTCGACCAGGCCGGGCGGGAGATCGGGGACAACGCGGCACGGCTCCTGCTGGAGCGCATCGAGGACCGGGGGAAGGCTCCGGCGCAGGTGAAGCTGTCGCCGACGCTGGTGGTGCGGGGCAGTACGGGGGCGCCGCCGGCGGGGTCTTAACGCCGCTCGGACGAGGTCGCGGCGGTGGCGCCGCCGCGCTCCGTCCGAAGGCGTCTGCCCACCAGCGCACCCGGTCTCTCAGCGCGCAGTGACCACCTGCCGGCACGCGGAGCCCAGACGCACTCGACCGTCCCCGGGGCCGGCCTCACGTGTCGGGATTCAACAACTGCCCGCTCCAGTGGACTTGTCCGTGAAGCGTAGCCACGCGCTGAGAGCCGCCTGGAGTTCGATCACCGCCCGCCGGTCGAGGGTCTCCCCCGTCCTGCCGACATGGAGCCGCACTTCGTCACCCGTGACAGTCCACCCGACCGGCAGTCTTTGCGGAGCGCTGATCGAGGAGCCGCGTTCGAGAGCGCGGAGCATCACTTCGACGCGCGGCGGCAGCGACTGTGGGCGGGGAGCCCAGGGGACGTTCGCGGGCCGGGTGGGCAGCCCAAGGGTGCTGCGGAACGCCCCGATGACGGTGTCAAGCGGTTGCGGTCTGTTCGGAGCAGCACCGATGAATGCCTCGATCAGCTCCCGATGGGGCACTGCCTGAAGGGGCGGATACTCCTCTATGTCGAGGCGTACGACGGCGGGCGGGATGAGGAGACGGGAGTAGCCCCTCTTCAGGTAGTCGGCGTGGTGCTTGCGGAGATCGGCGATGGGACGGGCCAGCGGGTGCTCTCGTGCGAAGCTGCGGAGCGGGCTGGCCAGCGCACGTGACGGCTCTGGCTTCGACAGCCTCAATGACTTCCCGTACATGCCATGAGCGCGGTGCAGAACCCCGGACTCGGTCACCAAGACCGTCGCTTGCCAACTGCTCGCGTCATTGCCCAGCCGAAAACCCACGACCAGCGTCGCCACCTGACCGGCCCTCCCCTTCGCTGCCAGGCTAGCGAGTGCGGCTGCCGTCTGGAGTTGGTTCCCGCAGATTCACCTGGTGGCTTTGCCCACGAGAACGGACAGCAGATGTTCACCGCTTTCGGGAGGCATCCGAGCGCGCCAGGGATGCGAACGGTGATGCTCGACGTGGCGGCTGTGCTTCGGCCCCAGGAGGGGATTCAAAACACGTTGGCCGGTCTGCCGCGAAGCTGCGACGATGTCCTCTGTTTCTGGCGGAGGGCATTTGTTCGTTTTCGCGTGTGCGGGGTGCGGCGCTGAGCTGACCAACCCGCTGTCCCGGGTCGCCCTGCCGGCCCACGCTCATCAGAAGTACGGGAACGGGATTCAGCTCCCGGTGCTGATGGAGTCGGGCACGTTCGCCGTGGACCCGGAGCCCTGGGGGCCGCCGTGGCGGAGATGGGAGGAGATCCATCCGGACGAGGCGGTGGCCCGCGGCATCCACGCGCCGGTCCACGCCCTCTCCGACGGCGCCCCCGGCTCGATCGTCATCGCGCCTGGCGACGCCCGCGGCACCCTGCTGATCCCGGAGCGGGCCGGCGGCTACTGCTGCGGCCTCGGCGGAGCGGACGGTCCCAACATGGCATGCGAAGAGTGCGGTCTGCCCGTGGCGAGCAGGATCGACGACTGCTCACTCTGGCAGGCGGTATGGCTGGCCCCGCATGCCGTGCGCCGCCTCCTCGTCGACGGCACCGACTCCGCACCGCTCTCCTGGGCAGAGCTGGTGGAGGAGGGGACGTGCACGCCTCCGTTCGAGCCGGTCGCCACATGGGGGTCACGGCTCGGGCCGAACCACTTCTGGTCGTGGAGCCCGCAGTGGGAGGCCGCGGCCGGCCGGGCACTCGCTCACCTGCTGGCAGCCTCGGAAGGCCGACCGGTGACCGTCCCGGACGGTCTGAGCAAGGACGTATTCCAGCGCGCCCTCGACGCTCTGTTGCCCGCGGATCCGCCGGCACGGCGCGCCGTCCTGGCCGGACCAGGACAGCCCGCCCCCAACGCGGACGCTGACATCATCCTCGTGCCGACCCATCCGCAGACCGGAGAGACTTGGACCCCGGCCAACCCTGCCACTACGGCCTACCCGGTGCCTGTGCCGTTCGGGGTGTGGCTGTGGCTGGCCTTCCCCAAGCCGCACCTGCCAGTTCCCGCGTCGGGCGGTATGCCCGACGGCGTCCTCCGCGACGATCCGCCCGCCCCGCGTCCCCGGTACTTGTTCCGGGCCGATCCGGGCGCGTTTCAGCACACCCTGGTCCGGCTGCCGGCCGTCCGCAGTCCGTGGTTGCGCGAGATCCCCGAGAACCTCACGCAGTACATGCACGCCGGCCTCTTCTAGCGGACTTCCCAAGGTGCCGATAGCCGGTCTCCGACTTGCTCCGCAATCGAACAGCGCCGAACAGCGGTGCCTCTCGAACGTGGCGAACATCTGCTGTCCGTTCTCATGAACAAAACCAACCTGGATACGGAGTACCCGATGTCCCTGGCCGATCGGTCCTCTCGCAGAGCTCAAGGGAGGGGGACGCCGGTGGCCGAGCCGATGTTGTTCGCGAGAGGCGTGGACGGGCGGGATACCGGGCTGCCCGGCCCGTCGGTGACGCTGGAGGCGGAGCTTCAGGGGCGGGTCGCGGCCGGTCTGGAAGCGATGCTCGGCATCCGGTTCCCGGCGTCGGAGTACCTGACCGGGCAGTGGCACCGGGGCCCGACCGACACTCTGGGGCCGGACAAGAACGGCAGCCCCGTGGTGATCGAGTTCGAGGCGCTCGCCCAGAAGATGCTGGGCGCGAAGGAGGCCGAGTCCGTCGACCGGCTTCGTCCGCAGCTGGTCTGCATCGCGGCCGGCTTCTCCCATCACGAACGCGTGTCCGTGCAGCGGCTGCCCGAGCGAATCGACCTGGTGCGCTCCGCGTCTTCGAAGGAGGCTTATTGAGCCTGCTGCACGTGAACTCCTCGGCCGGTCGACGCGTACGGAGGCGATCGGTCCGGTCGTGTTCAGGAGGAGGAAGTCGATGCTGTACCCGTTCACGCACGCCGCCAGCTCTTTGGGGAGCTTCTCCGCTGCGTGGAGGACGGCACTCAGGGCCTCGCGGGAGAGCGTTAGGTCTCCGGCGAGCGGTTGGGGGATGTCGTGGCCGGTGATCGCGGCGATGAGAGGGCAGGCGAGGTGGTTGGTGAGGTTGGCTTCGTCCCGGTGGCGCGGATGGTCGGCGATCGCGAGGGCGGCCCCGTGCGAACCCTGCCGACCAGCGCAGCGTAGACGGCCGGGTCGGGGTTCAGGGTGTCGGTGTCGGCGATCAGCACGATGTCCGCGTCGTCGAGTTCGGGTCGGCGGCGCCGAGGGTCCAGCCGATGCGCATCCCGCGGGGCATGACGTCCTTCGCCTGGACAAAACCGTCCTCGGTCCAGCGCAGGATGTGGTCCTCGCCGCCGCTGAGGGCGTTGGAGAGCGAGTCGTTCATGCCCACGCCGCCCCGCGCGGAAGGGTCGAGAACAGGGCTGTCGGCAAAGTAGTTGCCGATGAGGCGTCTTCGTGGCCGTCGCCGTCGAAGTCGGCGATCGTCACCGCGAAGGAGTCGGCGGTCAGGTCGTCCAGGCCAGGCCAGGCCTGGAAGACGATCGAGGTTCGGCCCCAGTAGTAGACGAGCAGGCCGCTGTGCCCGTCCTCGTTGAAGTCACCGGCGACGCAGCCCATCGGGGCCATCGGGTCGTCCCTGGGGAGCGGGGCAGGGCCGAGGACGAACGGCGCGTAGTGGTCGCCGCGTTCGTCGGGCACGGATGTCACGACGACCTGGTCGATCCGGGGGCCGGTGACGCAGAGGTCGTTGGAGAAACCGTCGACGTCGTTCATGGCGATGCCGGCGCCCACGGAGGAGATCCACGCCTCGATGTGCGACCTTGCGGATGTCCTGCTGGTCGTAGCCTGCGGGCATGGCGATGGTCTTCGAGGTGAAGGCGAAGGTGGTCGCCCGTCTGTCCGTCTCGGCGGCGGACGGCGTAGCGGGACGCACGACGAAGTAGGTCACCACCATGAGCAGGACAGCGACGATTCCTGGCAGCTTCAGGTAGAGGCGGGATCGCACGGTGGTCACGTGGCTAGCACCTTCCGTCGGGAACCAGTGCTCCGGCTATGCGTTGGCGCCATGTCTCGTAGGCGGGCGTGTCCACTCGGTCGGGCATGCCCGGCCTTGTTTCCCGGCAGACGCGTGCCGCCTCGTGAGTTCCATGCCGCACAGCCTCGGTGGCGAGGCGGGTGTGTGGCACCGTCAGTCCGGCGCGCTCTCGCGCCTCCGCGGCGAACGCCGAGCCCTGGAGGAGTTGGGGTCGGTACTCACCGGAGCGCTCGCACAAGCGCAGCAGTTCGTCCGCGTCGACCCGCCGGTGTAGGTCGCGGCCGGCCCCACCCCGCTGAAGAGGTCACCGCGCCGGTCGGGTGGAAAGGCGCCGGGGAGTGCCAGGACGGTGTCAACGTCGGTGCCGCCGACGAACCACAGGTTCCGGCCGATCCCTTGGTCCACGGCGCGGTGCGCGTACGACGTCTGGTCCTGCGGCCACGGCGGCTTCTGTTCGCGTCGCTGCTCGGGGACGAAGCGGTCGGTGTGGAAGTACGCCTGGTGGAAGCCGTATCCGTCCAGGATCAACCACCTCAGGAGCGGGTCCGTCTCCCGGACGTCCGGGTGCAGCAGCCGCAGCAGTCGCGCCATGGCCCAGCCGATGCCTACGTACGCCATGTACGTGTGCGCGCCGCCGCGCCCTGCCAGCAGATCGCTCAGACGCTGTCTCCCGCTGCCGGGCAGCGCGTCCATGATGGTGCAGCCCATGGCCGCACCCTCGTAGGCAAATCCCCGGAACTGCTTGGGAATCGCTTCCAGCCAGGGCTCCGCGACCCCCACATCCGGTGCTTCGACGAGATGTCCGTATCCTTCGAGGAAGCTGCGCCTGATGCTTTCCAGCAGTTCCTGGGCAGCGGAGTTCTTTCTCCGGAATCCGCGAACTTCCAGGCTCGCACTGGACAAAGCGGGGACTAGCATTCGGCGCCGTAGCGCACGTAATGCAGCCGTCACTGTACGACACCCCCTCGTTTGGGTGCCTCAAGTGGTACGGAAAGACTTGCCGAATATACCCGGCGATTCCGGGCCGCTGTCTACTTAAAATGTGCGCACCCCATTCCCGATTCCGCCTTCCGGGTCGTGCCACCGCAGACGTCCGGCAGTGCGGCCACCGCTCTTCCGGTAGGGTCCCCACTGTTGGGAAAGCACAACGAAGGCGAGGCTCGTAAATGGACAGTCCGGCGATTGTGTCCAGAGAAGAATGGTTAGCGGCCCGCAAGGAACTGCTGGCACGGGAGAAGCAGTTCGACCGGGAACGGGACGCGCTCAGCGCTCGGCGCCGGGCGCTGCCGATGGTCGAGATCACCGAGCCGTACGTCTTCGACGGGCCGGACGGCTCGTCCACTCTCGTCGATCTGTTCGACGGCCGCAGTCAACTCATCGTCTACCACTTCATGCTGGACCCCGACTGGGAGGCCGGCTGCACCGGGTGCTCGCTCCTGGCCGACAACATCGGCCACTTGGCGCATCTGCACGCGGCTCGTACATCATTCGCCGCGGTTTCCCGCGCGCCGCTCGCGACGATCACGAGATTCCGTGAGCGCATGGGGTGGACATTTCCCTGGTTCTCGTCGCACGGAACGTCGTTCAATTACGATTTCCACGTCACCATGGACGAATCGGTGACGCCTGTTCTTTTCAACTTCCGCACGAAGGACGAATTGCGGGAGGCTGGAATCGGCTCCTGGGCCCTGAGCGGAGAGCAGCACGGTCTGAGCGTTTTCCTACGCGAGAACGAGAGGGTGTTCCACACGTACTCGACGTACTCGCGGGGCACCGATCTCCTCAACGGCACTTTCAATTACCTGGACCTGACTCCGCTCGGGCGCCAGGAGGAGGCGGGGATCATGAACTGGGTCCGCCACCACGACGACTACGCCGACCGGGGCGGCCGGGACGGCTGCGGCCACTGCGACGGCTGACACCGTCCGGTGCCGAGGCCCGCTGCGGGGCGGTCGGACCGTCCCGGGCGGCCTCGGCATCACGGCCGGCCCGGGCGCAGCCGCAGCAGCTGGCCGTTCGCCTCGGCGAGTGACGTCGTGCGGTTGGTCCGGTAGAGGTCACCGTTGGGAGCCACGGTGACCCCGCCGGGGTACTCCAGTCCCTTCCGCGCCAGGACCGTCCGCCGTCCGTCCCGTTCGACGCGCACCAGCTTGCCGGTGCGGTCGGGCGAGTCGAAACCCTTGACGACGTCGAACCCATGCGCCCCCAGGACGTCCACCGAGCGCTGTCGGATCATCCCGGCCCCGAACGGGCGGAGTTGCTGACGGACTTCCACACCGCGCCCCTGGGGTCGGGCAGCATCGCCTGCGTCTACCCGGCCCGTCTGAGCGACGGGCCCCAGGTGGCCGTCAAACTCCGCCGGCCCGGCCTCACCGACACGGTCCGCCGCGACGTCACCATCCTCAGCAGCGTCTTCGCGCTCGCGGGACGCCGCCCGGGCGGCGCGGAGCCCCGCTTGCCGCCATGGCGCACGCTGTCGAGGCGAGCGTGCTCCGCCAACTCAACCTCGACGCCGAAGCACGCAACCTCGCCCTCCTCCACGACGACCTCTCCACCCTGGAGTTCATCTCCGTACCCGCACCCGTCACGTCGCTGTGCGGAGAGTCCTGCGTCGTCATGGACTTCGTGCCCGAGATACGCGACCACGTCGAGGTGACCGAACTGAGCACGGAGCGCCGCCGGGCACTCGCCGACCAAACGCTCCGGGCCGTCCTCGAGATGCTGTTCTGCACCGGGCTGGTCCACTGCGACCTGCACCCCGGCAACCTGCGCCTGACCCGCACCGGCTCAGTGGTCGTCCTCGACGCCGGGTTCGTCTACCGCGTTCCCGAAGTCGTACGGGAGAACCTGGCCCTGTTCTTCCTCAACCTCGGCTTCCGCAACGGCCCTCGGTGCGCCGAAGCGGTCCTGGCCAGCGCCGAACAGGTCGACAGGCACAGCGACACGGTCGCCTTCACCGCGGACATGACCCGCCTCGTCGACCGGTACGGCGGCACCACCGCCCGAGACTTCGACCTGATCGCTTTCTCCACCGAGCTGTTCGCCAGCCAGCGGCGCAACGGCATATACGCCTCGTCGGAGTTCGTGTTCCCCCTGCTCGCGCTCCTCATGGTGGAGCAGACGGTCCGCCGTCTCGACCCCGACGTGGACTTCCAGGCCATCGCCCGCCCCATCGTCTTCCGCGCGGCGTCGGGCCGCCCCGCGGGCGAACGCCGCCGCCGACTGGAGACCGCGGGCTGAGCTGCTCCATGTGCCGCTGATCGTCGCCACCCGGCCTCCCGGGTGGCGACGACGTCAGTCGCGCAGGTGACTGCTCACCACCCCGCCCGCCGCCTCCTCGACGAGGTGCGTCGGCAGCGTGAACGGACCCCAGGTGAACGCGGGCAGCCACCGGTCCGGCTCGGTGCTCCAGGACAGCTCGCCTATCTGCCGGACCGTACGCCGTCCGGTCAGCGCGCGGAAGATGTCCATGCTCTCCCCGCTCAACGTGGCGGCCGGTTCGCCCTCCCCGACCGTCCACACCCGGTCGGGCGTCTGGACGCACAACGCCGGCAGGCTGTGCTCGTGCAGCGCCAGGGTGAAGCCCATGGCAGCGAGATCCAGCGCGTCGGCGAGAGCGGGGTGGCGGTCGGGCGGGGGCATGCCGAGGGCGGCGCGGAGATCGAGTTCGTGCGAGAACGCGTCCAGGGGCAGGATGCGCCGGCGCAGCCAGTCCGCGCGCGGCAGCACCCGTGGCAGCTCCTTCTCCAACTCAGCCCAGGCGATGACGAGTTCAGGGACAGGGATCCCCGGAGGCGGGGGCGGCGGATCGCTGATGTCACCCGGCTCCTCGTCGACGGCCATCCGGCAGACCACAACGAGGTGTCCGACGAGATCGCGCACGCTCCAGCCGGGACAGGCCGCAACCGGGAGATCCGCGACCGAGGGGCCCGAGGTGACGAGTCGGGTGATGTTCTCCCGGCATCTGCGGTAGGTGACGTGATGGACGGCGTCCGGGAACGGTTCGGCGGACTTGTCGGTCATACATCAGCCGCCCTGGACGATGCCGGCCCGGTAGCCGTCGTTCATGATCCGCCGAGCGGCGTGCTCGTAGTACCCGTCGTCCTTGGGCAGTTCGGTGGCCAAGCAGCTGACATAGCGGTTGTACATGCAGAACGCCGCCGCGATCAGAACGGTGTCGTGCAGGTCCGTGTCGTCCGCGCCCTCGGCCCGAGCCGCCTCGATCGCCTTGTCGGAGACCGGACGCGCGGCCCTCTGGACCTCGGAGGCCACGCCCAGCAGCGCACGCAGACGGCCGCTGATCGGTGCGGTACTGGGGTCGGCCAGTACAGCCCGGACCAGTTCCTGGCCTCCCGCCAGTTGCGCGGCGGCGAAGGCCCCGTGCGAGGAGGAACAGAACTCGGTGTCGTTCAGTTGCGAGACGTACGCCGCGATCAGCTCTCGCTCTCCCGGTTCGAGCGAGGACGGCGCCCTCAGCAGAGCGTCCGCGAGGTCACCCAGCGGTCCGCCGGTGTCGGGACGGTGGATCATCAGGCCGGTGATTCCGGGGAGATCGTTGTTCAGTGCGACATGGGACATGGCTCTTCCTCCAAAAAATGAGGGGGAGACAGGTGACCGGCGAGGGCCGAGTGGCCGCCGGACGACGGGGCCTCGTGAGCCAGGAAGCTAATGAACCGCCCGGTCGGTGGCAACTGCCCGCCGGAGCAGGGGAACGCCCACTGTCTTGGCCTGGCCGCCGGCCGACCACGAGAACAGGACGGCGGGGCCTCCCTCGATCAAGCCGCTGAGCAGCGGCGATCGTTCGGTGAGGGTCGCGGCGGCCGACACCGCGGGGCAGCCGCCGAGCAGTTCGCGGGCGTCCGAGCGTCTGCCGACCGGTCCTTCAAGGAGAGCACGAGGGGAGAAGCCCTCCCGCTCACGGTCCTGATGTAATGAGCCACCGTTCCCTGACCCCGGAGGTTCAGGCATGGCCATCAGCATGGGAGCGTCACCGCGCACTCTGCGGAGCGGGCTCGACTCCCTCAACAGCCGTCATCATCAACTCGGTCTGTGTGTCTTCCTGATCATCGTCGTCGCGCACTGGGCGGAGCATCTGGTCCAGGCGTACCAGATCTACGTCTTGGGCTGGCCGATCCCGGAGGCACGCGGCGTGCTCGGGGTTCCGTTCCCGTGGCTCGTCACCTCGGAGTGGATGCACTACGGCTATGCCCTGGTGATGGTGGTCGGCCTGTTCCTCCTGATGCCGGGCTTCACCGGCCGCTCGGGCATCTGGTGGAAGGTGTCGTTCGGCATCCAGGTGTGGCACCACCTGGAACACCTGCTGCTCCTGGTGCAGGCGCTGGCGGGCGCGCACTTGCTGGGCAAAGCCGCTCCGACGAGCCTCATCCAGCTGATCATGCCCCGCGTCGAACTGCACCTCTTCTACAACACCTTGGTGACCGTCCCCATGGTGGTGGCGATGTACCTGCACACCCGCGCGAACCGGCCGGACAACGCCGCCGCGCAGTGCACCTGCGCGCCGAAGGACTGACCTCATGCCCATCAGCGGGAGGAGGCCCTCCGGGTTCGTCTCCCTGCTGCTCCTGCTGGCCGGCATCCTTCTCTTCTGGCTGTCGGTGCCACATCTCGGCACCGTAGCCAGAACCGCCACCGCCGACGGGCCTCGGGGCACCTTCACCGCGCGCCACCTCACGTGCTCCGGGCACGCCGGGCACACCGCCTGCGAGTGGTCAGGAACGTTCCGGTCCGACGACGGCACCGTAAGACTCACGGGCGTCAAGCTGCACGGCAGCGACCGCGACACGTTCCGGACCGGACAGACGGCGCCCGCCGTGGACGTGGGCAACGCGGGGCGGGTCTACGACCCGACCGGATCGCACGCGTGGATCGTCACGGTCGTGCTGGCGGTGCTCGCCTACGTCCTGTTCGCCGTCGTGGTCCGTCGGCACCTGATGCCTCCACCGCTTCCCGGCAACGACATCCGGCCCAGGACGATCCGCGCGGCCTCCGCCCCACGTTCCTTGACGAGGCGATCCTCTCTTTCATGAATCGGACGCGGGCACGCTCCTCGACACGTGTCGATGTCGATCGCGGCAGCGCATCACCGCTGTTCAGGAAGCCGTACGTCATCGGCTTCGACAATCTCTTTCGGGACATCGGCCCGCCGACGAGGGCTCGCCAGAACCTGCCGGACCTGTTGTCGCCCCATCCGGCCACTGCGCCGCATGACGGCTGGGTGCCGGTCATCGAAGTTCTGGGGACTGCAAGGACGGCAGCACGCCCGACACCTCCAACGATCGGCGCGGCGGATGAAAGAACCGAGCGTGTGCAGGTCCCGGATGCCGCACGGGACGGGAAGACCCGGCCAGCGCCGGATGTCGAGATCGTGAACGAGGCGAGCGGCTGGTACCTCGGCAGTGCCACTGGCGGGGACGGCAGAGAATGCAGGGTGTGCAGCAGGGAGCCCAACTGCCCTGTCGGAGGCACTGAGCCAGCGCCCACGGCGGCTTCCAGCCCGGTCCACGTCGACTACCACGCGTTCGAACTCAAGGACTCCGGCGAGCGTGCACCCATGGGCTTCGAGACCTCGAACGGACTGGTCTTCGCCGCCCCCCGGCACGCCGTCGTCTGCACCGGCGTCAGCAGCGGCCCGGCCAACGTCAGCGTCCAGTCGCGCCGGTGTCCCCCGAGCGGGCGGACACCGGCGACCTGCTCGTCGTGTGGCCGGACGAGCCACAGCCCGACGAGATCCACCAACAGACCGGCCACTACGGCGCGCAACTTCGCGCCCAGCAGACCGGCGCCCCGGCAAGCACCCGTCACAGCCGCCGAAGCCGAACGGCAACGCCTCATGCGAACCCGGCTCCAACGACGTAGTCATCAGGCCGCAGGTTGATAAGCGGACTGCTGTCCGGTACGTTTCGAGAGTACCGGACAGCAGTCCGCTTACGTCCCGTGTCGCGCCTCCTCGACGGTGAGCCGTTACCGGGACTCCCCCCTCTCGGAAGGCCCCCCGTCATGAACCTGCTCGTTCTCGGCGCCACCGGACCCACCGGACGCCACCTCGTGGACCTCGCGCTCACGGGCGGCGACGAGGTCACCGTCCTGGCCCGCAGGCCGGAGGCGCTCGACGGGCTCGCCGGCCGGATCACGGTGGTCGCGGGCGACGCCACGTCCCGCGGCGACGTCGCGAAGGCCATGGTCGGCCAGGACACCGTCGTGTCGGCCCTCGGCCGCAGCAGGTCGATCCGGGCCGACGGGCTGTTCACCCGCGCCGCCGGCGCCGTGCTCGGCGCGGCCCACGAGACGGGGGTCGCCCGGCTCGTGTGGCTGTCGTCGTTCGGTGTCGGCGCCACCTACCGGGCGGCGAGCACGACGCAGAAGGCCATCTACAGCACCCTCCTGCGCAACATCTACGCCGACAAGGCCGCCTCCGAGCAGGCGATCCGCGCCAGCGCGCTGAACTGGACGCTGGTCTACCCGACGATGCTCACCGACGGGCCCGCCAAGGGGACCTACCTCGTCGGCGAGCGGCTGCCGATGAAGGGCAATCCGACGATCAGCCGCGCGGACGTCGCCGGCTTCCTGTACAAGGCGGCCCACGACCCCGAGTGGCTCCACCGCGACGCCGTCCTCACCGACTGACGGGCGCCCCCGTGCGCAGGCCGTCCATCACGACGTCCAGGAGCACGGACGCCTGGCCCTGCCAGTCGCCGCCGGAGTCGATCTGCCAGATCCCGGCGATGAGCAGGACGAAGTCGGCGGACGTCACGCCCGGCCTGATCGTGCCGGCCTCGTGGTTCGCCGTGAGCAGGGCGTCGATCGCCTCGGCCACGGCCGCGTACCCCGGCTGGGCCCGGGCGTCCGACGAGCCGACGATGCGGCTCATCGTGTCCGACAGGCCCGCCTTGGCGACGGCGAAGCGGGCGAGCTGATCCAGCCACTCGCGCAGCGCCCGGTCCGGGGTGCGGGTCGCGAGGAGGTGGGCCGCCGCGTCGGTGAGGAGGCGCACCTCGTGGCGGTAGACCTCCAGGACGAGGGCCTCGCGGTTGGGGAAGTTGCGGTAGAACGTGCCCTGGCCGACGCCGGCCCGCTTCGCGATCCGGCTCAGCGGGACGTCCTGCGCGCGCGACAGTTCCGCGAGCGCGACCTCCAGGATCCGCTCCCGGTTGCGCTGCGCGTCCGCGCGGTGAGGGCCGTCGCTCCTGGGGTCCACGTCCCCCTCCTTCCGGGCTCGCGCCCACACTTCCGGACATGCGTCCGTTTAGGGTGCCACCTTAACGCCGCTCACACGGGGCCGGTCGCCGCGACCAGCGCCGCGAGGTCGTCCTCGTACGTCAGATAGCGGCCCGTCAGTGCGTCCGCCTCTCCGCCGATCAGGCGCAGGAGGTTGCCGAGCGCGGCGGGCAGCGTGGCGTAGCGGCCCGCCCGGCGCTGCGCCGCGAGCCACGAGTCGACCCGGCGCTGCCAGGGGTTCTCGGCCTCCTGGGCTGGCGCGGCCCCGATGCCGACGTCCAGGAGGCCGGGGTGGTAGCTGAACGCGGCGATGTCGTGCGGGAGGAGTTCGATCGCCAGGTTCTCGGTGAGCTTGTTGACCGCGGCCTTCGACACCGAGTACGCGCTGACGTACGGCCACCGGGTGTGCCCGGCGTGGCTGGAGACCGTGACGATCCGGCCCCGGCCGCGCTCGATCATGCCGGGGACGACGGCACGGCAGGCCGCGAGCGTGCCGCCCAGGTTGACGTCCATCGCGTGCTGCCACTCGGCCGGGTCGCTCTCCCAGACGGGGCCCGCGGGGCCGGGGACACCGGCGTTGTTGACCAGCACGTCGATGCCGCCCAGCCGGTCGGTGGCGAGCTTGACCGCCGCGGCGAGCTCGGCGGCGTTGGTGACGTCCGCGACGGCGGTGACGACACGGGGCCCTCGGTCGAGGCCCGCCGCGGCGACGCCCTGCGACTGCGGGGTCCGCGTGGTGAGCACGAGGTCTCCCCCGGCCGCGTGCACAGCCTCGGCGACAGCCCGGCCCAGGCCGCCGGCCGCGCCGGTGACGAGGACCCGCAGACCGGTCAGGTCGGGGCTTTGCGACATCAGAACCTCCAGCACGAGCACGTACGTATCCGGTCATCCGACCATGCGCGGATCGGGTGGGGTGGACGGGGTGGCCCGCGGGGCTGAGGGGCGGCGGGGTGCGTCCCGGCCCGCCCCTCAAGCCCGCCGCCTCACACCTCGGCCTCCAGCGCGGCCGTCAGCTCCCCGTCCAGGTGTTCCGCCAGCCCTCTCAGCTCCGCGTGGTCGAACACCAGCGTCGCCGGGAGGCGCAGGCCCGTCAGGGCGCTCAGCCGGTTGCGGAGTTCCACCGCTGTCAGGGAGTCGAGGCCGAACTCGTGCAGGCTGCGGTCCAGGGAGAGCGCCTCCGCGTCCGCGTGGCCCAGCAACTGCGCCGCGACCGACCGGACTTCGGCCAGCAGCCGGGCCGCGCGCTCGGCCGGGGCGAGGTCCCGCAGCGCCACGGCGGGCGCGGTGGCCGGCGTCGCGGGCACCAGCCCCCGCAGCAGGCCCGCCGCGCCCCGCGTACGCAGCGTGCCGAGGTCGAACCTCGCCAGGGTCAGCGCCGCCTCGTCCTGGCGCAGCGCCTCGTCGAACAGGGCCAGCGCGAACGGCGTCGGCAGCGGCAGCACGCCGTCGGGGACGTCCCGGTCGCGGACCGCCGCCGTCATGCCGGAGATCTCCTCCCACAGGCCCCACGCCTGGGCCTGGACCGGCAGCCCCTCGGCCCTGCGGTGTTCCGCGAAGGCGTCCAGGAACGCGTTGGCGGCGGCGTAGTTGCCCTGGCCGGGGCTGCCGAGGACCCCGGCGACCGAGGAGAAGAGGACGAACAGGGCGAGGCCGGCGTCCCGGGTCAGCTCGTGGAGGTTGAGGGCGCCGTCGACCTTGGGCCGCAGCACCTCTTCGACCTGGTCGGCGGTCATCCCGGTGACGACCCCGTCGGCGAGGACCCCGGCCGCGTGGACGACACCGACGAGGGGCCGCTCGGCGGGTACGAGGCTCAGCGCGGCGGCGAGCGCCTCGCGGTCGGCGGCGTCGCAGGCGGCCACGGTGACCGAGGCGCCCAGCCCGCGCAGCTCCTCCACAAGGGCCTCCCCTCCCCCGCTACGGCTGGTCAGCAGCAGACTCCGCACCCCGTACTCACTCACCAGGTGCCGCGCGAGCAACGCCCCGAGCGTCCCGGTCCCCCCGGTGATGAGGACGGTCCCCGACGCCAGCGAAGGCCGCTCCCCCCGGCCCGGCGCGACCCGGACCAACTCCGGCCTCCGCAACCGCCCCCCGCTGACCCGCACATGCGGCTCCCCGGCGCCCACCGCGTCCCCGATACGAGCCGAAGACCGGGCATCCCCGTCCGTCTCCACCACCACGAACCGCCCCGGATGCTCCGACTGGGCCGACCGCACGAGCCCCCGGGCCGCCGCATGCGCCAGATCCCCGCTCCGGGTCACGACGGCGAGCGGAACATCCTGATCCCCCTCCAGCCACTGCTGAAGCCGGGCCAGCGTGTCCAGCACAGCCTTGCGCACATCACCGGCCGGCGGCGTGAAGACCACCGACTCCCCCGCAGAACCGGCGAGTTCGACCCACCGCGTCCGGTACACGGAGTCGGTGGGCACAGCCCCGGTCAGCTCCCGCAGCGCGACGGCCCGCATCCCGAGGGTCCCCCGGAACATCGGCTCCCCCGCGACGGTGAAGATGCTGACGTCGACGTCCGACGCTCCCCTCGGCACCAGGTGGACGTACGCCTCGGTGTCCTGCCGCTCCCCCGCCCACACGTCCCGCCACACGAACGGCAACCGCACCTCGCCTTCGGCCGGGTCCGCGGTGAACGCGAGAGCGTGCAGAGCTGCGTCACCGAGGACGGGATGCAGTCCGGCCCCGCCGAACCCGCCCGGCGACTCTTCCGGCAGCCGAAGCTCCGCGAAGAGTTCGTCACCCCGCCGCCACAGCTGCCGCACTCCGCGGAAGGCGGCCCCGTACTCGAACCCCCGCAGGGCGAGCGACGCGTAGTCCACGTCGACCTTCTCCGCGTCGGACGGCACCGGCTGCGCGCCCCCCGAGGGCTCGGCTCCTCCCGCGCCGAGGGTCCCTTGCGCATGCCGCCGCCACCGCGCCCCCGGCTGGTCCGGCCGCGAGAACACCTCGACCGTGCGCCGCTCGCCGTCCACCACGACCTGGAGTTCGGCCGCACCCTGCCGCGACAGCACCAACGGCGCCTCGATGACCAACTCGTCGACCCCACCGCCCCCGGCCCACAACGCGAGGTCCAGCAGGGCGGTCCCCGGCAGCAGGCACGTCCCGTTCACCGCGTGGTCCGCCAGCCACGGCAGCTCGACCGGCGAGATCCGGCTCGTCGCCACCGACTCCCCGCTGCGCGCGGACTCGACGAACGCCCCGAGCAGCGGATGCCCGCTCCCCGTACGCGCCGCCCCGCCGGTCGTCAGCCAGAACCGCCGCCGCCGGAACGGAGTGGTCGGCAACGGCAGGGCAACCGCCCGCCCGGCCGGCGTGAGCCGCACCCCGTCCACCCCACGGACGTACAACTCGGCGGCGGAGGACAGGAACCGCGCGGGACCACCGTCGTCGCGCCGCAGCGTTCCGACGACCACGGCGTTCACGCCGGCGCCGTCCAGCGTCTCTTCGGCAGCGGAGGCCAGCACAGGATGCCCGCTGGACTCCACGAAGACCCGGAACCCGTCCTCGGCGAGCCGCTCGACGGCAGGTTGGAACCGCACGGGTTCACGCAGGTTGCGGTACCAGTACTCGGCGTCCAGCGTGCCCGGACCGATCCACTCCAGATCGACCGTGGAGTACATCGGCACCGAAGGCGTCCCCGCCCGCACCGTCCCCAGCCGCTCCAGCAGTTCCTCCCGCAGCGCCTCCATCCGGGGCGAGTGCGAGGCGTACCCGATGCGCACCCGCCGGGCTTGCACCCCGTCGAGCGCGCACTCGGCGAGCAGCCCCTTGAGCGCGATCTCGTCCCCGGCGACGGCCGTGGCCGTCGGCCCGTTGAGCCCGGCCACCCACAGCTGGTCCGGCCACCGCTCGACCAGCCAGTCCACCTGCTCGGGCGCCGCCGACACGGCGACCATGCCGGTCCCGCCGCCGAGCCCGGCGATGACCTGCCCCCGCACAGCGACGATCCGCGCGGCCTCGTCCAGGCTCAGCGCGCCCGCGACGTACGCGGCGGCCAGCTCGCCCACGGAATGCCCGAGTACGGCGTCCGGTTCGAGCCCGTGGGCCCGCCACAGCGCGGCGAGCGACACCGTCACCGCGAACAGGGCGGGCTGCACGATGTCCACCCGGTCCAGCCGCCCGGGATCGGCGAGCACCTCGGTGAGCGACCAGTCGACGTACGGCGTAAGGGCCCGCTCGCAGGCGAGGAGCGACTCCGCGAACACGGACTCGCCCATGAGCCCGGCGGCCATCCCGGCCCACTGGGACCCGTGCCCGGGGAACACGAACACGACCTTCCCGTCGACGTCGGCCACCCCGGCGACGACGTTCGCGGCCGGCTTCCCGTCGGCCAACGCCCTTACCCCGGCGGCGAGGTCGCCGCCGACGACGACGGCCCGGTGGGCGAAGCGGCTGCGTCCGGCGAGAGCGTGCGCGAGGGCGCCGGGCGGTACGGTCAGGGCGACCGGGACCAGCCGCGCGGCCCAGTCGCGGAGGCGTTCGGGCGACTTCCCGGACAGCGTGAGGGCGACGGCCTCCGGCTCGGGCCCGGCCGGCACCGCGGGTTCCTTCGGCGGCTCCTCCAGGATCATGTGCGCGTTGGTCCCGCTGATCCCGAACGAGGACACGGCGGCCCGCGCGGGCCGCCCCCGATCCGGCCACGGCATGCTCTCGGTCAGCAGCCGCACGTCACCCGACGCCCAGTCCACGTGCGGTGTCGGCGCGTCCACGTGCAGCGTCCTGGGCAGGGTCCGGTGCCGCATCGCCTGGACGACCTTGATGACCCCGCCGATCCCGGCGGCGGCCTGCGTGTGTCCGACGTTGGACTTGAGCGAGCCGAGCCACAGCGGCGCGCCGCGCCCCTGTCCGTACGTCGCGAGCAGCGCGCCCGCCTCGATGGGGTCCCCGAGGCGGGTCCCGGTGCCGTGTGCCTCGACGGCGTCGACGTCGTCCGGTCCGAGCCCGGCGTCCTGGAGGGCGAGGCGGATCACCTCGCGCTGGGCGGTGCCGCTGGGCGCGGTGAGACCGTTGGAGGCGCCGTCCTGGTTGACGGCGGAGCCCCGGATCACGGCGAGCACGGGATGCCCGGCGCGGCGCGCGCTGGAGAGCCGCTCCAGTACGGCCATCCCGGCGCCCTCGGCCCATCCCGTGCCGTCGGCCCCGGCGGCGAACGGCTTGCACCGGCCGTCCTCGGACAGCGCGCCCTGCTTGCTGAACTCCAGGAAGCCCTGGGGGGTGCCCATCACGGCGACCCCGCCCGCGAGCGCGAGGTGGCACTCGCCGCGCCGGATCGCCTGGGCGGCGAGGTGCAGCGCGACCAGCGAGGACGAGCAGGCGGTGTCGATGGTGAGGGCGGGGCCGCGCAGGCCCAGGGTGTAGGCGATCCGTCCGGAGGCGACGCCGCCCTGCACGCCCGTGGCGAGGTAGCCCTCCAGTTCCCGGGGCACCCGGTCCATGTCGTTGACGTAGTCGTGGAGCATCAGCCCGGCGTACACGCCGACCCGTTCGCCGCGCAGCGCGGCCGGGTCGAGTCCGGCGCGCTCCAGGGCCTCCCAGGCGGTCTCCAGGAGCAGGCGGTGCTGGGGGTCGGTGGCGAGGGCCTCGCGGGGGGAGATCCCGAAGAACTCGGCGTCGAACTCGGCGGCGTCGTGCAGGAATCCGCCGTGCCGGGTGGCGGACGTGGCGAAGAGCCGCTCCAGGTCCCAGCCCCGGTCGTCGGGGAACCCGGAGATCGCGTCGGTCCCGTCGGCGACGAGGCGCCACAGCTCGTCGGGGGTGGTGACGCCGCCGGGGTAGCGGCAGGCGAGCCCGACGAGGACAACGGGGTCGTCGTCGGCCGCCGCGTGTACGGCGGTCGGGGTCGATGTCTCGGTGGCGCCGGTGAGTTCGCCGTGTACGTACGCGGCGACGGCCCGTACCGAGGGGTGGTCGAAGACGAGGGTGGTGGGCAGGGTCAGCCCGACGGCGGCGGCGATGCGGTCGCGCAGGCGGACGGCGTCGGCGGAGGTGAGGCCGTACTCGCGCAGGGCGCGGTCGGGGTCGATGCCGACGGGGTCGCCCAGGACGTGGGTGACCTCGCGGGTGACGACGTCGACGAGGGAAGCGCCGGTCAAGTCGGCCTTCTCGGGGAGCCGTTCGGGTGCGGTGGGGCGGGCGGCGGTGACGAGGGTGGCGCCGGGGTGGCCGAGGGCGACGTCGAGGGCGTCGAGGACACGGCGGTCGGTGAGCCCTTCGGCGAGGACCAGGGTGGTGCCGTCGACGGTGACGGTGGTGCCGGTGACGGTGACCGCCAGGTCGTGAGGTTCCCCGGTGACGTGCCGGGCTCCGTGCCCCTCGACCAGGTGCCCGGCGATGAGGGCGGCGAGCCGTCCGCCGGTCACCGCGACCTCGCGGCCGGCCAGGGACGGCAGCGGCGCGGTGCCCGGCAGGGGCGTCAACTCGCCGCCCGCGCTGACCCGTTGGAGTCCTTCGTGGACGCCGGAGACGCCGAGGAGGCGGCCGGGCAGGCCGGGGAGCAGTCTGCGGATCACCTTCCCGCTGGCGGTCCTGGGCAGTTCGCGTACCGCCCTGGCCTCGACGGGCACCTTGAAGGGGGCGAGTTCGCGGCGGCATCGGGCGAACAGGGCGGCGCAGTCCACGCCGTCGGGTTCCGGCACCACCAGGGCGGCCGGGACCTGCCCGAACTCCTCGTCGGGCAGGCCGAGGACGGCGGCGTCGCGGACGCCGGGGACCTTGAGGAGGACGGCCTCGATCTCGGTGGGGTGGACGTTCTCGCCGCCCCGGATGATGACGCTGTCGCGGCGGCCGGTGATGTGGAGGTAGCCGTCGGTGTCGCGGCGGGCGAGGTCGCCGGTGTGGTACCAGCCGCCCTTGAGGGCCTCGGCGGTCGCGTCGGGCCGGTTGTGGTAACCCAGCATGATGTTCGGGGACTTGATCCAGATCTCGCCCTCGGTGCCGGCCGGGACGTCGGCGCCGGTCGCGGGGTCGACGACGCGCAGGCCGGTCCCGGGCAGCGGCAGCCCGCAGGAACCGGGCCGCACTTCGCCGCCGGGGCGCATGGTGGCCATGGGGCCGCTGGTCTCGGTGCTGCCGTAGTGGTCGGTGAGCCCGATACCGAAGGCGGCCTCGAAGGACGCGGCGAGCTGCGGGGTGGTGACCGCGCCGGCGACCAGGCAGACGCGCAGCGCGGGGAGGTGGAGCCCTTCGGGGCCGGCCGCGTGGACGAGGTTGTGGTACATGGTGGGCACGCCGACGAGGAAGCTGTGGGGGCGGGCGCGCAGTTCGTCGAGGACCTCGGCGGCCGAGAAGCCGGGCACGATGTGCGCGGAGGCGCCGACGGCGGTCACGGCCATCACGCACAGGTTGTGGGCGAAGGAGTGGAACAGGGGCAGCGGCCACAGCAGCGCGTCGTCAGGGGACAGTTCGATGATCGGCGTGTAGCAGGTGGCGGTGTTCCACAGGACGGCGCGCAGCGTCGACAGGACGCCCTTGGGGACGCCGGTGGTGCCGGAGGTGTAGAGCAGGAACGCGGGTTCGTCGAGGCCGAGGTCGTCGCGGGCCGAGGTGGCGGGGTCGCGGGTGACGAGGTCCTCGTAGGACTCGCCGACGACGATGACGTGCCGTGCGCCGGGCGGCAGGACCGTGCGGACCTGGTCGGCGTGGGCGGTGTCGGTGATGACGGCGAGGGCGTCGCTGTCGGTGAGGACGTGGGTGAGTTCGGCGTCGGAGGAGTGCGGGTTGACGGGGACGCCGACGCAGCCCGCCCGGTTGACGCCCAGGTAGCTCTCCACGGTCTCCACGCGGTTGCCGAGGAGGATCGCGACCCGGGAGCCCCTCGGCAGGAGGGCGGCCAGGTGGCCGCCGAGGCGTGCCGTGCGCAGGTCGAGGTCCGCGAAGGTGAGCGACGTACGGGTGTCGGAGAACGCGACCTTCGTGCCGCGCGCCCCGGCGTGTCCGCGCAGCAGTTCGGGCAGCGGTCGGACCAGGTCGCTGGGTGTCGCGGGCATCTGTGTCTCTTCTCGCGGTGCGGTCATGGTGTGGGTTCCCCCTCGCTGTCTCGGCCCCACGATGTCATCGCTCCGGCCGGGGGACCGGGCTCAGGTTCTCGGCGTGAGGTGGAGGATGCAGCTGTGGGGGACGTCCAGTTCGGTGCGGTCGTCGAGGCGCCACGGGGAGCGGGCGATGGCGTCCTCCCATTCGCCGACGTCGGGGATGTGCTGGTCCATGAGGGCGTGGGTGTACTCGTAGCCGAGGGAGAACAGGGGCGCGGCGGGGTCGTTGCTGAGGTCGGAGCGGTAGGTGTCGCCGAGCAGCAGGCGCCGTACGTCGGGGAACGCCTCGCGCAGCCGGCCGAGCGAGGCGGCGCAGTCCGCCGGGGGCCACAGGTCGTGGCCGAGGAAGAAGGAGAGGACGAGGTCGACGCCGGGGTGGCGGCCCTTGGCCAGGCGGGCGACGTCGCCGTGGACGATCTCGACGCGGTCGCAGAGCCCGGCGTCGGCGACGGCCTTGGTGGCGGCCTCGACCGCCCCCGCGTCGACGTCGATACCGACGAACCGCTTCCCGGGGTGACGCAGGGCGAGCCGGACGAGCCGGCGTCCGCTGCCGCAGCCCAGGTCGGCGGCGCGCTCGAAGTCGAGGCCGGCGGTGACCCGTTCGACGACGGGGTCGACGTGGAAGTTGCCGTAGTCGCGGCCCGCGCGGGCGATGGCGGCGCCGTCGCGCAGCCGTACGGCGTCCTGGCCGCGTCCGGTGCGGGCGAGTTCGCCGGCCCGGGCGAGGAGGGAGGCGTGTCCCTGGACGAGCCACACGAAGTAGCCCTTGTTCTCCCAGAGTTCGCTGAAGCGGGGGCCGGGCACGAGGGTGACGCCGTCGCCGACGGTGGCGACCGCGTCGGCACCCTCCAGGGCGTCCACGATGAGCCGCAGCGCGCGAAAACTCAGACCGTGCTCGCGGGCGAAGGCGTCGAGGGCACAGGTGCGGTCCTCGTCGAGGACGTCGAGGAGGCCGAGTTCGACGGCGGCGGCGATCGCGGAGGCGAGGACGGTGCCGTTGAACGCCTGGCGCATGGAGAGGGGGGCGGCGGTGTCGGTGCTCATCGGGGGGCTCCTGGGTGGGGGTGGTGTCCGGCGGGTGGAGGGGGGCGGTCGACGCGCGGGAGCCCGGTACGGGCCACCTCGACGGACCGGGGCTCACGCCCCCGGGTTCCCGGAGCGGGGCGGGGGCGCGGAGCGAGCGGCGCGGGGCCGGGCTGTGGGCTCATGAGAGCGTTCCTGTGACGGGCTCGACGGTGTCGATGACGGCGCCGGAGGCGATCAGGGCCACGGCGTCCTCGATCTCCGGCGCCAGATAGCGGTCGGGGCCGGGGCCGGGGATGCCGCGTTCCCTCAGCAGCGCTACGACCGCCGCCGTTGCGGGGGACGGTGTCAGCGGGGCCCGCAGGTCCAGGGCGCGGGCAGCGGTGAGGATCTCGACGGCGACGACCCGGGTGAGGCCGTCGACGGCGCGGCGCAGCGTGCGGGCGGCGCCCCAGCCCGCCGGGACGTGGCCCTCGGCCGCCGCGCCGGGCGGGACGGAGTCGGCGGACGCGGGCGCCGCGATCCGCTTCAGCTCGGAGACGATCGCCGCCTGCGTGTACTGGGCGATCATGGAGCCGCTGTCGACGCCGGGCGGGCCGCCGGCGCGGGCGACGTCCAGGAGCCGGTCGGTGCGGCGTTCGCTGATCGAGGCGGCGTCCGCGACGGCGACGGCGAGGAGGTCGAGGACGTGCCCGACGGGCGCGCTGTGGAAGGCGCCGTCGGAGCGGACCCGCCCGTCGTCCGGGGCGGCCGGGCTGTCGACGGCGGCGGCGAGTTCCCGGCCGGCGACGGCCGCGGCGTGGTCGACGGTGTCGCGGACCGCGCCGTGCACCTGCGGGGTGCGGCGCAGCGAGTAGGCGTCCCGGACGCGGGGGCAGCCCGGGTCGGGGTCCCGGTGGGAGGCGAGGAGGGCGACGAGGTTGGCGCCCGCGCGGGCCTCGCCCGGGTGGGGGCGTAAGGAGAGCGGTTCGGGGGCGAAGGCGCGGTCCGTGCGCAGGAGCGCCTCGACGGACATGGCGGCGGCGATGTCCATCGTCTTCAGCAGGCGGTTCAGGTCGGTGAGGGCGAGGACCAGGTGCGCGAGCATCCCCTCGACGCCGACGAGGAGGGACACGCCTTCTTTCTCGCGCAGGCCGACCGGGGTGAGTCCGGCGGCGGCCAGCGCGTCGGCGGCCGGCATCAGGGTGCCGGAGGCGTCACGGACCTCGCCCTCGCCCATCAGGGCCGGCGCGCACGGGGCGAGGCCGCCGGAGAAGCCCGGGGAGCCGTACTCGCGGACCACCGGGGTGATACCGGCCGACAGGAGGGCGGCGAGGAGTCCGGCGGTGGCGGGGCGGATGCCGGTGTGGCCGGTGGCGAGCGTGGACAGGCGCAGCAGCATCGTGCCGCGGACGACCTCGCGCTCGACCTCGGGGCCGGTGCCCGCCGCGTGCGGGCGGACCGGCGACCGCTGGAGCCGGGCGGGCCGGGCGGGCGGGACGCGTTCGGTGGCGAAGCCACCGGAGCCGGTGAGGCCGCCGTACTCCACGTCCGGTCGCGCGGCGGGCTCCTCGGCCCGGGCGCGGCCCTTCTCCAGGGCCGACAGGGCGTCGTCGCCGAGGCGGACGCCCGCGCCCTCGCGGGCCACGGCGACGACGTCCGCGAAGGAGACCGGGCCGGTCCCGACGGTCACGGTCCTCATCGGGCCACCACCGGCTCCGGTCGGGGGTGCGCCCCTACAGGGTGTCCGTTCACGGCGTTCCTTCCTGTCGAACCGCCGGTGAGGAGGGCCGCGCGGGGGCGGGCGGGCCGGGTGCCTCGGAGAACTCGTTACCGGCTGCCCTCAGCAAAGACCTTGAACATTCAGCGGTCACGCCGTCGTGCCGCACTGTGGCACGGCGATGGCGGAGCGTGGGCACGTACGCGGCGGTTGTACCGGAAAGTCCGGTGCGCTCCCGGCGGACAGCGCACGGGATGCTCTCGCCGTCGGCCCGGGGGCGGGGGCGTGTCTACAGTGGTCGGGTGTCCTCAGAGAACGCCATGGTGGCCCACAACATCCGGCTGCTCAGGGAGCGCCGCGGCCTCTCCCTGGCCGAGCTGGCGCGCCGGGCCGGGCTGGCGAAGCAGACGCTGTCGCGGCTGGAGCAGGGGTCGGGCAACCCGACGGTGGACACGCTCTTCGCCATCGCGGCGGCCCTGCGGGTGCCGGTGGCCCGGCTGGTGGCGGACCGGCAGCCGTCGGTCACCGTGCAGCGGGGCGACGAGGTGGTGTGGGAGTGCGGCGCCGGCTTCGAGTCGCGGGCGCTCGGCCTGGTGTACGGCTCGGGGGTCGTCGAGAACTATCTGCTGCGGGTCGGGCCGCGCGCGGGCGGGGCGTCGGAGGCGCATCCGGTGGGCACGCTGGAGCACCTGTACGTGGTGAGCGGGCGGGTCCGGGTGGGCCCCGCGGAGAGCCCGGTGGAGCTGTCGGCGGGCGACTCCGTCCGCTACCCCGGCGACCGGCCGCACGTGTACGAGTCGCTGGACGGCGAGAGCGTCGTCCACGTCGTGGTGAGCGTGCCGTACGGCGGCGCCGAAGGAAACGGTCTTGCCCCCAGGTCTGCCCTCCGGGGCCTGGACCTGGGCTGACGGCGCCGGGTACGACAGAGGGGCCCTTGTCTGAACGCTGGACGGAGACCCCCCATGCACGCCCACGAGCGGCCGGACCGCAAGCCCGCCAAGGCCCCGCGAGCGGACCGGAGTCCGGGCGGCGGGGCGGCGGACCCGCGGGCGCGGCTGCTGACGGCGACCGTGCTGGGCGCGTTGCAGCGCAGCGTCGGCAACGCGGTGGTGAGCCGGTTGGTGTCCGGCGAAGCGGAGGCCGCGGAGTCTGCGGTGCAGCGGTCGACGGCGCACGACGTGCTGCGCTCGTCCGGCAAGCCGCTCGACGAGCCGGTCCGCGCCGAGATGGAGTCCCGTCTCGGCCACGACTTCTCCGACGTGCGCCTGCACACGGGCCAGGCCGCGCAGCGCTCGGCGGCCGAACTCGGCGCGCGGGCCTGGACGTCGGGCAACCATGTCGTCATCGGCAGGGGCGGCGGGGACCCGCACACGCTGGCGCACGAGCTGACGCACGTCGTGCAGCAGCGCCAGGGGCCGGTCTCCGGTACGGACAACGGGTCGGGGCTGTCGGTCTCCGACCCCTCGGACCGCTTCGAGCGGGAGGCCGAGGCGACGGCCAGGCGGGTGATGTCCCGTCCGGTGGGTGAGGCGGCTGCGGCGCAGACCGCGCCCGCGCACCACGGGCACAGCCATGGGGCGTCCGTGCAGCGCATGGAGGGGTTCGAGGCCGAGGTCGACAAGCGGGTGCGGGACCGGTCCGGGGCGAAGCTGCCCGGTGACACGAATCTCGCGACCGGAGCGGAGGGCGCTTTCACGGTCGTCTCCGACAGCAGGTCGCGGGCCGGCGGCGGTTCGTACTCCAACATCGAGTTCGTGTCCGGTGCCGTCCAGGTTGTGGGGTCGAAGAGGGACGCCGGTCCGGACGAACTCGACCGGATCGTCGACGAGATGAAGCGGGTCCGCGACGACTTCTACAACGCGGTCGACGGGACGCAGCTGGCGGACGCCACCGTGGGTCTGGAACTCCTGTCGGCCGCCGAGGGCGTGACGCTCAGCAGCCAGGGCTACGCCGAGAGGTCCGGGCAGCCGGGCCGGGGTGACGGGCTCTTCGTCCAGTACACGATCGGTGTGCCGCTGGCCGGAATCCCGCTGGTCTTCGACCACTACCGGGAGGAGGCTCCGGCCGTCGCGAACGCGCGCCAGCCGCGCGCGCTGTTCCGGCTGAACCAGGCACGGCCGTTCGCGGAGGCCGAGGTCGCGAAGTTCGAAGGTTCGGCGGCCGGCAAGAAGCGCAACCGGGACACGTCCGAGACAGACACCCTGAACGGTTTCCTCCAGCTCTACTTCACCCAGGTCGCCGCGGTGGCCGACTACGTCGCGGAGCCGAAGGACAAGGGCCAGATCAAGAACAGGACGATCTTCCTGTCCCGCTCCAACCTCACCGACACCTACCGGCTGCTCCCCGAGGACGTGCAGGGTTACCTGCGCCGCAACAACAACCACATCGTCAGTCGGCTGGCCGGATTCCAGGAGAAGACGGAGAAGGAGGGCGAGAAGCTGTCCTTCTTCGACCGAGCCACCCGCCAGGTGGGCGAGCTGGACGAGGTGAGCCTGGAGACCTACGCGAAGTCGGCGCTGACGGGGAAGCCGGAGGTGTCCCAGGAGCAGGTGTTCGGCGGGATGAAGGGAATCCCCCCGCACCCCGTCGAGGGCACCCAGGTGATCCCGATGGAGATCCGCGCGATCGGCAGCTACCTCAAGACCTGGGACGAGGTCAAGGCTGAGCTGCGCAAGATCGCCGGCTGGGCCCAGGAGGGCTACGAACGCGACCAGGAACTCGGCGGCGGCTCGGGCACCAACAGGAGCAGACGCTGACGGCGCCGCGTCACGCGGCGGGCCACTCGGTGAGGACCCGGCCCGCCGCGTACGCCACTCTGCGCAGCGCGGGTGCGTAGCGGGCGGGGTCGAAGCGGTGGTCGGCGCCGGCCACGGACAGCGCGGCGACCGGCCGGCCGTCGGGTCCCATGACGGGGACGGCGACGCAGGTCAGGCCGAGGGCGACCTCCTGGCGGTCGTAGGCGATGCCCTCGCGCCGGATGCGGCCGAGGTCGGCGCGCAGCCGGTCGGGGTCGGTGAGGGTGTACTCGGTGCGGGCGGGGAGGCCCGCCGCGACGGCCGCCTCGGCGGCGTCGTGGTCGAAGGCGAGGAGCGCCTTGCCGACGCCGGTGCAGTAGGCGGGCAGGCGGGCGCCGATGCGGGAGGGGAAGCGGGTGGCGCGGTGGCCGTGGATCTTGTTGAGGTACACGATCTCGGTGCCGCGCAGGACCGCGAGGTGAACGGTTTCGTGGGTGAGTTCGTACAGGTCGGCGAGGTAGGGCAGGAGCCGTTCCTGGAGGAGGCGGGGGGTCGGGCCGTAGACGCGGTTGCCCATGTCGTACAGCTGGGTGCCGAGCCGGTAGTTGCTGCCGACCCGCTCCACGAGTTCGTTGCGCTGGAGGATGCCGAGCAGCCGGAAGGCCGTCGACTTGGTGAGGCGGGCCCGGCGGGCCAGTTCGCTCACCCCGATGTCCCCGTCCTCCTCGGCGAGGGACTTGAGGAGGACCAGCGCCTTGTCGACCGCGGTCCGCTGCTCGGGCGCGGGCGCGGGATGGTCTGCGAAGGGCGGCACAGGCATGGGGGACTCCAGGGGAAGAAGCACCTGACGACCATTGAAGTGGACGCCCGTCCAACCTATGAGACACACGTGGCGGTTGTAAACGACTTGTGCGCAGGCCCGCAATCCCGGTCCGGGCCGGGCTGTGCCGGGCGGGCAGGGCGGTCGAGCGAGATCGCCCGACAGCACTGGGCTCTGACCGGATCCCTGGCCGACCACGGCGTCCAGGCCGAGGGGGCGTTGCTCGACGTGACGGTCCGCGCCGGCGCCGTCCACGTCTACCCGCCGGCAACGGCTGTGTCCGGCCGGGGGGTTGAGGGGAGTCGACGTGGGTTCTGCGGATTCGGGGTGCGCGGGGCGGGGGATGCCATAGAGTGCGGCCACTGTTTTCGGGGATGACGGGGGAACCCCAATGCCGGTGTCTCGATGGCGAGTTGCGGGCGGGCCCAGGTCGGGCCGTCTGATGATGCTGGTGGTGCTGGTCGCCGTGGGCGGCCCGTGGATGCGGGACCCCCTCGACGACTACTACGTCGAGCACTACCGCGAGGGCGGCTTCCCGAGGTGGCTCGCCGTCGCGGGGTACGCGCCGTCGTGGCAGTACGACCCGGACGACATGGGCGGCATGGGCTACCTGGTCAGCAACAACCTGCTGACCCTGCTGATGTTCGCGGGCATCCTGCTGCTCCCGGCGCGGCTGCCGGCCCGCCTGCCGGGCTGGCTGCGCTGCCTCGTCGGCGGTGTCCTGGCGGCGGAGCTGATGTACCTGGCCCTGTGGCTCGTCCCCGAACTGTTCTACACGGACCCCTCGGGCATCAGGTTCGACGGGACGGTGCTGAAGAACTTCGCCCGCTCGGGGCTCATCTTCGGCCTCGCCGCGGGCATCCTGCTCGCACTGCTGACCAGGGGGTCGCCAGGAACGCGTACGACCGTGTCCGCCAGGAGGGTGAGGGCGTTGTCGAGTCCGAGGAGCAGACAGGGGGCCGGAGTGAGGAACGCCGTACCGATGAGCATGCCGCTGGGGCGTACGAAGGGTGATGTCACCCGGTACCTGTGCGCGGCGGCCTACACGGACGAGAACTTCGCCCGCCGGGTGGTGGACGAGGTCCTCGCGGACGAGGCGAGCGCGGTGGCGCCGTCGCCGGACGTGGACCTGGTCGCGGTGACGCTGCACTGCCTGCACGCCGAGAAGCTGCGGCACGAGCGTGACCTGCGGCTGTCCGTGGCGTTCGGGGCCGTCGCGCTGGTCGCGCCGCTGTGGCTGATCCCGGCCGGGCTGTATCTGGGGATCGTGCAGCGTCCGGTGCAGCCGAGCCTGTCGACGCGCGGGCGGCACCATCCCGACAGCAAGGTGCTGTGGGGGGCGGCGGTCTCGGCGGGGATCATCGCGCTGGTCGCGCTCTACTTCGCCGTCCTGCTGTCCTCGGCGCCGCTGCCGGGGTTCTTCGCCTGGCTGCTGGGCGCGTACGGGGGCGGTGTCCCGGCCGCGCTGGTGTCGTTCGGGGCGGTGGCGTCGGCGTACGCGCTGGTCGTGCGGCACGAGACGCGGATCGACCGGCTGCTGCGCTCGACGATGACGCGCGAGCGGTTCGGCAGTGCGCCGCCGCCCGCGCCGCCCCGCAAGGACTGGATCACGCGGCGGATCGCGGCGATCGGCGAGGCGCAGAACGGGAACGTGACGGTCTACAGCGGGTACGCGCCCTGGATGGGGTACGCGGCGACGGTCTCCAAGTACCCGCTGACCGTGCCGCTGCTGCCCGCCGACGACCCGACGGGCACGGGGCGCCCGCTGGAGACGACGCCGTTCACGGTGACCGAGCTGATCGCGCATGTGCGCCGCCGCATCCAGGCGACCGCCGGTGAGGAGGCACTCGGTTCGCTGACGATCGAGGACCGGGTCTTCGTCAACGGGACGACGCTGACGGACGACGAGCGGTTCATGCGGGCCGACACGCTGGTGCCGGTGACGCGGCTGTCGCCGGAGGCGGTCGAGCAGATCATGCTGCGGCCCACCGGGCACGTCCGGCACTACCTCGCGGTCCATGTGCCGCTGTGGGGCGGGGATGTCGTACCGAGTGTGCTGCTGCACTTCTCGACGGCCAGCCAGACGCTCCAACTGCACATCGACAACCACGTGATGAGCCCGGTGTTCGCCGCGTACCACGCGGTGGACCGGCTGCGCGGCCCCGGGCTCGGGGCGGACGCGCGGCGCGGGGTGCTGGTGAACGCCATCGGGCGCACGGGCGGCGCCCTGCTCGCGGCGCCGTTCCGGGCCCGGCACCACGCGCAGTTCGACAAGTTGCACGCGCGGCGCATGGACGACGAGCTGAAGGCGATGGAGCAGGACCCCGGGTACGACTACGGGGCGCGGATCAGCGTGCGGGAGATGGCGCTCGACCCGCAGTACCAGAACTACTTCCAGGTCTTGGACGCGGAGCGGGTCACCGCCCTGATCCAGCGTCACACGTTCGCGGCGATCCGGGAGTTCCTCGACGCGCACGGCTACGACACGACCGACTTCCGGGCGCAGCAGCAGACCATCCTCAACCAGGGGGTCATCCAGCAGGGCGGGACGAGCTTCGTCGGCAACCAGGCGGTCGGCCCGAACGCGACGGCGCTCCAGGGCATCCCGAAGCAGCAGCCGGGCGGCGCGGCGGCGCCGAGTCCGGCGGGCGGCGCGGCCAAGTAGAGGGGGCAGCATGAGTGACGAAGGCCGGCAGGGCCCGGTGATCAACCAGGGTGTCGTCCAGTACGGCGGCACGAGCAACGTCGGCAACCAGGCGATCGGCCCGGGCGCGACGGCGTACTCGGGCGCGGTGTCCTTCCAGTCCTTCGACGCGGGGCGTACGGCGGAGCTCCTCGCCCGCGTCGAGGAGTTGCTGGCGCTGCACCGGGAGCGGCTCGCCGACCCGGAGGGCACGAGCCGGGAACTGGGGCGGCTGCGCGAGGAGTTGGCGGAGCCGGAGCCGGAACCCGGTGTGGTGCGGCGGGCGCTGACCCGGCTGAACGACTTCGTGCAGCCGGTGACGCCGCTGGTCGTGGCGGTCGGGGAGCTGGCGCGGTCGATGCAGGGGCTCCCCGGGTTCTGAACCTGGCCTGTTTTTTACGGTTCCGGCCGTTGCGTTGCGGTTTCTTTGCCGTGACGGGAGAACAATCAAGCCTTCCCTTTGTCTTGATCTCTATGAGACGATCTCGGCGCCTTCGGGGGAAGGCAGGGGGACGGCGTGCTCGACCGGCACGCCAGGGGGCTCAGCTCTCTTCATCCGCAGCAGCGCCCGGCCGACCACCGGGCGGCGCCCGCTTCTCCTGGGCATGACATGTACCTGGAAGAAGTGGCTGATCCGTGCTGAGAGCTTTCCGAAGAGACCCGCGCGCCAGACGCGCGGCCCTGACCCGGGGCGTGGCCGCGACCGCGCTGACCACCTCGGCCGCCCTGCTGACGGGCCTGGTGTCCGTCGTCCCGGCGCACGCCGACGAACCCGGCGACAACCCCACCGACCCCTTCCTGCGCACGCTGCGCATCAGCCTGGGCGCCCAGGCCCGCCAGGACCGCTGCCAGGTCGGCCAGGCCGCCCACTACGGCGGCCCGGAGATGAAGACCGTCGCCAACACCGCGCTGTCCGGCACGGAGGCGGACGTCGCGGCGGCGTGGAAGGACTGGTGGTACGGCACCGGCCCGCTCGGCGAGGCGCAGAAGCGCGACCAGGCGGCGCAGGACGCGCGGTCGACCGCGTTCCGCACCCGCCAGGAGAAGCTGAACGAGACCAACAAGCCGTACGCGTCGGTCAACTCCCAGGGCGGACGCGACTACCACGCCCCGGAGTTCGGCGCGGACATCCTCGCCTTCGCGAAGGCGGAGCGGGAGTTCGCGTACAAGGTCAGCGGCGATCCGACGCCGAAGGCCGGCAAGGCGGCGCTGGACAAGGCGAAGGAGGTCCTGGCGGCCTTCGACACCACCGGGGACACCTGGGCGACGAACTACAAGCCGTTCGCCGAGGACGCCCTGTTCGGGATCGGCGGCGGTCCGGTCACCGGGTCGGCCAACGACATCGCGAGCGTGCTGCGGTTCGGCGGTTTCGCGACGAAGGCCCCCGAGCCGGGTTCGATGGAGGAGCGCGGCGAGGTCGAGGTCCTCAAGGCGGCCTGGGCGAGCTGCGACAGTGCCAACCCCATCGACCACTACCGGGTGCTGAGCGGTGCCGTCCTCCAGGCGCACGCCGAGTGGGAGGCCGAGTACGCCTCGCAGGCCACGCAGCGCAAGGACATCGTGGCCGCCGAGACGGCCGCCTCCAAGGAGGTCCGGGTCGCCACGGAGGCGATGACCGAGGCGATCCGGCAGGCGTGGCAGGCCGACCAGATCCTGTACTTCCAGAAGTACTGGGCGGCGAACCCGAACAGCATCCTGAAGCCGAAGCCGGCCGTGTTCACGAAGGCCGCGGCCGACCTGGCGGCGGCGAAGGCGGCGGCTGCGGCCCAGGTGCCGATCGCGGACAAGGCCGTCGCCGCGGCGAAGGCCGCCGCCGAGAAGGCGACCGCGGCGCAGACGTCGGCGTGGACGGTCGCGGACACCAACAAGACGCCGCGCGGCCGGGGCCTGATGTACGCGCAGCGGTCGGTGCAGGTCGCGAAGGCGTCGTACGCGGCTGCCCAGGCGGCGGCGAAGACGGCGCTGACCGCGTCGAACGCGGCGAAGGCGACGGCGGCCGACAGCCAGGCGCTGCTGGCGCTCGCCAAGACCCAGTCGCACGCCCTCCAGACGGAGTTCCGCAAGGCGGCGGCGCTGGAGGCAGCGGCGCAGGCGAAGGCGGCGGCCCAGGCGGCCGACAGGCAGGCCAAGGAGGCCGCCGCCAACGCGACGAAGGCGAAGAACGCGCAGGCCACGGCCGAGGCGGCGGAGAAGACCGCGCAGGCCGGCGCGGCCGAGGCGAAGCGGCAGCGCGGGATCGCCGAGCGGGAGAAGGCGAACGCGGTCGCGGCGCGGGCCGACGCGGCGCGCGAACGCGGCAAGGCCGCCGACGCCGAGCGGCGGGCGAGCGCCGAACGGGACGCGGCCGGTGTGGCACGCGGCGCGGCGGAGACGGCCGGTACGACAGCCGCGCAGAAGCGGGCGGAGGCCGAAGAGGCCGAGGCCGAGGCGTACTTGGCGCGTGACCTGGCGGCCGAGGCCGAGCGGGAGAAGAAGGCGACCGAGTCGCGGGCGCGGGCGCTGGAGGCGGCTGCCGCGGCGGCGGTGGGCACGTCCGCCGCCGGTGAGGCGCGCGAGGCGGCGACGGAGGCGCGCGGCGCCGCCGACGACGCCACGGCCGCCGCGGGCCGGGCACGGTCCGCGGCGAACGACGCGTCGACGGCGGCGGTGAACGCGCGCGCCGCCGCGACCCGCGCCCAGGGTGCCGCGTCGCGCTCCCGCGCCGCGGCGGACGCGGCCTGGTCGGCGTACACCACCACGCACGCCGCCGCGGCCACCGCCCACGCGGCGGCGGCCGACGCGATCGACGCGGCGGCGGCGGCCAACCGCAACGCCCGCAGCGCCGAGGCCGAGGCGAAGAAGGCGCAGGCGGCGGCCATCGCGGCGCGCAAGGAGGCCACCGCGGCGCAGGCGGAGGCCCTCAAGACCGCCGCGTGGGCCGTGAAGACGGCCGGGTTCGCGATGGCGACCAGCCAGGCGGCGACGGCGGCCCGGGACGCGGCGAACGCCGTCACCAAGGCGGCCGACACGGCGATCTCGCTGGGCGCGCCCTACCAGGAGAGCGACGTCTCCGCCGCGTTCGCGGTGCTCATCGGGCAGACCTCCAAGACGCTCGCCGAGCAGCAGGCGTCGGCGGCGAAGGCCAAGGCCGACGAGGCGAACAAGGCCGCCGCGACCGCGAAGGCCCTCGCCGACAAGGCGGCCGGCGACGCGAAGATCGCCGCGCAGGCGGCGGCCGACGCGGCCTCCGACGCCGCGAAGGCCCTGGTGTCGGTGGCGGCGGCCCGCGCCTCGGCCGCCGAGGCGGACAAGGCGGCAGCCGCCGCGAAGAAGGCCGACGCGAACGCCCAGCGGTACGACGAGCAGGCCGGCGTGGACGCCGTCTACGCCGGGTACGCCGCGACCGACGCCGAGTCCGAGGCCGCTGCCGCCGACCGGGACGCCACGGACGCCGAGCGCGACGCGGCCAGTGCCCGATCGTCGGCGACGGCCGCCGAGTCGGACGCGGCGAGCGCCCGGTCCACCGCGACGAAGGCCGAGTCGGACGCCACCGCCGCCGAGACCGCCGCGAAGAACGCGGACGGCGCCGCCAAGGACGCCGACGCCAGCGCGGACCGCGCCGAGGCCGCCGAGCGCAAGCGGCTCGAAGAGCAGCGCAAGGCCGCGATGGAAGCCGGTGACACCGGCACCGACGGCCCCAAGGAGGCGGGGCTCAGCGCCGAGGACGAGGCGATCCTGCTGGCCCAGTGCGGTCAGAAGTGCGTCGACGAGTACCGGGAGGCGCTGGCCGCCGTCAACAAGTCGATCATCGACTGGGTCGTGGAGAACGGCGGTCAGATCCTCCTCGAAGTGCTCGGCGTGGAGAACGTCAAGCGGTGCTTCGGGCAGGGCGACATCGAGAGCTGCCTGTGGTCGCTGGTCGACGTGGGCAGCCTGGTCCTGGTCGCCGGGAAGCTGCCGGCGGTCGGCAAGGCGATCGTGCGGGTCGTCAGCGGCGTCACGAAGTTCTTCGAGAGCGCGCAGCGGGGCCGCAAGTCCCTGAAGATCCTCAAGTCGATCATCGAGAAGGCCCGCAAGGGCGAGGAGCTCGGCGAATGCGTCCTGGACGCGGCCGAGCTGTTCCCCGGGGTCGCCGCGCGCACCACGTTCTCGGCGAAGGCCGCCGGGGGCAAGAAGCGGTTCTGCGGGATCAAGCACATCTCGCCGGTCAGCCGCGACTGGTGCACCAAGAAGGGCGCGCACGTCAACCTCCTCAACGGCGCCGAGGTCGGGCTCCAGACCACGCACGAGCCCGGCGGTCTGATGGCGGTCGCGCTGCGCATGAAGGACGACAAGGTGCCGACCGACGCGGAGATGAAGGCGACCATCCAGGCCATCATCGACGACGACATGCTCCGTGAGGACCTGATCTCCAAGTCCCGCGAGGCCATGACGATCTTCAACCAGGACGCCAACAACCAGCGCTACAACGACAACCTGCCGCCCGGCGGGAAGCGCAAGCCGCTCAAGTTCGGCTGCGCGACCAACTTCGCGCCGAAGCTGAAGCGCCTCATCGACGCGCTGAACATCATCACCGAGCAGAAGGCGGGCCGCCGCTGACGCTCCCCGCGAGAGGGCCGCTCCAGAAGGGGCGGCCCTTTTCAGGATTCTCCGGACCGCCCGCGCGGCGGCGGTCTACGGTACGAGCACGAGGCGTTGCCCACCGTGACCGTCCGAGGAGGCTTCCGTGCCCGCGCCCTGTGACCCCGCGTACGCACCCGTCGGCGATGTGAGCACCGCGCTCATGATGATCGACTCCCGGCTCAAGACGCTGTACTCGGGGCGGACCACCACGGACCCCGAACAGCAGAAGATGATCGACCAGTACACGGACTCCATGACCCCCCAGGGGGCGCGCGACGTCCTCGACGGGGCCTGCACGCTCATCTACGTCTACATGAGGTGGCTGCGGCTCGCGCACGCGGAACACGACCGGGACGTCATCGAGTACGTCGTACCGAGCCTCGTCGCCACCCTGCGCCAGATGACCGTCAACGTCCGCCCCGAGGCCATCCCCACCATGGTCGGCCTCGTCGTCTCCTCCGCCATGGAACTCAGCCCCAGCCTGTGGCGCCAGCAGTACGGGGAGTGGACCGAGGCGGAGATGATGGCCCTGGAGGCGACGGCGACGCTCCTCGCCGAGCACATCAACCGGGTGACCGACGACCACGACTTCGCGACCCGGCTGATCACGGACGCGTTGTCGCGGGCGGAGGAGGACGATTAGCAGGTGTGCTCGACGTCCTTCGCGATCACGCTGTGCAGGGTGGCGGTGTCCGGTGCGGTGGGATCGGGGACGGCGAAGGTGTAGTCGACGTTCTCGGGGTACTCCCCTACGACGACGGTGAGTTGAGTCGTGACGGCGGATGGCTCCCCCAGCTCCCACTCCACCCCGGCCGTCGCGAACAGCTCCTTGAGCTCGGCGAACGTGACCTCCGACGCGAGGGCCACCACCTCCCCCGGCCGCCCGGTGGGCACCTCCACGGTCCCGGTCCATGTACTCAGGGCGACCTGGAAGATCTCGCGGCAGCCGCAGACTTCGAGGCGTACGTCGCCGTAGGCGAAGGTCCGAGGCCAGGTCCCCTCCGGACTGGGGAAGTAGTCGGCCTCCGCCGGCGGTCCGAGCACCTCGGTGACGGCGTCCAGTCCCGCTCCCGGTCTCAGGACGCCGACGCCGCCCGTCGTCGCGTAGTCCATCAGCACGTCTCTCATGTCCATGCCGGAAATGATCTCAGGCTTCCTGGAGGGCGTGGCGGAGTCGGT
Source organism: Streptomyces niveiscabiei (assembly GCF_033794345.1). NCBI lineage: Bacteria > Bacillati > Actinomycetota > Actinomycetes > Kitasatosporales > Streptomycetaceae > Streptomyces > Streptomyces niveiscabiei. The sequence goes on from NZ_JARAYJ010000023.1 coordinate 60,254, forward strand.
GGAGGCCGCGCCGGGTGTGGCTCTTGACCGTGCCGAGGGGCCAGCCCGTGCGTTCGGCGATCTGGGGGTGGGTGAGGTCCTCGTAGTAGGCGAGGGTCAGTACCCGGCGTTGGGGCGGGGAGAGTCGGGCGAGTGCGGCGTGGATCAGGACCCGGTCGAGGACCGCTTCGGGGCCCGGGGAATCGGTGGGTGTGGCGCGCGGTTCGCCGCGGCGGGCGCGGGCCGCGAGCGCGTCGGCGATGCGGTGGCGGGTGATGCCCATGATCCAGCCGGGGAAGGTGCCGAGGTGGGGGCGGTAGCCGTGGCGGCCCCGCCATACGCCGAGGAAGACCAGCTGGGTGACGTCCTCGGCCTCCTCGGCGTCGCCGAGGCAGCGGCGGGCCGTGCCGCGCACCAGCGCCGACCAGCGGTCGTAGGCGACGGCGAGGCACGACTCGTCGCCCTGGACGACGCCTCGCGCGAGTTCGTCGTCCGGCATCGAGGTGGGGTCCATGGCGTCATCGTGCGGAGCCGCCGGAGCCCCCTCAACTCGCGTCGATAGTGCGTCGTTTCCCGAGGCGCCCCTCCTCAAGGAAGGCTGACCCCATGCACCGCCCCGCCCTCACGACCGGCGCCCTGGCCCGCCGCCTCGGCATCGCCCCCACGACCCTCCGCACCTGGGACCACCGCTACGGCATCGGCCCCACCACCCGCCCCACCGGCACCCACCGCCGCTGGACCCCCGCCGACGTGGCGGTCGTGGAGCGAATGTGCCGCCTGACATCGACCGGCACACCTCCGGCGGAGGCGGCACGGCTGGCGATCAGGGAACGGGACCTGGAGGAGGGGCGGGCGGCCGTCGGGGAGCAGACCCCGGCAGCACCCCACACCCTCCCCCTCGGTGACCTCCGTCATGGCCTCGCGCGGGCCGCTCTGCGGCTGGACTCCCCCGCTCTGGAACGGCAGTTGGCCGTAGTGGTGGACGCCTGCGGTGTAACCCGCGCCTGGGAGGAGGTCATTGCTCCCGTCCTGCACGCCGTGGGCCGTAAGTGGGCGTCCTCCGGGGAGCGTTACGTGGAGGTGGAGCATCTTTTGTCGTGGCATGTGTCCACCGCTCTCCGTCGGCATACCCGCCCGGCGGTCGGGGCCGACCCCGTGGTTCTGGCCTGCGTGCCGGGTGAACAGCACACGCTTGCCCTGGAGGCTCTGCACGCCGCACTTGGTGAACGGGCCCTGCCGGTGAGGATGTTCGGCGCCGCGCTCCCCGTACCCGCTCTCGCGGCAGCCGTGTCCCGGCTCGGACCGTCCGTCGTCGTCCTCTGGGCGCAGACCCGTTCGACGGCGGACCCGGCGTTGACCCGGCGGATCGCGCGCACCCGGTGGGGTGTGCGGGGCGCCCGCAGCGGCCCCCTCGTCGTCCTCGCCGGCCCCGGCTGGCTGGGCCGGGTGGGCGACGGAATGCTGTGGCCCGGCAGTCTGCGGGACGCGGTCGACGCGGTCAGTCGAGGCCGCGGGCCCGTCTGAAGCGGGCGAGGCCGAAGGGGAGGTCGACGATCGGGTCCGGGTAGTCGCCGATCGACGCCCGGTCGAGGCCCTGGAGGCGCCACGGCTCGTGCACCGACGGGCCCTGGACACCGGCGAGTTCGGGAACCCAGCGGCGGACGTACACCCCCTCGGGGTCGTACCGCTTCGCCTGGGTCACCGGGTTCAGGACGCGGTTGGGCCGGGAGTCCGTGCCGGTGCCCGCCGTCCACTGCCAGTTGAGCTGGTTGTTGGCCACGTCCCCGTCGACGAGCAGCGACATGAAGTGGGCGGCGCCCACGCGCCAGTCGACGTACAGGGTCTTCGTGAGGAAGCTCGCGGCCAGCAGGCGCCCCCGGTTGTGCATCCAGCCCTCGGCCAGGAGCTGGCGCATCGCCGCGTCCACGACGGGGTATCCCGTACGCCCCGCCTTCCACGCCGCGATGTCGTCCCGCGCGTCCTTCCCGGTCCGCCAACGGTCGTGTTTCGTACGGTAGTCGGCGTGCGCGGCGTCGGGCCGGGCGGCGAGCACCTGCCGGTGGAAGTCCCGCCACGCGACCTGCCTCAGGAACGCCTCGGCCCCCGGTCCGGGTACCGTCCGCGCCAGGTGGACCAGCTCGACCGGCGAGAGCGTCCCGAAGTGCAGATGCGCGGAGAGCTTGGAGGTGGCGTCCCCGGCGAGGTCGTCGTGCCGCTCCTCGTACGCGTGCACCCCCGTACGCAGCCACGCCGCGAGCCGCGCCCGGCCGGCCGTCTCACCACCGGTTCCGTCCCCCGGAGGCAGCGCCTCGGACTCGACGCCCTCGGGGACCCGTACGGTGCGCGGCGCGGCGAGCGGGTCGCGCAGCGGCGTGCGGGCCCAGTGCCGGTGGTACGGCGTGAACACGGCGAAGTGGTCCGACCCGGCGGGGAGGACCGCACCGGGGGCGACGGCCGCGTTCACCGCGTCGTGGACGTGCAGCCGTCCCCCCAGCTCCCGCCGGAGCCGCTCCTCCCGGCGCTGCGCGAACCCGCTCACGTCGGCCGCCATGTGCACCTGACCTGCACCGGTCTCGGCGACGACCCGGCACACCTCCTCGACGGCGTCCCCGCTGCGGACGACCAGCCGCCCGCCCCGCTCCCGCAGCCCGGCGTCCAGGTCGCGCAGGCAGTCCGCGAGGAACGCCGGCCGGCCCGGGGCCGTGAACCGGGGCTCGCGGACGAAGAGGGGGACGACCTCGCGGGCTCCGGCGAGGGCCGCCGTCAGCGGGGGATGGTCGTGCAGGCGCAGGTCGGAGGTGAACAGGACGACCGAGACGTTCATGGTGGGTGACTCCGGGAGCGGGACGGGATGCCTTCCACCGATCTCTTCCGCGGCGGGGCGGTGTCCGGATGCTCCGAAAGGTCACACGTTCCACGAGGTCGGCAGGAGGTCCGCCGGCAGCGGGTCCGGGCCGGCCCCGGGGTCGACGAGGTGCGCCACCAGCGCCGCCGTCGTCCGCTGCCAGACGCGGTAGCGGCGCAGCATCGCGTGATCGCCGCCCGCGACGAGGGCGAGGTCGGCGCGTACGGCGATGCCCTGGGCCCGCCGGATCAGCTCGGCCGTCTCGGTCGCGGACGTGATGTGGTCCCGGTCGCCGTGCAGGGCGACGACCCGCCGCCCGGCGAGCTGGTCGACGGGTTCGCCGGGCGGCCACCACGGGGCGAGCCCCACCACGGCGTGGACCAGCGGATGCCCGGCGGCGTGCAGCGCGGCCCGCCCGCCCATGGAGTGCCCGACGAGCACGGTGGGTACGTCCCCGTACCGCTCGGCGAGGTCGTCGAGCGCGCCGAGGGTGTCGCGTACGGGGTCGGCCCGGACGCCGTTCCACCCCCGTACCCGGTACCGCACGCGCGTGACCACCGCGTCCTCCCCCACCGCCGTGTCCAGCGCCCGCACCACGGGCCCCAGCCGCAGCGCGGCCAGCTGCCGGTCCCGGCTCGGCCGCACGTCCTTCACCGCACCACCGTGCAGCACCACCACCGCCGCACGCACCCGCCCGGACACACGCCTCACCTCCTCCCCCGATCTTCCCCCGCCGTCGGGGCCCGATACGCGCGGGGGCGGACTTTCTCTCCGTGGGGCGGGTGGGCGCGGCCGTTCGCGGCCGACGGGGGTCAGGAGTCGGTCGGTTCGTAGGCGCACCAGTCGAAGTGGACGGTTCCTTCGGCGGCGTACATGCCGATGACGCGGCCGGTGAAGCCGCCGGCGACCTCGGTGGAGAGGTAACGGCCGTCCAGGGCGGCGAGTTGGACGTACGTGCCGTCGGGGTTCTCGATGCCGAGGGTGACGGTGTCGGGGCCGGTGCGGGCGCCCCGGGGTTCGGGGGCGGTCGTCTCGACGCGCAGGACCACGGGTCCTGGCGGGGTGGGGTGGGTCGCCACGACCGGGTTCAACGGGCCGATGCGGGCGCGGACCTGGACCTCACCCTGGGTGGCCTCGATGGAGTAGTGGTGCTGTTCGTCGAGGCGGACCGCGAGGCCGCCGCGGCCCTCGGCGGGGTCGATCAGGGTGCGGGTGCGGGAGTGGGGGTGCTGCTGGCGGCGGCCGGTGAAGACGACGTCCGGGGCGTCGAGGGAGGTGCCCCGGGCGCGGAGGGTGAGCCAGCCGGGGCGGTCCTTGGTGGTGCAGTGGGTGGTGGGGCGGTCGCGGAGGGAGATCCAGTGGGGGGCGAGGTCGGCGAGGTCGAAGTCGTCGTGGGGCGGGTCGAGTTGCGCGGGGGTGCGCGCCGGGTCGGCGGCCGGCGAGGTGAACTCGCCGCCGACCGCGGCGGGTTCGGGTGACGTGAGTTCGCCGACCACCGGCCAGCCGTCCTCCCACTCCACCGGCGCCAGGAACGTCTCGCGGCCCAGGACGTGCCAGCCGGGGGTGCCTTCGGCCGGACGTACGCCGAGGAACAGCATCCACCAGGTGCCGTCGGGGGCCTGGACCAGGTCGGCGTGGCCGGTGTTCTGGACGGGGTGGTCGGTGCCCCGGTGGGTGAGGACGGGGTTCGTGGGGCAGGGCTCGAAGGGGCCGTCGGGGGCGGGGGCGCGGGCGATGGAGACGGCGTGGCCGCGTTCGGTGCCGCCCTCGGCGATGAGGAGGTACCAGAAGTCGCCGATGCGGTAGAGGTGCGGCGCCTCGGGGGCCTTCGCGCCGGGCGCGCCGGACCAGACGCGGCGGGCGGGGCCGAGGGTCTCGCCGGTGCGGGGGTCGATGCGGTACTGGCCGACGCCGGCGACCGTGCACCAGCAGGTGCCGTCGTCGTCCCAGGCGAGGTCGGGGTCGATGCCGTGGACGCCGGTCAGGAGGACCGGTTCGGACCAGGGGCCCGCCGGGTCGGTGGCGGTGACGAGGAGGTTCCCGTCGCCGCTGACGTTCGTGACGATCAGCCAGAAGCGGCCGTCGTGGTGGCGGAGGGTGGGCGCGTAGATGCCGCCGGAGGAGGGCGAGTCGAGGGGGAGCCGCAACTGGGTGGGCCGGTCGAGGGCGTTGCCGATGCGGGTCCAGTTCCGCAGGTCCCGGCTGTGGAAGAGCGGTACGCCGGGGAAGTACTCGAAGCTGGAGCAGGCGAGGTAGTAGTCGTCACCGACCCGGCAGACGCTGGGGTCGGGGTGAAAGCCGGGGAGGACGGGGAGGACGGGGTGGGCGACCATGGGGATCACGACCCCTGGGGGCGCCCGGCGTTGGCAAGTGTCGTTCCGTAGATCGGAAAGTTTCGCGCGGATCATCGGAAACTTTCTCGGCGGCGTCCTCACGCGAACGCGCTGCCCGCGTGAGGGCGCCGCCGTCACCGTCACCGCGCGGGCGGGGGCGCCGTGCTCTCCCGTACCGTCAGCCGCGTCGCGATCTCCACCCCGACCTGCGGCGCCTCCTCCCCGCGCCCCAGCAGCAGCGCCAACTCCGTCGCGGCCACCGCCATTTCGGTGAGCGGCTGGTGGACCGTCGTGAGCGGCGGGTCGACCCACCCGACGACCGGCAGATCGTCGAACCCGACGACGCTGAGGTCCTCCGGGATGCGCAGCCCCGCTTCCCGCGCCGCCTGGTAGACGCCCAGCGCCTGGAGGTCGTTGGCGGTGAAGATCGCCGTGGGCGGGTCGGGCAGCGTCAGCAGGGCGCGGGCGGCTGCGCGGCCGTCCTCGCGGGTGAGCTGGGTGTGGACGACGAGTTCGGGGTCGTCCGGCAGTCCGGCGGCGCGCAGGGCGGACCGGTGTCCGTCCAGCCGGGCGGCGCAGCAGAGCTGGTCGCGGGGGCCGCCGATCATGGCGATCCGGCGGTGTCCGAGGCCGGTGAGGTGGCGGGTGGCCGCGCGTCCGCCGGACCAGTTGGTGGCGCCGACGAAGGGGACGTCGTCCGGGAGTTCGACGATGGGGTCGAAGACGACGAACGGGATGCCCTTGGCGGTGAGCTGGGCGCGTTCGGCCTCGGAGAGCTGGGCCACGGACAGGACGCAGTTGGGGCGCCGGGCGACCGTGTCGTCCCAGCCCGGCGCGGAGTCGTGCAGGCCGAAGCGGGAGACCATGAGGCCGACGCCGTTGCGCCGGGCGACCTCCTCGACGCCGCGGATGATCTCGACCGCCCACATGTCCTTGAGCTCACGGAAGACGAGTTCGACGACGTTGCTGCGGCCGGCGCCCGCGGGTTTGCGGTAGCGGTACTTGTCGACCAGCGCCTCGACGCGGGCCCGGGTGTCCGCGGAGACGCCGGACTTGCCGTTGATCACCTTGGAGACGGTCGGGACGGAGACGCCGGCCGACTCGGCGATGTAGGCGATGGTGACGGGCCGGGGCGCGTCGGTGTCGTGGCCGGTCACCCGGTCCGTTGCGTGCTCCTCCAAGGTCGCCTTCCTCGTCGTCGGTACCGGCATTCTCGCACCGGCTCTGGCCCCTCGCGGCTCCCCGTGTTAATTTCTCCGCCGCAGAGAGCGAAAGTTTTCCCGCACGGCCCGAGTTTCCTTCGCACCGGCTTCCTGAGCGGCGGCCCACCGAGAGCGGCCCGCGTCCCGGCTAGGTCCCGCACCCCACCGTCCGGAAGGTGCACATGGCGAACCTCCTCCGCCGCAGAACCCTGCCCCGGCTCGCGGCCCTCCTGCTGGCCCTCCTCCTGCTCCCCCTGCTGCCGGCCACCGCGCACGCCGCCGACCCGCCCCCGCCCGCCTCCGCCGCCGCCCGCGGCGCGGTCGCGGCGATGCAGCCGGGCTGGAACCTCGGCAACACGTACGACGCGATCCCCGACGAGACGTCCTGGGGCAACCCGCCCGTCACCCGGGCCCTCCTCCACCACGTCAAGTCGCAGGGGTTCCGCAGCATCAGACTCCCCGTCACCTGGAGCGGCCACCAGGGCGGCGCCCCCGGCTACACCATCGACCCCGTCTGGCTGGGCAAGGTCCGGCAGGTCGTCGACTGGGCGCTCGACGAGAACCTGTACGTCCTGCTGAACATGCACCACGACTCGTGGATGTGGCTCAACACGCTGCCCACCGACCACGACAACGTCCTCGCCCGCTACACCGCGACCTGGACGCAGATCGCCGCCGCGTTCCGCGACCACTCCCCGAAGCTGACGTTCGAGAGCGTCAACGAGCCCACGTTCACCGGCACTTCGGGCGACGACCAGAACTACCGGCTCCTCGCCGAGCTGAACCGCGTCTTCCACACCGTCGTCCGCGCGTCCGGCGGCGGCAACACGAACCGGCTGCTCGTCCTGCCGACCCTCTACACCAACTCCGAGCAGGGCCGCCTGGACGCGCTCGCCGCCGAACTCACCGCGCTGCGCGACCCGATGATCGCGACGACCGTCCACTTCTACGGCTGGTGGCCGTTCAGCGTGAACATCGCCGGGTACACGCGCTTCGACGCGACCTCCGAGCAGGACCTCACCGCCCAGTTCGACCGCGCGTACAACACGTTCACCGCGCACGGCGTGCCCGTCATCATCGGCGAGTACGCGCTCCTCGCCTACGACCACACCCGGCCGGGGATCATCGAACGCGGCGAGGTGCGCAAGTACTTCGAGTACGTCGGCGACTACGCGCGCCGGCGCCACCTCACCACCATGCTCTGGGACGCGGGGCAGTTCCTGAACCGGGGCACCCTCCAGTGGCGCGACCCCGAACTCTTCGCCCAGATCAAGTCCGGCTGGACGACCCGCTCGGGCACCGCCTCCACCGACCAGGTCTTCCTCCCCAAGTCGGCCCCGATCACCGCCCGGACGATCACCCTCAACCCCAACACGACCACCTTCCAGGGCCTGCGCGCCGGCTCCCGCACCCTCCTCCAGGGCCGCGACTACACCCTCTCCGGCAACCAACTCACCCTCACGGCCACCGCCTTGACGGAGCTCGCGGGCAACCGCGCGTACGGCCTCAACGCGACGCTCCAGGCACGCTTCTCGCGCGGCGTCCCCTGGCGGATCGACATCGTCACCTACGACACCCCGGTGCTCTCCGACGCCTCCGGGAACACCAGCGGCCTGACCATCCCCACCCAGTTCCGCGGCGACCAGCTCGCCACGATGGAGGCCCGCTACGACGACGGCACCAACGCGGGACCGGCCAACTGGACGCCGTACCAGCAGTGGGACACCGCCTTCACCGCGTACACCTCCGACTCGATCAAGCTCACGGCGGAGTTCGCCAACTCGCTGCGGGACAACGCCCGGGCGACGCTGACGTTCCACTTCTGGAGCGGGGCGACCCTCACGTACCACGTCGTCAAGGCGGGCGGGGTGGTGACCGGGACCGTCTGACCCACAGCTCCTGCCCGTGACGCGCTGCCGTGCGCGTCACGGGCAGGTTCGGCGTTTCAGCGCTTCGCGGACGGACGGTGCCGCCCCCGCCGACCGGGGACGGCCCCGGACCGGCCACGCGGGCGAGGCCGGATGGGGCGAGGCCCGGTGGGGCCCGGCCGGGCGGAGCCGCTGTGGCGGGCCCGGTCAGGCGACCACGCGGTCGGCGGTGAGTACGCGTGTCGCCTCGGTGAGCAGGGTGTACAGCCGTGCGGCGGGCAGCGGGGCGCCCGGGTCGGCGGGAGGCGGCGTCTGCGGCAGGTCGCCGGTGCGCAGACCTTCGGCGAACCGCGCCATGAAGGCCCTGATGCCGGTGGCGTCGGCGAAGTACGGCACCGCGTACGCGGGGGTCTCCGGTTCGAAGCGCCAGCTCTCGGCCAGCGAGCCGGCGTCGACGACGTCGAAGCCCAGCAGCCCGATCAGGTCCGCGGCGTCCTCCTTGGCCCGCGGGTCGTCGCCCGCGATGGGCAGGGCGGTGCGGTCGACGGCGTCGGCGGGGCGGGCGAGCGCGGGGATGTGGAAGTCGCTGATGTTGTTGAACGCCTTGACCAGCTTGGCGCCGGCCAGGTGTTCCTGGACGAGTTCGCTGGTGGTGGCCTTGCCGGTGTCGAGGACCTCTATGCGGCCGTCGCGGAACGGGTAGTAGTTGCTCGTGTCGAGCACGACCTTGCCGGCCAGCGCGGCGGTCGGCAGGGTCCGGTAGGCGGTCAGCGGAACGCTCACCACCACCCAGTCACCGGCCCGGGCCGCCTCCTCGGGGGTCGCGGCGCGGGCCCGCGCGCCGAGTTCGGCGACCGTCTCCGACAGGGTCTCGGGGCCGCGGGAGTTGGACAGGACGACGTCGACGCCGACCGCGACCGCGAGGCGGGCGATCTGCGTGCCGATGCTGCCGGTGCCGATGATGCCGAGTGCTGCCATGGAAGGGGTCTCCTGATCTCACGGGTCGCGGGGTCCAGCGGAAGTCGAGCGGGGGTCGAGCGGAAGAAGTGCACGCTGAGGCCGGGGCTTCCCGCACCACCGAACCGGAGCAAGCGCTCCCCTTCAAGGTAGCACAAGCGGAGCGAATGCTCCTCTTAAGTGGAGGATAAACGGAGCGAGCGCTCCGCAATATCGCGGTTCCCTGTACCCTGAACCTCGTGAACCTCGCCGACCAGCCCACTTCCGCGCCCGCGCCCGAACCGCCCGCCAGACGCGGACGCCGGGCCGACGCCGAGCGCAACCGCGCCACGATCATCGAGGCGGCGACCGCCGTCTTCGCCGAGCACGGCGGCGCCGTCGACGTCCGCGAGATCGCCCGGCGCAGCGGCGTCGGCATGGGCACCCTCTACCGGCACTTCCCGACCAAGGAGGAGTTGCTCACCACGGTCCTGGAGCTCCAGTTCGCGTCCTGGCTCACCACCGCGCACGACGAGGCGACCGCCACGGAGGATCCCTGGCAGGCGCTCACCGGCTTCTTCGAGCGGATGCTGACGACCCAGGCCCGCAACCGCGCGGCCGTCGAGAGCTACGCCACCGCCGGCGGCCCCTCAAGCGCCTGCGCCCAGCGCTGCTACTCCGTCATCGACGAACTGCGCACCCGCTGCATGGACGCCGGCCTCCTGCGCCCCGACGTCACCACCCCCGACCTGGTCCTCCTCAGCGGCTCCCTCACCCAGGCGGTCCTCACCACAGCCGCCACCCATCCCGGCCAGTGGCGCCGCCTCCTCCACATCTCCCTGGACGGCCTCAGCAGCCGCAACACGGACCCACTCCCCACCCCCGAACCGACCTGACCCCACTCCCCGTCGAGGTAGGCGGCGAACTCCCGCCCAGCCGTCGGGGTTCCGTGCTCGTCCCCGTCAAGGCAGGTCCCCTTTTTCTCCCAGGGGCTGTCACAGGCCCGCCTCCTGCCTTGTCATACCAGGGAGGCGGCATCGAGTCGCCCAGGACGAGGAGGGGTTCGTGGAGCGGCAGGCGGCGTATGTGCTTGATCCGACAGGTGCTGAACGGGAGGTCGAGCATCGGGTGTTGCGGGAGCGGGGACCGGTGACGCGGGTGGACATTCTCGGGGTGGAGGTCTGGGCCGTGTCCGAGCCCGGCCTGCTCAAGGAGTTACTGACCGACCCCGGTGTCTCCAAGGACGCGCGGGCGCACTGGCCGGAGTTCGCCGAGGTCGTGCCCCGATGGCCGCTCGCCCTGTGGGTGGCCGTCGAGAACATGTTCACGGCGTACGGCGGGAACCACCGCCGGCTGCGGCAGATGGTCGCGCCGTCGTTCACGGGGCACCGGATCAAGGCGCTGGTGCCGACGGTGGAGCGGATGGTAACCGGGCTCCTGGACGCGCTGCCGGCCGGCCGAGGCGTCGTGGACCTGCGGGAGCACCTCGCCTACCCGTTGCCCATCGCCGTCATCAGCCACCTGCTGGGCGTCCCGCAGGACCGGGCGAACGGCTTCCGCGAGGTCGTCGACGGCGTCTTCGACACGACGCTCACCCCCGCCCAGGCCCAGGCCAACACCGCGCTGCTGTACGAGAAACTCGCCCAGCTGATCCGTACGAAGCGAGAGGCCCCCGGCGACGACCTCACCTCCCAGTTCATCGCGGCCCGCGACGACGACGGCACCGGTTTCACCGAGGACGAGCTGCTCGGGACGATGGTGCTGATGCTGAGCGCGGGGTACGAGACGACGGTGAACGTCATCGACCAGGCGATCACGCTCCTGCTGACCCACCCCGATCAACTGGCCCTGGTCCGTGCCCGGCGGTACGGCTGGAGGGACGTCGTGGAGGAGACCCTCCGCCTGGAACCGGCGGTCACGCACCTGCCGTTGCGCTACGCCCTCAAGGACCTCACCCTCCCCGGCGGCACGACGATCGCGAAGGGCGAACCGATCCTCGCGTCGTACGGCGCCGCGAACCGGCACGGCGCGAACGCGGACGCCTTCGACATCACCCGCGTCGACAAGGACCACCTGGCGTTCGGCCACGGCGTCCACTTCTGCCTGGGCGCCCCGCTGGCCCGCCTGGAGGTGACGGAGGCGCTGCGCCAGTTGTTCGAACGCTTCCCTGACGTCCGCCTGGCGGTCCCCGCGTCCGACCTCCGCCCGCTGGCCTCCCTGATCAGCAACGGCCACCAGGAACTCCCGGTGCGTCTCGGGAACCCGGCGTAGACCTACGCCGGGTTCCTCGGCCCCCTCCACGCCGATCACCCCCGGCCCAGAGGCAGCCCGGTGAAGGTGTGGTTCTGCCAGAGCCGGCGTGACGTCTCCTGCGGGTAGGCGGTCACGGCCGGTTCGGTGGCCAGGGTGCGGGTGAGGCGGTCCTCGGGGGTGTAGGCGGGCCACCCGGGGTCGCCGGTCGCGGCGAAGGCCGTCCACGAGCGGCGCAGGTGTGCCGAGAGGGCTTCCGCCTCGGGGGTGGGCTTCGGGCCGATGAGGAGGCGGGCGAGGAAACCCTCGTACACGCCGAAGGTGAGGGGCACGTCCAGGGCGTGGCAGGCGCCCGAAGGCCGGGTCAGTTCGTACAGGTGGGCCCGGCCGCCGCCGGCCGTGTGCGCCTCGGCGAGGTGCAGGGACGGCATACGGAAGAAGCGGTCGGACTGGACGAGTTCGTACAGCCGCTCCGGGGAGGCGTCCGGGTACGCGGCCCGGTAGTCGGGTCCGGGTCCGAAGTACGTCAGCGCCTCCGCCGCCATCGCCTCGTCGACCTTGCCGATCAGCCCGCCCAGCAGCAGGAAGAGCCGGAACTCGTCCCGGTTGTGCCCGACGACCAGTTCCACGTCCGCCGCGCCCCCGCCGGCGAGGGCCTCCCAGGGCGCGCACGGCAGGACCTCCCCGTCGACGACGGGCGCGTACGGCGTCGTCGTCAGCGCGGTCGGCCCCCACCGGTCGAGGTGGTCCCGCATCCGCAGGCCCGCCCCGGCTTCGGGGAGCCTGCGGGGGTGTACGGCGGAGAGGTCGCCGGTGGTCGGGCGCAGCCCGAGTTCCGCGGCGAGGGCGCGGGCGATGTCCCGGGCCAGCGGGGCGGTGAAGAAGCCGCCGGGGACGCTCTGGGCGATGGCCCGCCGGAACAGTCCCCGTGCGCACGGCATCGTCATCAGCGCGGCGATGGACCCGGCGCCCGCCGACTGCCCGAAGACGGTGACGCGCCCGGGGTCGCCGCCGAACCCGGCGATCGAGTCGCGCACCCACTCCAGGGCTGCGACCTGGTCGAGGAGCCCCCGGTTGGCGGGGGCGCCCTCGATGAACGCGAACCCCTCGGCGCCGACCCGGTAGTTGAGGGTCACGACGACCACTCCGCCCTCGCGGGCCAGGCGTCCGGCGTCGTAGCCGGGGTCGGCGGTGTCGCCGAACCGGTAGCCGCCGCCGTACAGCCAGACCATGACGGGGAGCCGGGCGGCGGGGTCCGGGGTCCAGACGTTGACGGTGAGCCAGTCGTCGCCCACCAAGGAGCCGCCGGGGCCGGAGGGGCCGTTCTCCTGCGGGACCGGCGGCCCGAAGGCGAGGGCGTCGCGGACGCCGTCCCAGGGCCGCGGCGGGCGCGGGGCCGCGAACCGCAGCTCTCCCACCGGGGGCCTGGCGTAGGGGATGCCCCGGAAGACGGCGAGGCCGTTCTCCCGGCGCCCTCGGACCGTTCCCGCGGCCGTGCGCACCTTGGTCATCCTCGTATCGTCACACCGGGACGGACGGAGGACATTCCCTTCTTCGGAAGGTCTGTCGGACGTCACCCGGAACCCGCACAATCGGGCCATGACGATCACCGGGGGCACGGCGACTCCTCAGCACACCAGGCCGTTGGACCTCGTCCGGGGGGTGCTGGCCGGCGGCGTGACCGGGGTGTCGCTGGCCGCGTTCGTCGTCGGGATCGTCCTGGAACGGGTGCCGCTGATCGTCGGCGCGCTGGTCCTGCCGACCGGGTACGGGCTGCTGGTGCTGCTCACCGGCGCGCCGGCCAGGGCGCGGGCGCGGGCCGTGGCGCCGCGCACGTCCCTCGCGGTGATCGAGAGCCGGGAGGTCACCCGGGGCGAGACCAGCGATGTGCCGGTGACGTTCGAGGTGACGGTCGCGCCGGACGAGGCGTACGCCTTCCGGGTCCGGTTCCGGCAGGACATCAACGTCGCCGACCTGCCCGACTACCGGCCGCGCGACGTCGTGGTGGTGGCGTACCCGCCGGACGAGCCATGGAAGGCGCGGATCGTGCGGCGGCCGACGCCGGAGTGGGAGGAGCGGGCGGCGGGCGCGCGCCTGGACCCGGTGCCGGGTCCGGTCCTGGAGAGCGATCCGGCGCAGGGGTGCGCGACCGGGTTCCTCACGCTGGTCGCGCTGCTGCTGGGGGCGGCGGCCGTGGTGTACGGGTTCCGGGGCGACCTGTTCGACTCCGACTCCCCCGCGAAGCCGTCGACATCCTCGTCATCCTCTTCGTCCTCGTCGTCGAACACGTCGACGACGTCGACCACGGTGACCGTCACCGCGTCCACCGGGACCGTCGCCCTCGGCCCCGGCCAGTCGATGCTCGACCCCGGCGAACTGCGCCGGTCGGTCGAGTCGTTGGCGCAGGGGAACCACCGCAGGGCGATCACCGTCGTCGTACAGGAACGGCTCCTGACGGTCGTCTTCTCCCCCGTTTCCTCCCCCGCTGACGGTGCCGCCGGGTTCGATCCCCGGTCCCTGCCCTTCGACCGCGTCCCCGCGCTGGTCGAGGAGGCCGGGGCCCGGCTCGGCGCGCCGCGCGTGTGGCGGCTCACCGCCGACGGCGCGGCTCTCCACGTCACGGTGACCGGGCGGGGCGGTACGAAGTCGCTGGAGGCGGACGGGAAGGGCACGGTCGTACGTCGAGGGTGAGGGAGGGCGCGTGGAGGTGTACCTCGCGTTGTGGTGCGCGGTGCTGGGCGTGGCCGCGCTGGCCGGGTACGGCAGGTCGCTGTCCGGGATGACCAAGGCGCAGCGGACGGTGCGGGCGCCCGGGCGGATCGAGCGGGTGCGGGAGCCGAGGCACGGGGGGTCGTCCCGGGGCGGGGTCTCCGTGGTCGTCACCTACGTCGAGCCGGAGACCGGACAGCAGGTCACCGTCACGAACGAGGGCGAGCGCGGCGAGAGGATCACGGAGGCGTGGGCGGGCCGGGAGATCGAGGTCAACCATCCGCGCGGCAGGCCGCACGCCTACGCGTTCGCCACCACGCCGACCGAGCCCGGCCGGGGGCTCGGCCGGCCGAACTTCGCGGTGTTCCTGATGTACGCCGGATGCGTGGTGTACCTCGCGGTCGAGTACGCGTGGCCGTGGGCGCTGGTCGGGTTCGGCGGGCCGTGGGCCGTGCTGGCCGCGCTCCACCTCCCGGAGAACGTCCGCGAGAGCCGGGCCCGCAAGGAGCGGCTGGCCTCGATGGTCGCCGTACCGGGGCAGGTGATCGCGGTCCTCAAGGACGTCAGCACGGACTCCGAGGGCAGTACCACGACCACCATCACGCCGGTCGTCGCCTTCACGACGGCCGACGGCCGGGCCGTCACGGCGCACTGCCGGTCCGGCGTCCCGGACCCCGCCGGCTCGTACGGCCGTGACGTCACGGTCCACCACGACCCCGCCGACCCCGCCCGCTTCGTCTTCGACCCGGCAGCCGAACTCCGCTCCGAGAACCGGGAGGTGCCGCTCGGCGCCCTCGTGGTGGCGGTGCTGGCGGGAGCGGCGGCGGTGGGGGCGGTCCTGCTGCTCTGAGGCGTCGTGAGCGGGGGCGTCCGTCGGCCCTTCTCAGCGCGGGTTCCCCGGGTTAGCGTTCCTCCCGTGGATCAAGAACGGCGTTTCGACCACTGCCCCTGGCTGTTCCCCGACGAGGCCGGCGACGAGGAGCGGGCCGTCCAGCGGGAGCGGCAGTCCGGCATCGGCGGGGACACCATGGTCGGCGAGCGGTGTTACGTCGCCGGCTCGGCAGCCGTGTTCCCCGACCGGCTGCGGCTCGGGGACGACTCGTACATCGCCGCGCACGCCTATGTCACCGGGGAGTTGACGACCGGGACCGACTGCACGGTGAACCCGTTCGCGACGGTGCGGGGGACGGTCGTCCTCGGGAACGGGGTGCGGATCGGGGCGCATACGTCGCTGCTCGGGTTCAACCACTCCATGGCGCCCGACCGGCCGGTGTACCGGCAGCCGCTGACCAGCCGGGGGATCACCGTCGGGGACGACGTGTGGATCGGGTCGCACGTGGTCGTGCTGGACGGGGTGTCCATCGGGGACCACTGCGTGGTCGGGGCCGGGGCGGTGGTGACGAAGGATCTGCCGGCGTGGACGATGGCGGCGGGGAACCCGGCACGGCCATTGCGGGACCGGCGGGAGACGAAGCCGGGGGCGGCTGCGAAGGAGGTCGTGCAGGCAGCTTCGGATCCGGCGGATGCCACACAGGCGGGTGCGCCGAGGACTGACGCGCCCGGGCTCGTGCACGCCGACCCCCTCGCCCGTTTCGCCGAGACCGTCCGCGCCCAGGCCGCCGACGTCCTCGGCCGTTGCTGGGACGGCGACCGGTACGTCGACCGGCCCGGGGCCGCGCCCACGCTGCGCGCGCACTGCGACGCCGTCGAGATCGCGGATCTGCTGCTCGGTTCCGTACCGGAGCAGTTGACGGCCGAGGAGCACGTGAAGCGGCTCGCCGGTGCGCAGGACCCGCGAACCGGGCTCGTGCCGGAGTTCGGTGAGGCGGTGCCGGTGCCCGAGGGGGACGGGTTCATCGGGGACGGTTCCGCGCTGTACCACGTGCTGTCCGTGGGGTACGCGCTCGACCTGCTGGGCTCCGCCTTCCCTCAACCGGTGCGCGGCGTCCGGGACATGACGGCCGGTCAGCTCACCGCGCGGCTCGACGGGTTGCCGTGGCGGGACGGCGCGTGGGGCGCCGGGGCGTGGATCGACGCGTGGGCGACGGCCGCACACTGGACGATACGCCAAGGGGCCGGCGCACAACCCGGCGCCCTGGAGGCCCTGTTCGGCTGGCTTCTCACGCGCGCCGACCCGTGGACCGGCATGTGGGGCACCCCGTCCTCCGGGGCCGGGCGCCTCCAGGTCGTGAACGGGTACTACCGCCTCACCCGGGGCTCGTTCGCCCAGTTCGGCCTCCCGGTCCCGCACCCGGAGCGGGTCGTGGACGCGGTGCTCGACCACTCCCGCGACCCCCGCCACTTCGGCCCCGGCCGGGACAACGCGTGCAACGTCCTGGACGTCGCGCACCCGCTGTGGCTGTGCGGACGCCAACTGGACGGCTACCGTTCGGCGGACGTCCGTGCCTGGGCGGACCGGCAGCTCGCCGCGCTCCTCCCCCGCTGGCAGGACGGCCGGGGCCTGGCCTTCGCGTCCGGTGAACCCGGCTTGCAGGGTACGGAGATGTGGCTGTCCATCATCTGGTACCTGGCCGACCTGACCGGCCGCGCCGACACCCTCGGCTACCGCCCACGCGGCGTCCACCGCCCCGAACCCGCCGGAGCCCTCCGATGAACCGCGAAGCCGAGAACGTCCGGCGGGCCTGGGCCCGTGTCACCGAGTGGCTCGGCCTGCACGCCCCGAGCAACGCGGCCTCCCTGTGCGCCCCCGCCCGGCCGAAGGAGATCACCGACGCCGAGGAGTCCCTCGGCGTCGGCTTCCCGCAGGAGCTGTGGACGTGGCTGCTGGCCAACGACGGCGTCCGCATGGCCGACGGCCATCTCGCGGAGCCGGACGGGCACTTCCTGCCGTCGGGCTGGCATCTCCTGTCGGTGGACCAGATCGTGCAGGTCTACCGGACGCGTTCCGGGTACGCGGCCATGGAGCCGTCCCCGGACCCGGATCCGGCGGTCCTGGCCTGGTATCCGGACTGGGTGCCCTTCGCCGTCGAGACGGACTGGCTGTACGGCCTGTTCCTCGACACCGCGACCGGCGAGGTGGGCGAGTGGAGCGACGGCGACCTGAACAGGTTCGGTGTCCACGCCTCGCTCGCCGCCTACTTCGACTTCCTCGCGGACGGGATGCGCGACCGGGGCAGGGTCGAGGACGGCCGTCTCAGGTGGTGACGTCAGCTGTAGAAGTTCTTCTCCCATCGGTGCTTGGCGAGGATCGCCAACTGCTCGGCGGTCAGCGGCGGTTCGTCGGAGAGCGCCGCGTTGCGTTCGACGTTGGCCAGTGACCGCATCCCGACGATAACCGTGGAGACGGCCTGTCCGGCGAGCGCGAACCGCAGGGCGACGGAGGGGAGTTCGGCGGGCTCGATCCCCAATTCGGCGACGAGCGCGTCCACTCGGCTCGCGACCTGTACCGGGCGGTCGTCGCGGAAGTACCAGTTGCGCCAGTCGCCCTCGGGGAAGGCGACGCCGGGCCGGACCGTGCCGGTGAGCGCGCCCTCGTCGAGGGCGACCCGCACGATGACGCCGACGCCGTGTTCCTCGCAGGCGGGCAACAGGGCGTCCGCCGGGGCCTGTTCGAAGATGTTGTAGATGACCTGGACGGTGTCGAGGACGCCGGTGCGCAGGACGCTCAGCACGTTCTCGGGCTGGTGGTCCTTGACGGAGATGCCGAAGTACCGGATCTTTCCCTCTTGTTTGAGGTCGGCGACCGTCTCCAGGAGGTCGCCCCGGCCGGTCCACTCGTCCTCCCAGGTGTGGAGCTGGAGCAGGTCGACGTGGTCGCGGCCGAGTTCGCGCAGGCTCGTCTCCAGGCTGCCGCGCAGGTGGGCGCCGGGGAAGGTCTCCATGGGGTCGAGTCCGCTGGCCGCGAGGGACACCGGCACCTTCGGACCGGCCTTGGTCGCCACGAACACGGTGTCGCCGGGGCGCTCGCGCAGCGCGCGTCCGACGACGCGTTCGCTGCGCTCGTACGCCCTGGCCGTGTCGATGAAGGTGACGCCCAGGTCGAGCGCGCGGTGCAGGGCGCGGACGCCGGAGTCGTCGTCGGCACCGACCCAGGCGCCCTGGCCCAGCCCCCAGGCGCCGTAGCCGATCTCCGACACGGTCGGGCCGGTGCGGCCGAGTTCGCGGTTGCGCATGTGCTGTCCAGACTTCCTGTCCGACGGTCCCGGTGATCTTCGACGACCGTACCGGCGGCGCTGTGCGGTCGCCACCGGCGCCGGATCACCGAAATTTTCAGTCCCCGGTGACGCACCTCACCAGCCGTGCGTGAGGACGTCGTCCAGCGCCTCGACGAACACGTCCGCGTCGTCCCGGGTCAGGCAGAGCGGCGGTTTGATCTTCAGGACGCACTGCCGGTCCGACGTCGGCTGCATGATCACGCCGAGTTCGCGGAGGCGTTCGCAGATCGCGGCGGTCTCCTCGGTGGCCGGCTCCAGGGTCGTGCGGTCGCGGACGAACTCCACGCCGAGGTAGAGGCCGGAGCCGTGGACGGCGCCGATCAGCTCGTGCCGGCCGGCGAGTTGCCGCAGGCGCTCCTTCAAGTGCCCGCCGACGTCGAGGGCGTTGGCCTGGAGGCCCTCGTCCCGCAGCGCGTCCAGCACCGCGAGGCCGACGACCGAGCTGACGGGGCTGCCGCCCGCCGAGGAGAAGAAGTAGCCCTGCGTGCGGTAGGCGTCGGCGATCTCCCGGCGCGTGACGACCGCGCCGAGAGGGTGCCCGTTGCCCATCGCCTTCGCGACCGTGACGATGTCCGGTACGACGCCCTGCTGTTCGAACCCCCAGAAGTGGGTGCCGAGCCGGCCGTAGCCGACCTGGACCTCGTCGGCGATGCAGAGGCCGCCGGCCTTGCGGACCGCCTCGTAGACCTGCTTCAGGTAGCCGTCGGGCAGGGGCATGCCGCCCGCGTTGCCGTAGAAGGGTTCGCAGATGAACGCGCCGGGGCGGACGGCGGCGATGCGCGCGGCGGCCTGTGGGGCGTACCGGTGGGCGTCCTCGCCCCGGTGCAGGCCCCGGTAGGAGTTGGGGGCGGCGACCGTGTGGACCCAATCCGGGCGGGAGGCCAGGGCGTTGGGGTTGTCGGCGACCGAGGTGGAGACGGCGTCGCTCGCGAACGTCCAGCCGTGGTAGGCCTCTTCGACGGCGACGGTGTCCTGTCGGCCGGTCGCCGCCCAGGCGAGCCTCAGGGCCAGGTCGACCGCTTCGGAGCCGCTGTTCACGAGGAACACGGTGTCGAGGCCCTCGGGGAGCAACTCCGTGAGGCGTTCGGAGAGTTCGACGACCGAGGCGTAGTGGAAGCGGGAGTTGGTGTTGAGCTTGCGCCACTGCTTGTGGACCGCGTCGCCGAGGGCGGGGTGGCCGTGGCCCAGAATGGTGACGTTGTTGAGCATGTCCAGGTAGGGGCGGGCCTCGGTGTCGAAGAGGTGGTGGCGCCAGCCGCGTTCGATGCGGGGCGGGGCCGCGTAGTAGTGCTCCTGGACGGGGGCGAAGGCTCGGGTGCGGCGGGCCAGGAGGGGAGTCTCGGGTGGGCCGGGGTGGGGGGTGGTGGTGAGGAGGAGGGGGGTGGGGTCGGGGCACAACGTCAGCCAGGCGGAGGCCAGTTCGGCGGGGGCGAAGCGGGGCGGGCGAGGGCTGTCGGGGTGGGTGCCTTCGGGGAGGGCATCTTCGGGGTGGGCGCCTTCGGGGAGGGCGTCTTCGGGGAGGGTGCAGAGCTGGACGTGGAGGTGGCGGGAGGCGGTGCCGAGGAGGTCTCCGGCTTCGACCTGGCCCGGTACGCGGTCGACGCCGTCCAGGAAGAGGGCGGGACCGTCGCCGGTGAGCCTGACGCCGTCCGCCGTGCGCGTGACCGTGCCCGGCCAGGGCGCCCGCACCTCCAACTCCCCTTCCACGTACACCTCGACACCGAGCGCGCACGTGTCCCCGCCCGCCCGCGTCAACCGGAACTCCCCGTGCCGGGTCACCGCCGCCGCGTACCCCTCGGCGAGCCCCGCCTCGATGCCGGGTTCGCGCCAGCGTCCGCTGTGGAGGTCGTCGCTGTGCACGGAGAGGTCGAGGGTCCGGGCGTCGTCCGGCAGCCCCGGCAGCAGCCGGTGCCCGCACACGGCGCCGGCTGCCGTACCCCCGGCCAACAGGGCTGTCATCACCTCCACCGGCACCGACACCGCCGCCTCGAACATCGCCCACTCCCGTTCGAGCGCAGCCGACGCGTACGCGTTCCCCGGGTCCAGCGAAGCGTCGTACTGTCCGCTGACCACCAGCACCCCGGCCCGCAGCACCACGAGCGGCCACAGCACAGCCAACTCGGCCTCGGACAGGGGCCGTTGCGCGCGGAAGGCGTCCACGGCGGGCAGGACCGACGCCGGACCCGCGCCGTGGTGGTGCAGCACCGACGTACAGGTGACCGCGAGCTCCGACACCGCCCAACCGGGCCCCAGGTCACCGAAGTCGATGACCCCGACCGGCATCGGGCGGCCGTCCGCCCCCGTGTCGCAGACGACGTTGTTGTCCGTGAGGTCGCCGTGGATCACCTGCACCGGCAGGCTCCCGGCGTACGGCTCGACCGCGGCCCAGGCGGCCCGCGCGGCGGCGAGGACCCGTGCGGCGCGTTCCTGGTCGGCCATGCGCGGGGCCAGCGCCTCGATCACCTCGGCGGCGTACCTGAGGTCCCACAGGCGTCCCGACTCCGGCTCGACCGGCCCGGCGGTGGCCAGCGCCGCGACGACGCGCCCGGCCAGTTCACCGAGCCGGGCGACGACCGGCGGGGCGAAATAGCGGCTGTCCATGACGGGTTCGCCGGGGACGTACGCGAGGAGCCGGCAGGCGAGGCGCTCCTCCCCCGCCGGCAGCCACTGGACGACGTCCCCGTCGGCCCCGGCACGCGCCCGGGGCAGCCGTACGTCGGGCAGTTGCTCCGCCAGCCGCTCGATCACCGCGCACTGGGCGCGCAGCGCGCCGACCGCCGTCGCCGGGTTCGCGATCTTCAGGACGTACGCGCCGACCCGGTAGTTGCGGTCCTGCTGGCTGCCGAGGTCCCGCAAGTCCCCCTGGACACCGAACCGTTCGGCCAGCAGCGCCGTGACCGCCGCCTCGTCGACCGGCGGCATGGGCCGGACGAGCCACTCCTCGTCGGGAAGGGTCATGCGGTGCTCCACTTCTGTGCTCGGCCCGACACCGGAGACGGCGTGGCACCGGATCGGCGGGTGGTCAGCGAGGACTCGACGGCGTCAGCGTGCGTGCCCCGTCGAGGAGGCGGGAGTCCGTGAAGGCGCAGGCCGCCTCGGCCTCGACGGTCTCCAGTCCGGCGGCGGGCGCCGGGTACGCGGGGTTCCGCCGGACGGCCGGTGGGGGGCGAGGGCGATCTCGGGGAGTTCTGCGTACGGCGCGGACCGCAGGGGGTCCAAGGCCCGGAGGGTGGCGGTCGCGCCGGCCGGGGCGTCGAGGAGGATCGCCGTACCGGCCCCGCTGTCCACCGGGCACCGTTGCCACAGGCGTCTGTCGCCGCGCACGTCGTCCCCCGGGTCAGTCTTCGGTGCGGCTCTCGCGGCGGGCGAGTACGTCGATCATGTCGCTGATCGTGTCCACGCCCTCCGGCGAGAGGTTCACCGCCCGCAGCGCGACACTGCGCACCTTCGCGTCCCGCAACGCGCCGAGCAGCTCCAGCTCCCGCGCGATGGCGGCGCCCTGGTCGTCGTCGAAGAAGTAGGCCACGGGGACGTCGAAGAACCGGGCCAGCGCTTCGAGGTGCCGTTTCGTCGGGTTGTCGCGGCGGCCCGTCCTCAACTGCCACAGGTAGGTGGCGGAGAAGGTCTCGCCGGTGGCCTCCCGGCAGGCCCGGGCGACCTCTTCGTGACTGAACCGCTCGCGGTCGGGCCGCCGCACGACGCGGAAGAGGGCCTCGATCTTCTCGGCGAGGGTCGTCGCGGTGTCGCTCACGTCCTGCCTCCTCAGCCCGCGTGGGTCGCCTGCGCGGGTCGGCCCACGATAGCTGACGGCGGGACGCCGGGAGTTTCGCGTCATCCGCTGGGTCACGAACCCTTTACGTCGCCATGGTCTCCGCGAGGACCCGATCCACTCCGTGCTCACCGCCCGCTTCTCGGCGGGGCCGTATCTCAAGGAGATCTCCTACGGTTCCAGGGAGTGGGCCGTTCGCGGTCGCGTGCGATCATTCGCCGGTGAACACGGACAACGGCCCATCCCAGGGCATTCCCCCCACTCCGTCCCCTGCCGGCTCCCGTGGTTTCGCGGCCGAGTTCAAGGACGCCGTGACGCTGCGCGCGTTCGGTCTGGTGCTGGGCGGGCTGGTGGTCCAGCTCGCCTTCATCGTGTCGTACGTCGGCGCGTTCCACTCCCCCACCCCCCACCGCATCCCCGTCGCGGTCGCCGCGCCGCAGCAGGTGTCCGCGAAGATCGTCGCCCAGCTCGACGCGCTGGACGGCGATCCCGTGAAGGCCGAGGCCGTCGCGGACGCCGGCTCGGCCCGGCAGCGGGTCCTCACCCGGGACACCGACGCCGCGTTCCTCTTCGACGCGACCGGCACGCGGGACACGCTGCTCGTCGCGTCGGCGGGCGGGCCCTCGGTCTCGCAGACCGCGGCACAGATCGCGCAGAAGATCGAGGCGGCGCAGCAGCGGCAGATCACCATCACCGACATCCGGCCGCCCAACTCCGGTGACGGGCGCGGGATGACGTCCTTCTATCTCGTCGTCGGCTGGGTCATCGGCGGCTATCTGACCGCGACCATCATGGGCATGGCCGCGGGTTCCCGGCCCGCGAACCGGTCCCGCACGCTGATCCGGCTCGGCGTTCTCGTCCTGTACGCGCTGGTGTCGGGGCTCGCCGGGGCGGCGATCGTCGGTCCCGGGTTCGACGCGCTCGGCGGCCACTTCTGGGCGCTGACCGGGATCGGGACGCTGATCGTGCTGGCCTCGGCGACGACCGCGCTGGCCCTCCAGACGCTGCTCGGGCTCATCGGGACCGGTCTGGTGATCCTCCTCTTCGTCGTGCTCGGCAACCCGAGCTCGGGCGGGGTGTATCCGGCGCCGCTGCTGCCGTCGTTCTGGAGCGCGATCGGCCAGGCGCTGCCGCCGGGGGCGGGGACGACGCTGGTCCGCAACACGGTGTACTTCGCGGGGCACGCGACGGCCGGGGCGGTGTGGGTGCTGGGCGCCTACGCGGCCGGCGGAGCGCTGCTGGCGGTGGGGGCGTCGTGGTGGCGGGAGCGGGAAGGGGTTCCGGCGGCCTGAGGCCGCGGTGCGGGGGTCCGGGCGCGATCCTCCGGACCTCCTGCCGTACGAGGGGCGTGACCCAGATACGCCAGAAACCCGCCTCGGGATGATCTTGAGCTGTTGAGCGCCTTACCCCGTCACCCGTTCGGCCCAGTGTCGTTGGTGGTGATGTTGGGTTTCGTCTGGGGCGGGGTGGGTTGTGACCTCGATCGAGAGGACCGCGTATCCGCGGTTCAAGCGGCTGATCACCGCGCATGAGCTGCACCTATTCTTCACGCCGAGCCTTGACGAGGTCGAGTGGACTGCGGCCCGCACCGACTGCGACGAGCACCTTCTGGCCCAGATGCTCGCGCTGAAGTCGTACCAGCGGATGGGGTGCTTCCCGAAGCTGGATGAGATCCCGGAGACCGTGGTCGACTTCGTGCGCCGCGCGGTGGACCTGCCGGAGGGCACGGTTCCGAAGGCCGCGAACCGTACGGCGGAGCGGCAGCGGACCGCCGTTCGCCAGCGGACGGGTTTGTCGTACGACAAGGCGAGGGCCCGCAACATCGCCGAAGCGGTGATGCGGAGCGAGACCGTCTCGAAGAATCGGCCGGCCGATCTGATCAACATCGCCCTGGAGAAGGTCGTCGAGGCCGGGCTGGAGCTGCCGGGCTTCACCACCCTGGACGCGCTCGCGGCAAAAGTCCGCACCGAGGTGAATGCCGCGATCTGCATGGGCATCTACGACCAGCTCAGCGAAGCCCACCGCGAGCGGCTGCTGGCCCTGCTGTCGGAGAAGGACACCTCCGGCACCACGAAGTACAACAGGCTGAAGCAGTCGGCCAAGGCTCCGACGTGGTCGCACTTCCGTGTCCAGGCCGAGCACCTTGGGTGGGTGGACGAGCTGGGCGAGACCGGCGTGTGGCTGTCCGCCGTCGCCTCGGGAAAGATCACGGACTTCACCGGGGAAGCCGACGCCGCGGACGCGCCGGGGATGCGGGACTACAACCTGGTGAAGCGGATCGCGCTGCTGGTGTGCCTGGTCCACAAAGCGCGGATGCGGGCCCGGGACGACCTGCCCACGATGTTCTGCAAGCGGATCGCATTGCAGGTCAAGCGGGCCAAGGCGGAGCTGGAGCAGATCCGCGAGCAGCAGGCCATCGTCGAGGCGCTGATCGGAAACTACCGCACGGTGCTCCAGCACATCGACGCCGACTCTCCCGTCCAGGCAGCCCGGGAGAACGCGGCCGAGCTGACCGCCGAGATCCTGACGGCGGTCGGGGAACTCGATCAGGACGCCGCGCCTGATGCCGTCGCGGCCCGGCTCGGCGACGGACTCGCACCCGACCTGCACACGATGGCGAAGGCCCTGCGGGTGCAGGCCGGCGCCCTGGGAGTGCCTGCGGCTGCGGTGGACGACTTCGGCGGGTTCGAGGGGCAGTACGAGCAGATCGAGAAGGTCGCCGCCCACCACGGCAACTACTGGGAGGTGTTGCTGTACGGGCACCTGCTCAAGGACCGCTCCACGATGTACGACCTGACCAGCCGCCTGGAGCTGCGGGCGACCTCCGAGGACAACCGCGTCCTGGACGCGCTCGCGCACGCCCGCCGCCACAAGAACCTGCGCGACTACATCCCTGAGCGGCACGAGGACGGCCGCCCGGTCGACATCGCGTTCGCCACGCTGAACTGGCAGAAGGCCGTCCGCGACAAGAACCGGCCGGGCGCCTTCGTGCGCAAGCACTTCGAGGCCATGGTGTTCGCCGCGCTCGCCGAGGAGCTGCGTACTGGTGACGTCGCGGTGGCCGGCTCCGAGGAGTATGCCGACTGGAGCGAGCAGCTCCTGCCGTGGGAGGACGTCGAGGCGAAGTTGGGCGACTACCTGGTGGAGGTCGGCCTCGCCGAGCCCGGCGACCCGGCGCCGTACGACGCGGTGACGTTCCGCCGGCAGCTGGAGGACAAGCTCACCGCGGCGGACGCCGGGTACCCGGACAACGAGGGCCTGGTCATCGACCCGGAGACCGGCATCCCCTCCCTCAAGGCCCACCGCTCCGAGGGCCAGCGGGCCTCGGCGAAGGCCCTGGAGCAGGAGCTCAAGGCGCGGATGCCGGAGCGCTCCCTGCTCGGGATCATCTCCCGCACGGCGTACTGGGTGGAGTGGTGGCGCCGCTTCGGCCCGGCCTCCGGCAACGAGCCGAAGCTGAAGGACCCCTTCGGCCGGTACGTCATCACCGCCTTCGTCAAGAGCACCAACATGGGCCCCTACGAGGCCGCCCGCCACATCCCCGGCGTCTCGGGGCACGAGCTGTCGCTGGGCGCGAACCGGCACTTCTCCATCCCGACGCTGAACGAGGCGATCGCCGACCTGGTCAACGCGCACGCCCGCCTGGACATCTCGCAGGAGTGGGGCGACGGCTCCGCGGTCGCGGCGGATGGCACCCACATGGACACCTACCTCAACAACCTGCTGTCCGAGACGTCCGTGCGCTACGGCAAGCCGGGCGGCATCGCCTACCACCACATCTCCGACACGTACATCGCGCTGTTCACGCACTTCATCCCGTGCGGTGTGTGGGAGGCCGTCTACATCATCGAGGGCCTGCTGAAGAACACGTCCGAGGTGAAGCCGACCATTGTGCACGCGGACACCCAGGGCCAGTCGTTCCCGGTCTTCGCGCTCGCCCACCTGCTGAGCTTCGACCTCATGACCAGGATCAGGAACTGGAAGGACCTGACCTTCTACCGGCCCACGAAGCAGGCCGAGTACGTCCACATCGACGCCCTGTTCGGGGAGCCGGGACGCAACGTCATCGACTTCGACCTGATCGAGTCACAGTTCCGGCACCTGATGCGGGTGGCCGTCTCTGTACGCGAGGGCGCCAGCTCCTCCACCCTGCTGCTGCGGCGCCTGCGCGCAGGCTCGCGCAAGAACGCCACCTACACCGCCTTCCGCGAGGTCGGCCGCGTCATCCGCACCGTCCAGCTGCTGCGCTACCTCTCGGACGCCCCACTGCGCCGGCGGGTCACGGCCGTGACGAACAAGGTCGAGGCGTTCAACGGCTTCTCCCAGTGGATTGGCTTCGGCAACGGCGGTGTCATCACCGACAACGACCCCGTCGAGCAGGAGAAGACTGCGAAGTTCAACGCGCTGCTCACGAACGCGGTGATCTTCCACAATGCCCTGGACATCGCCGAGATCGTGCGCCAGCTCCAGGAGGAGGGCCACGTCGTCGACCCCGAGGACTTGGCACACATCTCGCCGTACCTGACCGAGCACGTCCGCCGCTTCGGCGAATGCTCCACCCACGAACTCGGCCTTGAACCGGAGGCGTACGACCCGCACCTGGACGTCGACTTCAGCCCGCTGCGCGGAGACGGTCGGCCGGAGGCCGACGGCTACAGCCGGGCAGCGTGACCTCAGCGGCAGGGCAACGAATGGTCGCCGGATTGCCGATGGCAAGATCGGGCCATGGGATTGAACATAGTGGTCGGGGTCCTCGTCGACGCCGAGGACGACGACTACACCGAGATGGTCCGCGCTGACTTCGTCGCGATTGGCGAGCTACTGGAGCGCGCGGGAGCGCGACCGTGGGCTGAGCCCGACCTCGATGAGGAGGAGGGCGCGGAGTTCGAGGCGTGGGGTTACTCGGGCCTGCACACCGTCCGCCGTCTCGCTGTCCACCTTGCAGCGGACGGGCACCTGCCCGAGCCGTTGGACGGCAGCCAGCGGGCGACTGACGACCCGCTCCTGAGTGAGGTGTACGAGGCTCTCCCGAGTGATCCTCCTGGACCGTTCGACCATCTGGTCCATCATTCGGACTGCGAGGGCTACTACGTCCCCGTCGACTTCGCCCAGGTCATCGTGGACAAAAAGGCACCGGGCGGCTACCTGGGGTCTTCGGTGCGTCTGCTGGAGGAAGCCCGTCGACTCGCTGAAGCCCTCGGTCTTCCAGAAGACCTCGATCCGCACTCCGAAGAGGTCTTCGAGGCCGCCGATGCCGAGAAGCCGGCCACTGAGGGGTGGCGGCGCTACGGCGTCGAGTCCTATGTATGCCTGCAACTCCTCCACGCTGCGAAACTCTCGATCTCGACTGGAGCGGCCATTGCCTTCACCTGAGAAGGTGTCGTCAAACGAACGAATGACGACAGGCGCGGCGGGCGTCCAATGAACCTGGACTTTTCGGGGCCCGACAGCGGCGCCGATCCGATCAGATCCGATGGCGGCTGATGACAGGGTTTGCTGACGGCTAGGGTCGAATGCGACCGCCGAGAGCGGGGAGCGGCATGGCCAACCTTGTCTACAAACGGGTGTCGACCGACCAGCAGTCCACCGCCCGGCAGAACCTCGTCCTCACCGAGGCCGGGATCGAGGACCCGGTCGTCTTCGAGGAACAGGCCGGCACCTCCAGCCGCCTCCACCCGCTGGAACGTCCGAAGTTCGGCGAACTGCTCGTCTACGCGCGGCCGGGCGACACGTTGCACATCTCCGAGATGTTCCGCCTGGCGCGCGGCACCGGACACATCCTCGACGTGCTCGACGTCCTCCACCGCGACCGCCTCGCCCTGCGCATCCACGACGGCGCGTTCTTCGCGATGGACCTCACCGCCCGTCATCCCCGCACCGGGGAACTGCTGTCCACCGTGAAGTTCATGGTGCAGACCCTCGCCGCCGCCGGCGAACTCCAGCGCGACCTCCAGCGCGAGCTGACCTACGACGGACTGCGGGCCGCCGAGGCCAAGGGCAACAAGGGCGGGCGCCGCCCCCGGCCGTCCCGGCCGACAAGACCGACGTCGTGCGCGCGACGTACCTGGAAGGCCGCTCCATCGCCGCCCTCGCCCGCGACCACGGCGTCAGCCGCGGCGCCATCCGCACCGCCGTCGCCGACCTCCTGCCCGAATACACGGCCGCCGACCCAATCGCCCCGGCCCCGGAGCTGCCGGTCGTCCTCGACATGCCCGGCAAGGTCGCCGACTTCCTCCGGGCCGCCGGCCTGGAACCTGCCGAGCGCGTCGCGCTCGACCAAGGGGTGGCCGTACGACGCGGCCAGGGCTACACCCTGCGCGTCAGCGCCACCCCCGCGGTCCACCGCCGGCTCCTCATCCGCTGCCAGTCCCTCGACGACATCCCGGACGCCTCAGCGATCCCGGCCCAGCGCAAGGCGCGCCGCGAGTACGAGAACCGCGTCACCGCCCTCGCGAGCAACACCCCGTAGCGAGACCTCCGGTCTCCAAGATCATCTCGTGGCGGGTTTCTGGCGTATCTGGGTCATGCCCCTACGACGGCGGGCGGTCCGGGTACCCGGGCGCCGCGTCGAGGACGGCCTGTACGAGTGGCCGCGCCGCCCGCCATCGCGATATAGCGTTAGTCAGCGAGCCACGCCGAAGGGAACGGGATGGAAGCGATGCCGGAAGAGAGTTCGGCCGCCGGAAGGCTGCGGGCCTCCCACGCCGACCGGGACCGGGTGGTGGACGTCCTGCGGATCTCCGCGGGTGACGGCCGCCTCACCGCCGCCGAGCTGGACGAGCGCATCGAACTCGCCCTCTCGGCCCGCACGGTGGCCGACCTGGCCGCGCTCACCGCCGACCTGCCGCCGGTCTCGGTGTCCTCCGGCACGGCCGTCGCCGACGTCAAGGACGTCCTGCGCATCGAGCAGACGTTCAGCGACGTCGAGCGGGTGGGCCGCTGGGTGGTACCGCGCCGCCTGGAACTGGCGACGCAGTGGTGCGACGTGACGCTCGACTTCACGCAGGCGGAGATCACCCAGCCCACGCTGCACATCGACCTGGCGGTGCACGGCAAGACCCTGACGCTGATCACCCGCCCCGGCATCGTCGTGGACGCGGACGGCCTGCGTGTCCACCACGCGAAGGTCAGACACGCCCGCCCCCACGACGACTCCGCCCCCACGGCCCTGCGCATCGAACTCACCGGCGACAAGGCGTTCGGCCGCGTGGTGATCCGCCCGGCACGCAGGTCGCTGGGGCAGTGGCTGCTGCGCAGGCCGCCCGGCCGCTGAACGTCAGCAGGGTTTGACGTACCAGACCGGCGTCCAGTCGTACGAGGGGTTCGACGCGTAGGCAGCCGCGCTGCGGCCGACGACGGTGACGCCGTCACGGCCGTAGAAGGTGGCGACCGTCCCGGGGGTCTGGTTGTTGATGTACGAGCCCCTGCCGACCCAGCCGCTGATCGGCACCTTGGTGCAGTGGAAGAACGTCCGGTCCGGGTCGGGGCCGTCGGGCCAGCCGCCGCCCCAGTTCTGCGCGTGCCACATGCAGAAGTAGCCGTCCTTGCAGCCGCGCACCTCGGCCGGGGCGGCGCCGGCGGACGAGACGGAGGCTGTGGCGGAGAGGGCGAACACCGTCGCGAGGACGGTCAGCGCCTTTCTCCACGGGGTCGAGCGAACGGGTCGGATCATGCCGGCTCCCTGGTGTGAGGTGGTCGGGTCCGCTGGGACCGGAGGGCGCGGTGTCCCCCGTGTGCCTCCGGCCCCAGCGGGTGACTCCATCGTCGGGGCGGCGGGCGCGGTGGCCCATCGGGTGCGACGGTGGTCGAAGAGTCCAGGTCAGCCGTGTGTGAGGTGCGTGCCGAGCGGGGTCGGGGCGTGGTGGGCGTGGAAGCCTTCGCGGCGGGTCGTGATGAGGCCCGCGTCGCGCAGGAGCGCCGTGTGGTGGGAGACGGTGGCCGGGGAGATCCCGGCGTGGCGGGCGAGGTCGGCGGTGGTGACGCCGGGTCCGGCGACGACGGCGCGCAGGACGGCGGCGCGGGTGGGGCCGAGGAGGGCTCCGAGCGCGTGGGGGCCGGGGCGCGTGTCCGGGGTCCAGAGGGTGTCGTGGGTGACGGGGTAGAAGACGACGACTGGTTCTTCGGGCGCGTACTGGATCGCTGCCTCCCGGCCGCAGAACAGGGAGGGCACCAGCCGTACGCCGTGACCCTTCAGGGGGATGTCGACGTCGTGGCCCGAGGAGGCGATCTCCAGGACCGGCGCCTGCCAGGTGATCGTGGGGTGCAGCGCGCGGAGCATCGCGTCCAGGCCCTGGGCGAGGAGGGTGCGGGCCGCCGTCGAGCGGGTCTCCTCGATCCGGCCGTGCAGGTGCCGGTGCATGGGCGCGATCACCGCCTCGTGCCAGTCGCGTACCGCCCGCGCGACCGTGTCGAGCGCGCGCGGCGATCCGGCGGCGAGGCCGTCGGCCCACGGCGGCAGCCGGGAGCCGGTGAGGCGGACGAAGTCCTCAAGTCCGGTGCGCAGGACGGCACTCGGCGTGTGCAGCAGCGTGTCGAGCCCTTCGTCGAGGCTCGCGTGGGCGGCGGGGGTGAGGAAATCGGGGACGGCCTTCCTCGGCGGGACGATCGCGCGCAGGACGTGGACCGAGGGCGGCACCCGTTGCCGGGCCCACCGCTGCCAGGGCCCCAGCATCGGGCCCGGCCTGCGGTGCTGGAGGACCCGCAGGCTCGTCACGGTCTCGGTGAGGAGCGCGGGACCGTCCGCGAGGGTCACCCGGAGCAGGTCCTCGTGCGTCAAGTGGAGCCGGAAGGCCACCGTTTCCCCTCTCAGGCCGTGGCGGGCACCCACCACGTATCCCGGGAGGGGGTCCGGCCACAAGCGGGGCACCGGCCATGTGCGGGGCCGATGCGGGCGCCGGCTCCGCTGCCCCGGCCGGTGCTCGCGCCTGTCCCGGCGGTCGGCCGGTCCCGGCCGCGCCTGTCCCGTCAGTCGCCCGCGCGCCGCGCGTACGCCTCCGCCAGCAGCAGATACGCCGACGCCGTCCACGTGTACGCCCGGTCCCGCAGCCCCGTCCCCGTCAGCGCGTCGAAGTTCTCCGCGAAGCCGTGGGTCTCGCACAGGGCGCGGAAGCGGGCGTTGATGTCGTCGGCGAGGCGTTCGTGGCCGGCGCGGCGCAGGCCGTCCTCGACGAGGATGGTGGCGGGGGCCCAGATGGGGCCGCGCCAGTAGCCGTCGGGCAGGTAGTGGGGGGAGTCGGTGAGTTCGGTGGCCAGGCCGTAGGGGGTGAGGTGGGATTTGATGCGGTCGGCGAGGGTGCCGGCGATGTCCGCGGGGAGGTGTTCGCCGAGGGCGACCGGCATGAGGTCGAGGAGGCCGTCGGTGGTCCAGGTGGCGCCGGTGGTCGCGGAGCGGGCGGCGAAGCGGTCGCCGGTCCACAGCTGGTCGAGGAGGGCGGACTGGATCCGGGCGGCCAGTTCCGTCCAGCGCGTCGCGTCGTGCGGTCTCTCCAGTTCGCGGGCGAGGGCGGCGAGTTCGTGCAGTTGCAGGATCAGGAACGCGGCGAGGTCGGCGGTGACGACGACCCGCTCGGGGTCGAAGGTCGTCGCGTTGTCCCAGCCGCTGTCGTTGCCGTGCTCGTAGTGCGGCAGGTCGGCGCCGGGTGCGCGGCGGGCGGTGAGCCAGAAGCCGGTCCAGCGCTCCAACCGGTCGTAGGCCTCGGCGAGTTCGTCCCGCGTAGGGGGTGTGGGGAGCCGGCGGCGCAGGTGGCCGAAGGCCCAGCCGTGGATGGGCGGTTTGACGAAGTTGCGCAGCACCTCGGAGTGGGTGACCGAGTCCGGCAGCGCGCCGCTCGCGTCCTGGTGGTCGAAGGGCAGCGCGAACTGGTCCCACGCCAGGGCGGGGTGACCGGGCGCGAGGGCGAGGGCGTTGAAGCAGTGGTCCCAGCTCCACACCTTGTCCATCCAGTGCTTGGACATGAGGACGCCGGGCCGCGTGACGAGCCCGGTGGGCCGTACGGTCGCCGACCACAGGACGTACGCGGCGAGTTCGGCGGCCGGGGTCTCGGCGGAGCGCCAGGGCGCCACGGCGTCGGCGAACGCGCCAAAGGCGGCCCGCGCGGCCCGCACCACGTCGTCGAAGGACGCCGAGGACGTGTACGCCGGGCGCGCGGTGTCGATCTCCTCGACGGCGATCTCCCACTCCCCCGAGACGGCGACCCCGCGCTCGGCGCCGCCCAGCGCCTGCGCGCCCATGGCGTCGGCGAGGGTGCCGGACAGGACGGTGACGCGGTAGCGGCGCCCGGTCTCGTACGACGTGAAGACGTGGGCGCCGGTCGCCGGGTCGGGGAAGAAGTACGTCCCGCTGAACGGTGTCAGGGTCGGCGCGGCGGCGAGGACGCCGAGGCCCAGGCCGGTGCCGCGCAGCCGCAGCGTGTCCGGTGTCTCGTAGGCGAGGTCGACGCGCCCGGCCGCGCCGGTCCAGCTCAGCAGGGCGGGCGTGGCCTCGATCCGGGTCTCGGCGCGGGCGCCGGTCGCCGGGTCGAGGGGGACGAGGCGCAGGACGCCGTGCATGCCGTTCTGGTGCGAGACGAGGTGGAGGTCGTCGGCGTACGTCTTCTCCGCGACGACGGGCGAGATGTCGAACCAGGAGCCGGAGCAGCTGAACGGGATGTCGTGGACGGAGAAGGCCGGACCGGAGGGGGCGGCGGTCATGGGGGGAGACTCGTTTCTGGAGCAGTTGCTGGGGCGGATGGTGGGTCAGTCCTTGACCGCGCCGGCGGTCACACCGGCGGCGACGTAACGCTGGGCGAGGACGAGGATCACGGCGGCGGGGAGCGACGCGACGACCGCGGTGGCCATGACCGCGTTCCATTCCTGGTTGTTGTTGCCGATGTAGTGGTAGATCCCGAGGGTGATCGGCTCGTGCGCGCCGCCGTTCACGAGGGTGCTCGCGAACACGAAGTCGGACCAGGACCAGAGGAACGCGAACAGGGAGACGGTGACCACGGCGTTGCGGCTCATCGGCAGGACGATGGACCAGAACGTGCGCAGTGTCCCGGCCCCGTCGGTCTTCGCGGCCTGGAGCAGCTCGCCCGGGATGCCGGACATGAACGCCGTGAAGATGAGCACCCCGAAGGGAACGGCGAGCGTGGAGTCCGCGACGATCAGCCCGGGCACGGATTGCAGCACCCCGAGTTGCAGATAGATCGCGTAGAAGCCCATCGCCATGATGATGCCGGGGATCATCTGCGCGGCCAGCAGGACGAAGCTGAGCACGCCCCCGCCCCTGGGCCGCAGTTTGGCGAGCGCGTATCCGGCGGGCGCCGACAGCGCGACGGTCAGGGCCACCGTCCCGAGCCCGATCAGCAGGCTCGTCCCGAGGTAGGGCAGTTGGTCGTCGAGGACCGTGCGGTATCCGTCGAGCGTGCCGTGCAGCGGCAGCAGGTCCGGCGGGCTCTTGCGCATGTCCTGGTCCCGGGTGAACGAGACGTTGACCATCCAGTAGACCGGGAAGAGCATCACCCCGGTCAGGACCAGCCCGATTCCGGTCTTCCAGCCTTTTCTCATGACAGGGCCTGCTTCCGCTGGACTCTCAGATAGACGAACCCGAACACCAGCGCGGCGGCGACGAGCAGGTTCCCGACGGCCGCACCGGGCCCGAAAGCGGGCAGCAGATTGCCGAATCCGAGCTGATAGGACCAGGTCGCGAACGTGGTGGACGAGTCCGCCGGACCGCCCTTGGTCATGATCCAGATGATGTCGAACACCTTGAGCGTGTAGATCAGCCCGAGCAACAGGGTGATCGCGGAGACCGGCCGCAGCAGGGGAAAGGTGATCGACCAGAACCGCTGCCAGGAGTTCGCCCCGTCGAGCGCGGCGGCCTCGTAGAGGTTCGCGGGGATGGACTGGAGCCCGCTGTAGAGCACGACCAGGTTGAAGGGGACGCCGATCCAGATGTTCGCGACGATCACCGAGACCAGCGACCAGGACGGCGAGGTCAGCCAGTTGACCGAGCCGAGCCCGACGGCCTTCAGCGCGGCGTTCACGATCCCGGAGTCGCTGTTGAGCATCCACGACCAGGTGGACGCGGACACGATGAGCGGCAGCAGCCAGGGGACGAGGAAGAGGGCGCGCAGGGTCGCGGAGAGCCGGAAGTGCTGGGTGAAGAAGACGGCGAGGGCGAGCCCGATGGCGTACTGGAAGACGAGGCTCACGGCGGTGAACAGCACCGTGTGGACGAGCGCGGGCATGAACGTCGGGTCGTCGAGGACGGTCCGGTAGTTGTCGAGCCCGGTGAAGGGCGCGTCGCCGTTCACGAAGGAGCGGACGGTGTAGTGCCTCAGGCTCAGATCGAGGTTGCGGTAGAGGGGATAGGCGTAGAAGAGGACGAGGTAGAGGGTGACCGGCGTGAGGAAGGCCCACGCCGCCCACTGGGAGGAACGCGGCCGGCGGCGCTCGGTCACCTTCCCCACGGACACCTGGTCTCGGGCCATCTGCAACGTCACTTGACCGCGCCCTGCGCCGAGGACAGCGCGTCCTTGGGCGACTTGGAGCCGCTCAGCGCGGACTGCACGGCCTTCCACAACTGCTCGGAGATCTTCGGGTACTTGGTGCCCAGGTCGTCGCTGGTGCGGCCCTTGGCGGACTTGACGGCGTCGACCCACGGCTTCAGCGCCGGGGTCGCGGCGACCTGCTTGGCCTGGACGGTGGCGGTGGGGGCGACGTAGGAGAGCGCGGAGTCCGTGTCGTACAGGCCCTGCTCGCTGGTCAGGCAGGTCGCGAGCTTCTGGGAGGTGGCGTAGCGGCCGGTGTCGTCCTGGACGGGGAGGGTGACGAACTCGCCGCCGGTGGGGGCGGGTGCGGTCGCGGCCGAGGCGCCGGGGATCGGGAGGACGCCGTACTCGAAGCCGGCCTTCTCGGCGTTCGCGAGCTGCCAGGTGCCGTTCTCGGCGAAGGCGTAGTCGCCGGTCGCGAACTCCTGCCAGCTGGTGGTCTGGGTGTTGTTGAGGACGGAGTTGGGGGCGTAGCCGTCCTTCAGCCAGTCCTTCCAGAGCGTCAGCGCGGACTCGGCCTGGGCGGAGTCCAGCCCGGTGAGCTGGGCGCCGGAGCCCCAGAACCAGGGCAGGAACTGGAAGCTGCCCTCCTCGGTGCCGATCGCGGAGAAGGTGATGCCCTTCTTGCCGGCCTTCTTGACCTTGCCGAGGGCGGCGGTCAGGGAGGGCCAGTCCTTGATGGTGGCGACGTCGACTCCGGCGGCCTTCAGGACGGTCTTGTTGTAGTAGAGGGCGAGGGTGTTGGCGCCGATCGGGGTGCCGTAGGTCTTGCCGCCGGACTGGCCCGCGGCGAGGAGGTTCGGGTCGACCTTGGAGGTGTCGAGCTTGTTCTCGGCGGTCGTGGTGAGGACGCCGGCCTCGGCGAGGGTGGAGACGACCGGGTTGTCGACGACGAGGACGTCCGGGGAGTTGCCCTGCTGGGCCGCGAGGAGCGTCTTGTTGGCGAGGTCGCTGGTGTCGAAGCCGGTGCGCTTGACCTTGACGCCCGCCTCGGTGCCGCAGCGGTCGAGGAGCTTCACCCACGCCGAGTCCTTGGCGAACTGGGGGTAGGGGTCCCAGACGGTGTAGGTGCCGCCGTCGGAGCTCTTGCTGTCGCCGCCGGAGTTCGAGGAGCAGGCGGAGACGGTCAGGGCGAGGACGGTGAGGGTGGCTGCGGTCAGACGGCGTTGTCTGGAGGAGGTGTTCATCGCGGGGTTCCTTCGGTGACTGTCGATGGGCATGCCGGGCGGGCGGCTACGGCATCGCGGGGGTGGCGGGGCCGGTGCTGGCCCGCAGCGAGATCGGCGGCGTCAGCAGGTGGTGGCGCGGGGGCGCGTCCGGCTGGTCGAGGCGTTCCACGAGCAGGTCGACGGCCCGGCGCCCCATCTCCTCGGCCGGTACGTCGGCGGCCGTGAGCTGCGGCGTCACCGTCTGTGCCCACCGCGCGGCCACGACCCCGGTGACGGAGAAGTCGCGCGGGACATGGCGTCCGGCGTGCGCGAGCCCCCGGTAGATGCCGCCGAGGCACGCCTCGTTGAGGGTGACGAGCGCGGTCGTCGCGGGGTCGTCGTACAGCAGCCGCTCCACGCACGCCTGCCCCGCCGCCGCGTCGTCCCCGCAGGTGTACGCCCGTACGGCGAGCCCGCGTTCGGCGGCGGCCTTGGTGAAGCCGTCGAGCCCGCGGTGCGCCGACTCGTAGCCGGCGCGCAGGAGTTGGGCGGGGCGGTTGACGAGCGCGATGCGCTGGTGGCCGAGGTCGGCGAGGTGGTGGACGCAGGCCGCCGCGAGCGCGGTGTGGTCGACGCCGACCCACCAGGTCGTCTCGGGGTGCGCGGTACGGCCGATGGTGACGGCCGGGAAGTCGAGGGCGGCGAGGTGGTCGACCCGGTCGTCCTGGAGGCGGATCTCCATCAGGATGGCGCCGTCGACGCGGCGTTCTCCCAGGAGGCGCTGGAAGGAGCGGTCGCTGTCGACGCCGCTGGGGGAGAGCAGGACGTCGTAGTCGTAGGAGGCGGCTGCCTCGACGACGCTGCCGATGAAGTCGAGCTGCATGCCGGTGTAGTGGTCGCCGGCGGGCGGGAAGACCAGGCCGATGGTGTTCGTGCGGCCGTTGGCCAGGGCGCGTGCGCTCGCGTTGGGGCGGTAGCCGAGTTCGTCGATGACGCGCTGGACGGTGCGGCGGGTGTCGTCGGAGACGGGGCGTTTGCCGCTGAGGGCGTACGAGACGGTGCTCCGGGAGACACCGGCCCGGCGGGCGATCTCACCGATGTTCACGGGGCTCCTCCGTCCGACGTCTGGGTCGAACCGGTTCGGCGGCGGGTCAGGCGTCGTCGAACCGGTTCGCGTGAAGTGAAGGTAGGGAGCGGCCGAGCGGGTGTCAACACCTGCGACACGACTTCACGGGTGCCGGAAACAACCGTTGTCGAGGGGATTGCCGGGCACTCGTGCCGGTGCTAGCTTCCCGAACCGGTTCGATGAACTGATCCCTCCACGCTCCCGACCCCCGCTCGCGGGTCAGCTTCTCGAACCGGTTCGACGACTCCCAGGCACCCATCCAAGGATTGAGGACGCGATCCATGCCATCCCCTGAGAGATCCCCCCGGCGCCGCGCCCCCGCCGCCCTGGCACTCGCCCTCGGCGCGGGCCTCCTGGCCTCACCGGCGGTCTCCGCCCGGGCCGCCGACACCCCCGCCCCCGTCGCCCACTACACCTTCGACCAGGACGACACCGCCTCCGGCAGGATCACCGACACCTCCGGCAACAACCTCACGGCGACCCTCGTCAACCCCTCCACCGCCCGGTCCGTCACCGGCGCCGACGGCGGCACGGCCCTCGCCCTGCCCGGCGGCGCGCCCACCTCGAACGGCGCATACGTCCGCCTTCCCCGCGAAGTCCTCGGCGACGCCGCCGACCTGACGGTCTCGGCCCGCGTGAAGTGGGGCACCGACGCCTCCTCCTGGCAGCGCCTCTTCGACCTCGGCACCGACACGTCGACGTACCTGTTCACGACCCCCTCGAACGGCAGCGTCCTGCGCACCGCCCTCACCACCAACGGCGGTGGCGGCGAGGCGCAGGTCTCCGGGTACGCCCCGCTCCCCGCCGACCAGTGGCGGACCGTCACCGTCACCCTGGACACGGCCGCCGGCCGCATCACCACCTACCTCGACGGCGTCGCCGTCTCCTCGGCGCCGACCAGCGTCAAGGCCCGGGACCTGCTGGCGGGTTCCGCGACGACGGCCGGCTACATCGGCAAGTCCTTCTACCCGGACCCCCTCCTCAAGGGCGCGATCGACGACTTCGCCGTCTGGCACACCGCGCTCACGCCCGAGCAGGTCGCGGGCCGGATCGGCACACTTCCCACCATGACGCAGCTCTCGCAGACCGCCTTCACCCTCCGGACCACGACGGGCAAGGCCCCGGCGCTGCCGGCCGCCGCCCGCGCCTCCTTCTCCGACGGCTACGACCGCGACACCCCGATCACCTGGGACGCCGTCCCCGCCGACAAGTACGCCCGGCCGGGCACCTTCACGGTGGCCGGGACCGCCGCCGGGCGCGCCGTCACGGCGACCGTCACGGTCGTGCGCGAAGGCGAGCTGACCGTGGACCTCGCCGCGAACACGGGCGCGTTCCACGGCGGCGCCTCGGGAACGCTGTACGGCGTGTACGGGCCCGACGTCCCGACCAACAACCTCATCGAGGGCATGGGGCTGCGGACCGTCTCGACCAAGGCGCAGGACGGGCCCCAGCATCCGGGCGCCGACGCGCTGGAGGTCGTCAAGCCGCTCGCCGACTCCACGAACGGCGACGTCTACATCTACATGACCGACATCCACCGCGGCTTCCCGTACCAGTGGCCCGGTGACACGCCCGGCGAGAAGCTGAAACTGTACGAGGAGAAGATCGCCAAGCAGGTCGACCAGGTCCTGCGACTCCCCGAGAAGTACCGGGACAACATCGTCTTCGTGCCGTTCAACGAGCCCGAGGGCAACATGTTCGGGACCGGCGAGTGGAGCTACAACAAGGTCAGCTGGCTGACGGACCCGGCGGACTACTTCGCCGCGTGGGACTCCGCGTACAAGCTCATCAAGGGCAGGATGCCGGACGCGCGGATCGCGGGCCCCAACACCAGCATCCTGTACGACCAGGTGAAGGGGTTCCTCACGCACGCGAAGGCGGCGGGGACGCTTCCCCAGGTCGTCACCTGGCACGAGCTGAGCCACCCGGAGGCGGTGCGGCAGAGTGTCGCCAAGTACCGTGCCTGGGAGAAGGAGTTGGGGATCGGGCCGCTGCCGATCAACATCAACGAGTACGCCTTCAACTACCACACCTCGGTGCCCGGGCAGATGATCCAGTGGGTGTCCGCGATCGAGGAGTCCAAGGTCGACGCGGACATCGCGTACTGGAACATCGACGGCAACCTCTCCGACTCCGCCGTGCAGTCCAACCGGGGCAACGGGCAGTGGTGGCTGCTGAACGCGTACGCCTCCATGAGCGGGCACACCGTCGCCGTCAACCCGCCCTTCCCGGGCCAGAACTACACGATGCAGGGTGTCGCCACGCTCGACGAGGCCAAGAAGCAGGCGCGGCTGATCTTCGGCGGGTCCGGCGGCAAGGGGCACATCACGTTCTCCGGCGTGCCGCGCAAGGTGTTCGGGGGTGAAGTCCACGCCTGGGTACGGGAGATCGAGTGGAGCGGGCAGGTCGGTGACAACTCCGGGCCGAAGCTCCTCAGCGAGCGGAACCTGAAGGTCACCGCCGATGGCACGGTCTCCGTCGACTTCGGCTCGCTCAAGGAGTCCTCGGCGTACGAGATCGTCCTCACCCCGGCCGGCAAGGCACGCGGCGTCCAGTCGGCGCCGGTGCGCTGGCAGGGGTCGTACGAGGCGGAGGACGCCGCGCACACCGGCTCCGGCTGGTCCAGGAACGGGCCCGAGGGGTCGCCGAGCGACGTCTCGAAGTTCTACACGTCCGGCGGGTACGACGTCGGCGGGCTGCGCACCGGCTCCGACGTCACCCTGGACTTCACCGTCGACGTGCCCGAGGACGGCGCGTACGACCTGAGCGTCTTCGCCAACTCCCTCAACACGTACGACAAGGTCCGGGAACAGGGCCCCACGAACGTCTTCCTGCGCGTGGACGGCGCCGCCGAACAGGAGCTGCACCTCCCCCTCGGCTACAAGTGGGTCGTCTGGGACCACACCGACACGAAGATCCACCTCACCAAGGGGAAGCACACCCTGACGCTCGCCGCGAAGAGCCTCGACGGCAAGCGCGCGACGAAGGGCGACGCGATCGTCGACCGCCTCACGCTGGCCCTGCCGTCGGCGTCGGCCGGCACCCAGGTGTACGAGGGTGAGCTGGCGTGGCTCGGCGGCGGCGCCCGGCCCGTGTACGGGCCCGCGCTCACCGGGTCCGGCGGCGCGCAGGTCGGGCGGGGCCAGACGGCCACGTTCTGGGTCTACTCCCCCGGCGACCGCGAGGCCACGCTCACCGTCGACTCCCTCGGCGGCGCCGGTGCCCGCCTCTCCGTCAACGGCCACGACGTCCTGCGCCTCACCCCGGGCCGGCGCGCCGTCGCGGTCTCCCTCTCCGGGGGCGTCAACAAGGTGACGGTGACGGGGAGTTCGGCCCCGACGCTGGTGGACCGCCTCACGGTCACGCCCACCGAGGGCCGCCTGCCCGTCCGCACGTACGAGGCGCAGGACGCCACCCTCGCGGGTACGGCGAACCTCGTCGCCCTGCCGCTCGCGAGCGCGGGAACGGCGATCACCGGGATCGGCGGCGATCCGGGCAACGCCAACACGGCGACGTTCACCATCACCGCCGGCAAGCCCGGCCTGTACGCCCTCCGCATCCGCTACTCCAACCCCGAGCAGTCCCCGGCGACCCACTACAACCCCGACCCCCTGGCCCGCCACGCCGACCTCTCCGTCAACGGCGGCCCCCTGCGCCGGGTGACCTTCCCGCACACCTTCCACCAGGACAACTTCTGGGAGCTGACCGTCCCCGTCCAGCTCCAGAAGGGGGCGAACAAGGTGACGTTCCGCTCGGAGGAACTCCCCAACTTCGACGGGACGACATACGCCTCCGCCACCTTCCCGGGAGTCCTGCTCCGCTCCCGGTACGCCCCCCTGATCGACCGCATCGCAATCGCGCCCTACGCCCGAGAGGTGAACTGACCCGTCACACATCCAGGCCGGGGGCGCGCCGTACCGGCGCGCCCCCGGCCCTTGACAGTGCTCGACCGCCGATGTTTACCTGAGGTGTCAGAGATTCACACCTAAAGCCAATGGCTCAGAGTCCCCCCGAAGGACACCGACCATGCCCGAAGCCCCCGGCACCGAGTTCTGGCAGACCCTCAAGCCGATCGCGAACTCCCTCAAGCCCGACGCCCTGCCCGAGGTCTACCTCTCCCAGGTGGCCACCGACGACGACCGCTACTACGTCCCGTTCACGGAGACCGTCGGTTCTCGACCCTTGTGGATCAACGTCAAGGACAACTCGTGGGCGGACATCCTGCGGGCCAAGGAAGCCGGGCTCGTCAACCGGCACTACCACCCGCACGAGGTGTTCGCGTTCACCCTCTCCGGCAAGTGGGGCTACCTGGAACGGCCCTGGACGGCGCGCGCCGGGGACTTCGTGTACGAGGCCCCCGGCGAAGGACACACGCTGGTCGCCTACGAGAGCGACGAGCCGATGAAGGCGTTCTTCATCGTCAAGGGACCCCTGATCTGGCTCGACGAGGACGGCAAGCCCGACGGGTACTTCGACGTCCACGACTACCTCGCGATGTGCCGCGCGCACTACGAGGAGGTCGGGATCGGCGCCGACTACGTGGACTCGCTGCTGCGCTGACGCACGGCGATCGTGCACAGCCGTTTCGTCGCCCGCGTCAACCCGACGTACAGATCCCGCTCCCCGCTCACCCGCGCCGCCTCGATCCCCTCGGGGTCGAGGACCACGACCCCGTCGAACTCCAGGCCGCGCGCCTGGGACGCGGGAATCAGGTGGGCCCAGCGGGTCACCCCAGCGGCGTGCAACTCCTCGGTACGGGTGTCGGCGCAGATCACGCCGAGCAACTCGCCGGGATACTTGGCGTGTTGCTCCTGGAGTTCCGTCAGCAGGGCGGCCGTCGAGCCGTCCGGCGTGGCGGTCAGCGTACGGGGGACCTCACCGCGCCGGATGGCACTGCTGGGCTTCTGACCAGGGGCGATACGGGTCAGGAGATCATGGGTGGTGGCCAGGATCTCGACCGTCGTGCGATAGCTGACCGTGAGGGTGTGCAGCTCGAAGCGCGCCCCGACGTGCGGGGTCAACGCCTCGCCCCAGTCCCGTGCCGTCGTCGCCGGTCCCGCCTGCGCGAAGTCCCCGACCAGCGTCATCGACCGCGCCGGACACCGCCGCACAACCATCCGCCACTGCATCGCGGTGAGTTCCTGCGCCTCGTCGACGACGACATGCCCGTACGTCCGCGCGGGCGGCCCGTCGACGAGGCTCGCGGCTTCATCCAGCAGCGGCACGTCCGCGTCGGACCACAGCCCCTCGTCCCCCGGTTGGGAAACCCCCGACGCGAACAGCGCCCGTACGACGGCCTCAGCGGTGAGCGTCGGCCACAACTCCTCCACCGCCCGCTCGACTTGAGGATCCTCCAGCAGCCCCTCCCGCACCGCCTCCGCGTCGAACTCGTCGGCGGCACTGCTCCCGGCCGCCTCGTCGAACCCCAGCTTCCGCAGGTCCGCGGCGGCGGCCCGGTCGAGATCCAGCCCCGTCGCCTCGGCCACCTCGGCGTCGATGCGCTCCAGCGTCTCCAGGGCGTCCCGCTCCAGCGCGTCGGTGACCAGGTCGACGAGGTACTCCTTGAACACCTGCCGGGCACGATTGTGCCCAAGTCCCGTCCCCACAGCGGCATCCCGGGCCCGCCCGACCTCCCGCTCCCCGAGCCGGACGCCTTGGACGGCGAACTCGCCCCGCACCGCCTGCCGTTGCCGGACCACGTCGGCCAACGCGTCCGCCAACTCCGAACTCCCCTTGATCCGCGCCGACTCGGCCGGTTCCGCCACCGTCGGCACGACCCCGGCGAGTTCCTCGCACGTCGCGAGAACGACGTCGTTCTCACCGAGGGACGGCAGCACCTGGGAGACATAGTCGAGGAACCGGGCGTTGGGCCCGAGGACCAGCACCCCGCGTTCGGCGGCACGCGGGAACGCGTACAGCGCGTACGCCGCCCGGTGCAGCGCGACCACCGTCTTCCCCGTGCCGGGTCCCCCCTGCACGACGGTGACACCCCGGTGCGGTGAGCGGACGATGGCGTGCTGCTCCGCCTGGAGCGTGGCAACTGCCGTACCCATACGGCCGGTTCGCCGCGCCTGGAGGACCTCCGTGAGGGGGCTGTCCCCCACGACGTCATCGGCGGTGGCCTCGGAGCCGTCGAGAATCTCATCGTTCACGGCACCGACGGTTCGGCCCTCCAGCCGTAGGTGCCGCCGGCGCCGCAACCCCATCGGGTCGACGGCGGTGGCCTCATAGAAGGGCCGGGCCGCCTCCGCCCGCCAGTCGACGAGCAGCGGCAACTCAAGCTCCTCGGCGTGCAGGCCGAGGCGCCCGATATGCAGAGCGGTGCCGTCCGCGGCGTCGGTCCGGCCAAAGACCATGCCGCTCTCGGCCGCCTCATAACGCCGAATCTCCCCGGCGAGCCGGGCCGCGGCAAGATCACGCTCGTACACCTCCCGCCCACCGTCGGCCGGCTCCTTGAGAACGGCCGCGAGCTGCGCCCGAACCTGCGCGACCCTCTCGTCGAACAGCCCGTACATGGTCGCCACGTAAGCCTGCTGCGCCTTCACCTGACGCGCGGGACCGTCGCTGATCTGCGACAACGGGGGGCCTCCTCTGGGTGCGGCTCACCACTATGGGGGTGGGAGCCCGCAAAGGTAAGTCTTGATTACCCGCCCTGCGGATGCCCTCCCGCTTGACTCGGTACGGTTGCCCGCCGCTCAACGCAGTGCCGCCGCCGACAAGTCCCCGCCCAGCACGATCAGTTGGGGATGAGACGCCGGGAGACTTCCGGGACGGCCGGGCCCCAGATGTTCGTGAGGGGACTAGGGCCTGTCCGATGGGTCGTATGAGCTGATCAGGGACGTGGCCTACTGTT
Source organism: Streptomyces niveiscabiei (assembly GCF_033794345.1). Classification (NCBI taxonomy): domain Bacteria; kingdom Bacillati; phylum Actinomycetota; class Actinomycetes; order Kitasatosporales; family Streptomycetaceae; genus Streptomyces; species Streptomyces niveiscabiei. Next base: position 103,977 of record NZ_JARAYJ010000023.1, read on the forward strand.
CGCTGAACGAAGGGGGTCGCATGGCACGCGATACAGCTGAAGCAGAGGCGGAGATGAAGGGGATCACGTTTCCTGCCTGGCACGGAGAGCACTACGTGACGCTGGCTGAGCTACTGGTTCGCCTCGGCAGCTTCGGCCTGGACCTGACGTGGCGCGTCGCGTTCGACGAGATCGTCGATCCTCGCTGTGTCGAGATGGAGAGACGCGCCGACGCCGGCATGGACACGTTGACCTTGTTGTCGTTGACGACCCCCTTCCTCCAGTTGATCGACGCCGAAGCACGTGGGTTCGCCGAGGACAAGCTGGTACTTGTCCTGACCGAGTTCGACAGTTCTCTGTGGGACGTCAGGGCTGTCGACGAGCGCGTACTCAGCGAACTTCGCTACCACTACCCGGATGCAAAGGATCTCTGAACGGGCCACTTCACCCCGGACGCAGCCATGGGCGGATCGCCGCCACGGTGACCGTTCCGTGGAAGACGTACGCCCGTTTGTCGAAGCGCGTGGCGATGGCGCGGAGGTTCTTGAGCCGGTTGATGGTCCGCTCGACTTCGTTGCGGCGGCGGTAGACCGTCTTGTCGAACCCTGTGGGCCGACCGCCTTGGCTACCGCGGCGCTGGCGGTTGGCCCGCTGGTCTCTTGGCTCGGGGATCGTGTGCTTGATCTGGCGTCTGTGCAGGTGACGCCGGTTGTGGCGTGACGAGTACGCCTTATCGCCACTGACATGGTCGGGCCGGGTGCGCGGTCGTCCACCAGCCTGCCGGGGCACGCGGATCTCTTCCAGGACGGGAATCATCTGCGGTGCGTCGCCCCAATGGCCGGGCGTGATGAGGAATCCGAGCGGGCGGCACCCGCCTTCCCCGGCAAGGTGAATCTTGCTTGTCAGTCCGCCTCGCGAGCGTTCCAGGGCCTCATCGGAGCGGTGACGTGCCGGGGTCCTGCGTCGACCCGGGATCTTCGGGGCGCGGGTGGAGGCGCCGGCCGCGTGCTGATGAGCGCGGCAGGTCGTGGAATCGACGCTGGCCCTGCTCCAGTCGATCCGGCCCTCGGCGTCGGCGTCGGCCTGGACGGCTCGCAGGATTCTCTCCCACGTGCCGTCCGCCGACCATCTTCGATGACGGTCGTGGACCGTCTTCCAACTACCGAAGCAGGGAGGCAGCTCCCGCCAGGGGAGGCCGGTCCACTGCCGGAACAGAATCCCGTTGATCACACGGCGGTGGCATTGCCAGCGTCCACCCCGTCCGCGATTCGTCGGCAAGTGCGGCTCCAGCCGAGCCCACTCCTCATCCGAAAGACCTCCCTGCCCCATGACTCTCGGAACGAGTCTCCAGCGGGAGCGTCACTCGACCCATCGGACAGGCCCTAAGGCGTGTCTGACAAACGATCACCTGGTTGCTTCGCGAAGCCAGAGAATCAGCGAGGCCAGAACGACTCCGGCCCGGTAACGGGCGGCAAGTTTGTCGAACCTGGTCGCGATCGCACGGAACTGCTTGAGGCGGGCGAAGCATCGTTCGACTACGTTGCGGGCGCGGTAGATCTCCTTGCCGAAGGCGGGTGGGCGGCCGCCGAGACTGCCGCGTCGCCGCCGATTGGCCACTTGGTCGCGGCGTTCGGGGATCGTGGCAGCGATGCCCCGGCGTCGCAGCAGGTGGCGGATCGCTCGGCTGGAATACGCTTTGTCACCCAGCACCCGCGCCGGTGTCGTGCGAGGCCGGCCCGCAACGATGCGCGGGATGCGGATGCTGTCGAGGACCCGGGCGAAGACGGTGGCGTCGTGGGCGTTGCCGGGCGTGAGCACGATGGACAGCGGGAGGCCGCGGCCATCGACGGCGAGGCGGACCTTGGTGGTCAGCCCGCCCCGGGACCGGCCGAGGGCCTGGCGCGCCTGTGAGCGGCCCGGGTCTTCCAGTTCGTCCCCGTCGGCGGCCCCTTTTTTCGGGCGCCAGCTGCGTGCTGATGGGCCCGGTTGATTGTGGAGTCGACGGCGACACTCCACTCCACTCCGCCCACCGCGTCGTCACGGACCTGGACGTGCTCCAACAGCCTTGCCCAGGTGCCGTCCGCCTCCCAGCGGGCGAACCGCTCATAGACGGTCTGTCACGGACCATACCTCTCGGGCAGGTCGCGCCAAGGGGCCCCGGTCCGCAGCCGCCACAGCACACCATTGACCACCTGCCGGTGATCACGCCACGGACGGCCACGCCCACCCGCCCGCGGCAACAAGGGCTCAATCCGCTCCCACACCATGTCCGCCATCTCACCTCGACCTGCCACAAGATCAATTATTCAGACCGGTTATAGAGTCCCGCCTGTGGCGAATCATCAGGACAAAACCATGGCGGCCTACGACGGAGTCGTCGAGCTGTACGCATCACTGTTCGCGAACAGACTGGAGACACAGCCGTTCGCCCGGGCCATGATCGGCACCTTCGCCGAACTGGTCCGCGCGACCGGCAACCTACGAACAGCGGACGTTGGGTGCGGGCCCGGACACCTGACGGCCATGCTGCACGAACTGGGCCTGGACGCCTTCGGACTTGACCTCTCCCCTGGCATGGTCGATCACGCCCGACGGGCCCATCCGATACTGCGCTTCCAGGAAGCGCGGATGGAGTCCCTGCCGATCGAGGACGGCGCACTCGGCGGCATACTGGCCCACTACTCGATGATCCACACCCCTCCGGCAGAACTGCCGGAACTGATCGCTGAGCAGGGACGCGTACTGGCGCCGGGTGGCCTGCTCCTGGTCTCCTTCTTCGGGACCGACGGACCGGAGCCAGTCCAGTTCGACCACAAAGTGGCGCCGGCCTACAGCTGGCCGGCGGACCGTCTCACCGAACTACTGGACGATGCCGGGCTTGTTCCCTTCGCCCGGCTGCTCCACGATCCGGCCTCTGAACGGGGCTTCCTCGACGCCTACCTGCTGGCCCGCCGCTCGTAGGTCCTGGCCGGCAATGTCCACCGGGTGGTTGACGCACCCCCGGGCTGCCTGCCAGACGGGCGCTCGCTGACCCAACGAGAATTGTCAGACAGGCACTAACCCCGCGTCTACGGGAAGCACTGCCCGTGCTCCGGGCCGTCCTTCCACTCCGCCGGTTCTCCCCCACGCCTGCGGAAAGCACTTCGCGGCCCGGTCGGCCTCCTCCCGCTCGCGCGGTTCGCCCCCGCGCCAGCGGGAGGGTGTCCAGTGAGGTGGGCCTCGGCCTGCGGGAAGGTCAAAGGGACGGGACGGGCGGCCCAGGGCGAGGTCGCCGTCCTGGACGATGTCAGGGTTTGCCGTGGCCTTGCTCGCGGAGAGGGTGTTGTCGTTGGTGTCGAGGCGGTTCGTCAGGCACCGTTCGAGGCGGAACTGCGCATGCAGGGGCAGGCCCAGGTGAACACCGTTGTCTGGCCTACTATTCGGTTCGCCGAGGAGACTAGTCGTCGGGGCGTCCGCAATCGGCCATCTGTGGTCGAGGGCGCGTGCTCACCCCTCCGTCACATCCGGCGCTCGCAGCAGCCGCAGGAACGCCTTCACCCCCGCGATGATCTCCTTGTTGTCGGTGAGCCGGTTCACCGTGGACTCGAACTCCCGCCCCAGTGCGGTGAGCCGGCGGTCGGTGTCCTCGGCGCGTTCGTAGGTGACCATCGTCAACGCGTCGACCGTGCGCCGCAGTTCGGCGAGGGACCGGTACTGTTCCTCGGCCTTCTCCTCCAGGACCTTGTGCGCGGCCTCGGTGCGGGCGTGGCGGGCGCGGAGGTCGACGACGTCGTCGCGGGGGTGGGTGACCTCCTTGAGGAGGGTCCGCAGGCAGCGCCGAAGCTGGCCGAAGTAGGCGCCGGCGGGCCGGAAGAGGGTGCTGAGCAGGAAGAATCCGGCGAACCAGTACCCGGTGAAGCCACCGGTCGCCCAGGTGACCGCGAGGACGACCACCGCCGTCAGGAGGTGACCGGCGACGGCCGTACGCAGCATCATGCGGGCGATGCGAGTGGCTTCCGCGTCGCGCGCCGGGGACACCTCGATGCCCTTCTCCCGGCTGACGGCGATCTCGGCCAGGACGGTGTGGGCGCGGAAGTACAGGTTCCACGGCAGGGTCAGCAGGATCGTCAGCCACAGCAGACTCAGCACGCCCGCACCGACGGCGAACACGACCACACTCGGCGCTCCCGCCGCATAGGCGAAGACCAGCGCCGCCACCGCCGCGACGACCGCCGCCACCGCCCCCAGGACTCTGCCCATGCCCTCGAACTCCCCCGCTCACGCCGACTTTTATTCATCGTCCCCGGCGTGGCACGGGTCGGCATGAGTAGCCGTACTCACCTGTTCCCCGCTGACCAACCCCTTTACGGGGAGCCGGGGTTCGAGCCCCCAGACATCCAGTCGGCGATCAGCCGTACCGTCCGCTCCGGCTGCTCCTCGTGCACATAATGCCCAACCCCGGGCCAGTGCTCGACCCGCGAGCTCCGGGTTCCCTCTTCCCAGGTCGCGGCCTCCGCCGACGTCCAGACCGTCAACGCCGGTTGTGTGCGCAGGCGGAGGAACGCCTCGGTCAGCGGGCGCACGCCGATCGCGTCGGGGTCGACGTACATCCCCGCGTACGCCTGGGAGATGACATGGTCCGGGGTGCCGAGGACCGTACGGATGTGGGCGGTGCGCAGGCCGGGCGGGGCCTGCGGGGAGAAGGCGCCCGCGACGAACTCGGCTGCGGCGCGGGCGCCTTGGGATTCGTACGTCGCCAACCTCGCCGGGATGCCGTCGACTTCGGCGCCCGTCGCGCCGTGCGCCGGGTCGAGGGCGACGACCGAGTGGACGAGGTGGGGGTGGTGGACGGCGAGGAGGTTGACGACCTGGACGCCCATGGAGTGGCCGACGGCGGTCACGGGGGTGTCGCCGAGGAGGGCGGCCAGGTCGTCCGCCATGGGCGCGGGCGTGTTGCCCGTCGCCGGGACCGGGGAGCGGCCATGACCGCGCAGGTCGGGGACGATCACCCGGTACCGCTGCGCCAACTCCTCGGCGTGGTAGGACCATTCACGCCCGTCGCCGCCCCAGCCGTGCACGAGCAGCACGGTGGGGGCGTCGGCGGGTCCGAGGGTGGTGGAGAAGAGCCGGGTGGTCATCGTGTGTCAACTCCTGTGGAGTACGAGGGTGCTGCGGGGGTGCTGACCGGCTCCGATCATCCTGCCGGTGGCCGGGTCCGTGCCGGGCCGAACTCGTGGCGCGCCGGGGTCGTTGATCGCGTAGTCCCGCAGGATCCAGTCGGGCGCGGTGAGCGTCTCGCCGGTCGTCCCCGGATGGTCGCCGAGCGCTGGTCGACCGGCGTGACCTGCCGGGAGCGGAAGCGCAGCGAGACGAAGGGGTCGGGGGCCTTCACCTCGGGGAGGGCCCAGTTGCTGTAGTGCGGGAAGTGCCGGCGCCAGTGGCCGCGGCTGGATTTGAGCATGTCGGCGTACACGGTCCGGCGCACCGGCGGGGGCAGTGAGGGTGAGGTCGTCGAACCAGGCGGGACCGGAGAGCCGTGAGCGCGGCTGCGTCGGGGCGCTCCGGCGTAATCGACCGCGCCCCGGCCCTGGACATCCCCGGCACGTACACCCGCGCCTCCGGTCACCGCCGGGTCCACGACGCCCTGGGCGGGGGCGTCGGCTTCACCGCCATGTCCGGCGTGTACGGACGCGATCGTCGCCGGTGCGACGGCCGCGCTGCGGGGAGCGGGGCGGCGCGTCCCGCGTGACGTGTCGGTGGTCGGCTTCGACGGCGTCCACTGCGCGACGGACCTGTGCCCGTCCCTGACGACGCTCCGGGTGCCGTACGGCTCATGCCGGACCGGGAGGAGACGATCACGGCGGGCGATCACGGAGTCGGTGCGGGCTGCGGGGTGAGCGACGCGTCCTGGGATCAGGGTTGTCTCAGGGTCTTCCCCGATCTTCCGGTGGATGGGCGTCCCTATGCTGGTGGAGAACCGCATGCGGCAGGGAGTTTCCGGGTGATCGAGCACTACGTCGCCGAGTTGGACAGGGCGTTGCGCGGTCCGCGGGCGGTCAAGGCGGACATGCTCGCGGAGGCGCGTGACGGCTTGGCCGACGCGGCCGAGGCGTACGAGGAGAGCGGCCTGGACCGGGCGTGCGCGGAGGCGTGCGCGGTGGCCGACTTCGGGCCCGTGGAGCGGATCGCGCCGGAGTTCCAGACGGAGTTGGCGCTGGCCCAGGGCCGGCGTACGGCGCTGCTGATCTGCGGGGTGCTGCTGGCTCAGCCGGTGGTGTGGTGGCTGCTCAGCCTGACCGGGCAGAACTCGAAGGACCATGCCGGTTCGGTGTACAACCTGGCCGATTCGGTGGTGAGTTGGGCTGGGGGCGGGTCGATAGCGCTGGCGCTGACGATCGTGGTCGCGACCGGGGCGCACGGGTTGAGCGCGTCGCGGCGGCTGGTGCGGGCGGCCGGGTTCTTCGCGTTCGCGGTCTGCGGTGTCTTCGCCCTGCTGGGGGGGCTGCTGACGGTCTACAACCCGGCCGGGCACTCGCTCCTGGGCGTGACGGGACTGCCGACGACGGCCCTGCTGCTCGGCCTCCCCCTGTCGACCGTCGCCGTCGCGGGCCGCCGCTGCCTCAGGGCCGCCTGACGGTCCGCCCTCGGAGGGCTACCTCAGGCCGTACCCGGCCGCAGAATGCCTTCGACCATCGTCGAGAAGTCCCGCCACTGGGTGCGTTCCTTGGCCAGTGCCCGGTTCCCCGTCGCCGTGAGCTGGTACGTCCGCCTGCGGCGTCCGCCGACGGTGCTCCACTCGCTCTCCACGAGCCCGGCGCGCTCGAGTCTGCGCAGGGCGGGGTAGAGGGAGCCGGTGGGCAGGTCGAGGGCGCCTCCGCTGCTCACCTGGAGGGCCTCCATCACGGCGTATCCGTGGAGGGGCTCTTTTTCGAGGACCGCGAGGATCAGCGCGTCCAGATGACCCCGTAGCGCTTCTGACATCACGTAGACAATCTACATGACGTGTTAGCGTTGAGTGTCTACATGTAGGCGTTCTATCTATTGGCGTGTTGAGTGCAGGGGAGGTCGGGCTGATGGCAGCGCCCGAGCAGAGTCGTACCGAGACGGCGGACGGGCCGGGGAGGCCGAGCGTCTTCGAGCGGCTCGCGCAGGTGTCGTACCGGCGGCGGTGGTGGGCCCTCGTGGGGTGGGTCGTCGTGCTGGTGGCGGTGAGCCTGGGGTCGCAGGCGGTCGGTGACGCGTACCGCAACGACTTCAGCCTGCCGGGCACGGAGTCGCAGAAGGCGCTGGACCTGCTTCAGGAGCGGGCGCCGTCGCAGGCGGGCACGTCGGTGACGATCGTCGTCGAGGCGAAGGACGGCGTCGCCGGGGCCCGCGCGCGGGTCGAGTCGATGCTCGCCGAGGTCGGCGGGAAGCCGCACGTCGTCGGGGTCGTCAGCCCTTTCGACGACGCCGGGGCCGTGTCGAAGGACGGCACGATCGCGTACGCGACGGTCGCGCTGGACAAGCAGGCCGAGGACATCCCCGTCGACGACACCCGCGCGATCATCGACACCGCGCAGCAGGCCGACGGCGACGGGCTGCGCGTCGAGCTGGCGGGCGACGCGGTGCGCACCGCGCAGGAGCAGGAGGGCGGCGCCGCCGAGGGCATCGGGATCATGGCCGCGCTGGTGATCCTCGTCCTGCTCTTCGGCTCGCTCTTCGCCGCCGTCCTGCCGGTCGCGATCGCCCTGTTCGCGGTCGGTACGACGCTCGGGCTGATCATCCTCGCCTCGCGCGTCGCGACGATCGCCGACTTCACCGCGCCGCTGATGATGCTGGTCGGCCTCGGCGTCGGGATCGACTACGCGCTCCTGGTGTTCTCGCGGTTCCGGGGCGAACTGGCCGCCGGGCAGGGCCGCGAGCCGGCGACCGTCAAGGCGATCGACACCGCCGGGCGCACGGTGTTCTTCGCCGGGTGCACGGTCATCGTCGCGCTCCTCGGGCTCGTCGTCCTGGGCCTCGGCTCGCTCCAGGGCGTGGCCGTGGCGGTCGCGCTGACCGTCCTGCTCACGATGGTCGCCTCGCTCACCCTGCTCCCGGCGCTGCTCGGGCTGTTCGGCGCGAGGATCGAGAAGCAGGTACGGCGCCGTACGGCGAAGAAGCCCGCCGGTGACCGCTGGAGCCGCTGGACCGGCGCCGTCCAGCGGCGCGCCTGGGTGGCCGCCCTCGTGCCGACCGCGCTCCTCGCGGCGCTCTCGCTGCCCGCGCTCGACATGCGCCTCGGTTTCGCGGACGCGGGCACCGACAGCCCGTCCACGACCAGCCGCCAGGCCTACGACCTGCTCGGCAAGGGCTTCGGGCCCGGCTTCAACGGGCCGCTGATCGTGGTCGCCGAGGGCGACGCCACCGCCGCCGGGCGGGCGCGTACGACGCTGGCGCAGACCGAGGGCGTCGCCGCCGCGCTGCCGCCGCAGTCGTCCGGCGACGGGCTGTCGACGATCATCGTCTTCCCCGACTCCGCGCCGCAGGCCGCCGCGACGAGCGGCCTCGTCGACCGGCTGCGCGACGACGTCCTGCCGTCGCTGGCGCGGGAGACCGACGCGCGGTTCCTCGTCGGCGGCAGCACCGCCGCGACCGAGGACTTCTCCACCGCCGTCGCCGACCGGCTGCCCGCGTTCGTCGCACTGGTCGTCGGCCTGTCGATGCTCCTGCTGCTCCTCGTGTTCCGCTCCCTGCTCATCCCGCTCAAGGCCGCCGTCCTCAACCTCCTCAGCGTCGGCGTCGCCATGGGGGTGATGACCCTCGTCTTCCAGAACGGCGCCCTCGGCGCGGAGAAGGGGCCGATCGAGGCGTACGTACCCGTCATGATCTTCGCGATCGTCTTCGGGCTGTCCATGGACTACGAGGTGTTCCTGCTCTCCCGGATGCACGAGGAGTGGGAGCGCGGGAAGGACGCCGCGCAGGCCGTACGGCACGGGCTGGCCACCACCGGGCAGGTCGTGACGGCAGCCGCCGCGATCATGATCGTGGTGTTCGGGGCGTTCATGTTCAGCGGGAACCGGATGCTGACGCAGTTCGGGTTCGGGCTGGCTGTGGCGGTGTTCGTCGACGCGGTGGTCATTCGGTGTCTGATTCTTCCGGCGGTGATGCAGCTGCTGGGGCGGCGGGCCTGGTGGCTGCCGGAGAGGCTGGCGCGGGTGCTGCCTCGGGTGGCGATCGAACACGACTGAGGGGGTACGGTCGGAGGGTCCGCCCACCCTCAGGAGCACTCCCCGTTGCCCTCCCCTTCCGCCCTGGTCACCGGAATGGAACGTCACCAGGTCGCCCTGTACGTCGGTGCGCTGGCCGTCGGCGCCGTCGTCGGCCGGGCGGCGCCCGGCACGGGTCCCGGACTGGAGCACGCGATCAACCCTGCGCTGGCCGCGCTCCTGTACGTGACGTTCCTCCAGGTGCCCGCCGCCGAACTGGTCCGCTCCGCGCGGGCGGGCCGGTTCCTGGGGGCGGCGCTGGTGGTGAACTTCGTCGTCGTACCGCTGGTCGTCGCCGCGATGGTCGCCTTCCTTCCCGGCGACCGGGCTGTCCGGCTCGGTGTCCTGCTCGTGCTGCTCGCCCCTTGCGTCGACTACGTCATCGTCTTCAGCGGGCTGGCGGGCGGGAGCGGTGAACGGCTCCTCGCGGCCACGCCGTTGCTGCTTCTCGCGCAGATGGTGCTGCTGCCGGGGTACCTGTTCCTCTTCATGGGTCCGGATCTCGCGGACGTCGTCGACGCCGGTCCCTTCCTTGAGGCGTTCGCGGTGCTGATCGTCGTCCCCCTGGCGCTGGCCTGGCTCACCCAGGCGTGGGCCGCGCGGCGCCTGTCGGGCCGCCGCTTCACCGACGGTGCGGGGACGACGATGGTGCCGCTGATGGTCGCCGTCCTGCTCACCGTCGTCGCCTCGCAGGTGCCCAAGCTCGACGACGGGTCGGGGCGGCTCGGTGACGTCGCGCGTGTCGTGCCGTTCTACGTCGTCTTCCTGGCCGTGATGCCGTTCGCGGCGCTGGGTGTCGTACGGCTGTTCCGGCTGGGGGCGCGGGACGGGCGGGCGATCGTGTTCACGGGGGCGACACGGAACTCCCTGGTCGTGCTGCCGCTGGCGTTGGCTCTGCCGGAGGGGCTGGCGGTGGCGGGGGTGGTCGTGGTGACGCAGACGCTGGTGGAGGTGGTGGGGATGGTGGTGTACGTGCGGGTGGTGCCCCGGTTGTTGCCGTGATGCCTGGTCAGGGGGCGTTGTCAGTGGTGGCTGTCACCATGCGGATATGAGGAACTACGACTGGCGTCCCTTTCTCGCTCGGTGGAGCGAGGAGTGGGCCGACGCCTCCGATGAGCCGTCGCCGCAGCGGGACGCGCGGTGGCTGGGGTTCGCGGGGGCCTCCGAGGAGCGGATCTCCACGCTGGAGGAGCGGCTCGGGTGCCGGTTGCCGCCGTCGTACCGTGACTTCCTCGCGGTGAGTGACGGGTGGCTGCACGCGGGGCGTTTCGTGTGGCGGCTCGCCGGGGTCGACGAGGTGGGGCCGTACTCCGACGACGCGGGGCTGGGCGAGATCTACCGGGGCGAGCTGGACGAGTGGTCCACACCGCAAGAGGTGCTGGAGGCCGGGATGTGGGGGCGGGCGCTCCAGCTGGAGGCCGAGTCGGACCTCACGAACGTGCTGCTGGACCCCGGCGACGTCGGCTCGGACGGGGAGTGGGCCTGCTACGACTACGCGAGTTGGCGAGGCGACGGGCCGGTGCGGTACGGGTCCTTCGCGGGGTTCATGGAGGCGATGTACCGGCAGTTCCACAGCATGACCGCGCGCTCCTCGGGTCCGGAGTTCGTCAACGCGACGACTCTGGCGCAGGACGCGGCGGTCGCGGGGGCACGGGTCGACGCTCTGCGCGGGCGGTACGAGGAGGCGCTGGCGGCGCTCGACGAGGCGCACGCGTACGGCAGGCCGAGGGCGACGGAGCTGCGCGACCAGCTCACGTACCTGTCGGGGAAGCCCTCCACGGTGTCGTTCGGCGCGCTGGCCACCGATCCCCTGTACCAGCCGGAGGTCCGGCCCGTGCTCGCCGCCGAGCGACTCCGCCTGCGGCACCGGGAAGCCGACGCCGGCTTCCTCGACACGTACGGCTACTCGGCATCCGGTGTCTTCGGCGAGGCCGTCGAGGCGGCTCGCGAGTCGGCCCGTTGGGGCGACACGGACGCGGCCTGGCGCATCCTGCGCGCGGCGCTCCCCGAGTGGCGGCCCGCCGGTCCTGATCTCCTCGCGCCGCTGGGGCTGCTCGCCGACCCGGTCCTCGGCCCGGTGTGCACGCCGGAGCGGTGCCGGGAACTCCTGGCCACGCCCAGGGCGGGCGAGACCGGCGAGGTTCCGCTCCCCACGCCCGACCTCGATCCGCCGGGCCTGTCCTGGCTGATGGACCCGGACTCCGGTGACCGGCTGTCGTCGTACCGGCTGATCCTGGTCGAGGGGGTCGAGCCCACGGAGCTGCCCGCGCGGATCGGCGGTGCCGATCTCGGCAAGCCGGCGACGTACGGGGAGGCCCACCTCGACGCATCCCGCTTCTCCGTCGGACGTGCCGGCCCGGACTGGAGCTTCGCCTTCGAGGCCGCTCCGCACCATCGTTTCTACGAACCCCGCTTCGTCTCCCCGGCTCCGGCGGCCTCCCTCGGTACCCGTGCCGTCGCCGTCTGGCGCGAGTCCGACGGCAGCGCCCTGTTCCACCTCTCCGTGGCGGAGGACGGTGCGGAGCGGTACGCGTTCACGGTCCGGGGCGGCGAGGTTCGGCGTACGGGTGCGATACCGCCGTCCCTGGACCCCGGCCCCCTGGGCGACTGGCGCGTGGCCGAACGGCGCGTGCTGGAGTCCCTCGCGGCCGAGTTCGGCGTCCGTCTTCCCCGCCATGCCCTTCTCCATGGGCGCCTCCACACCCTCGTTCCCCGCCCTTGGGCCCGCCCGGCGGAGCCCGGCGAGGGCTACGCCGACGTCACTGTCAGGAAGCAGTGAGCCCGCGCGCCGGAAACCCGGTCGAGCTGGGCCCCGTCGATTCGATAGAAAGCCGGTATGTCTCTTCGGCGTCCCCTCCTCCCCCGGTCGGCACCGGCCGCGTCCGGGATCTCGTCCCGTTCGCTCTCCCTGCTGCTCGACCAGCTCGCGGCGCGGTCCGTCGAGTGTCACTCGATCATGGTCGTCCACCGGGGTCATGTCGTCGCCGAGGGCTGGTGGGCGCCGTACTCGGCGGACCGTCCGCATCTGCTCTACTCGCTGACGAAGTCGTTCACGTCGATCGCGGTGGGGCTCGCGATCTCCGACGGGCTGCTCGCGCTGGACGACCGTGTGGTGGACGTGCTGCCCGACCACGTCCCGGACGACGTCTCGGAGCAGGGCAGCCGGATCACCGTCCACCACCTGCTGTCGATGACGGCCGGGTATCCCGTGGACAGCCTGGCCGAGGCGTGGGAGCTGGAGCCGGGCGACCTGGTGAGGGGCTTCCTGCGCCTGCCGTTCGCCGCCGTGGGAACGCGGCACACGTACGACAACGCGACCACCTTCGTCCTGGCCCGGATGGTGGAACGCGTCACGGGCCTCGGCCTTCCGGAGTTCCTCGACGAGCGCCTCCTCAAGCCGATGGGCATCGACCACGCCGAGTGGGACCGGGTGGCCGACGGTGCCGCCTTCGGCTTCCACGGACTCCACCTGACGACCGAGGCGGTCGCCGCCTTCGGTGAGCTGCTGCTGCGCGAAGGCAGGTGGGGCGGCGAGCAACTCGTCCCGCGCGAGTGGGTGGCCCTCGCGACCGCCCGTCATGTCGACACCCCGCCGGCCGAGGACGGGACGGACAACGCCGACTTCACCTGCGGCTACGGCTACCAGTTCTGGATGTCCCGGCACGGCTACCACGGGCACGGCGCGTTCGGCCAGCAGTGCGTGGTGGTCCCGTCGCACGACCTGGTGATCGCCATCACCGCCCAGGCGGAGACCCAGGACATCTTCGACGCCCTGTGGGAGTGCCTCCTCCCCGGCCTGGCCCATGGACCGACCGCCCAGGACGACGGCCCCCTCGCCGACCGCCTGCGCAGCCTGTCGCTGCCACCGGTACCGGGCTCGGCCGGCCTCCGTCATCCGGTCACCGCGACCCTCGACGCCTCCGCCGAGGGCTCGGCCCTCCCCGACGGCACGACGGTCACCGTCGACCCCGGCGACGACGGCTGGCTCGTACGCGTCGAGCCGCTGCTCACCGTCGAAGTGGGTCACGGCACCTGGCGCGAGAGTTCCCCGCTGGGCCGCCCCGTCGTCGCGGCCGGAGCGTGGCAGGGACCGCTGTTCGTGGCCGACCTGTACGTCGTCACCACACCGCACCGTGTCCGTCTGACCGTCGACACCGGCACGGGGGTCGCGACGGCCCTGTGGAGCACCACGCCGCTCACCGGTCCCAGCCTGGAGCTGCACGTGCGGTCACCGCTGATGACACGGCCGGACGTCGCGTAGGGCGGAGCCGGCGGCCTCTTGCGCATGCCGGGGCGGGCGGTCCCACGCCCACACCGCGAGCCCGAGACCGCTGAGCACCGCCCCCAGCAGGCAGACGGCGCCCCAGCCTCCGGCCGCGTACAACGAGGTCGCGGCGAGGGCGCCGGTGCCGCTGCCGATCGAGTAGAAGACCATGTATCCGCCGATCACGCGGCTGCCCGCGTCCGGGTGCGCCGCGTGGATCAGCGTCTGATTGGTGACGTGCACCGCCTGTACGGCGAGATCGAGCAGTACGATCCCAACGGCCAAGGCCCACAGGGAACTTCGGGTGAAGGCCAGCGGCAGCCACGAGACGACGAGCAGGGCCAGCGCGAGGCCCGTGGTCCGGCGGGACAGCCCGCGATCGTTCAGCCGCCCCGCGACCCCGGCCGCCAGCGCGCCCACGACCCCGACCAGCCCCAGCGCCCCGACCGCGCTGTGGGGCAGGGAGCCGAGCGGGAGGGCGACGCTGCTCCACAGGGTGCTGAAGGCGGCGAAGACCAGCAGCCCGTACAACGCGCGCACCCGCAGCAGCCGTTCCCGCGCGAACAGGGACACCGTGGAGCGCAGAAGCTGTCCGTACGGCAGGGCCGGCTGGTCACCGCCGCCGGGCAGTACCCGGTACAGCACCAGGGCGAGCACCGCGACGCACCCCGCCGAAACGGCGTAGACGGACCGCCACCCCGCGAGATCGGCCATGACGCCGGACACCGTCCGGGCCAGCAGAATCCCCACGACCACTCCACCGGTGACCAGCCCGACGACCCGGCCACGCCCCTCGGCGGGAGCCAGCGACGCCGCGAAGGCCACCAGCGTCTGTGTCACCACGGCGAGCAGCCCCGTCACGGCCATGCCGACGAGCAGGACCACCGCCGTACGCGCCGTGGCCACGACCCCCAACGCTACGACGAGCAACGCCAGTTGCCCCACGACCAGCCGCCGCCGGTCGGTCACGTCCCCCAGCGGCACGAGAAAGAACAGCCCGAGCGCGTACCCGACATGCGTGAGGCTCACGACGCTCCCGATCAGCCCCGGGCTCATGGCGAGTTCGCCGCCCATGGTCACCAGCAGCGGCTGCGAGAAGTAGACGTTGGCGACGCAGGCTCCGCAGGCAACGGCGAACAGCAGGACGACGCGGCGGGACAGCACGAAGGAGCGTTTCTCGACGGCCATCCAACCCCCAGAGTTCGGTTTCACCTTGCAACCAGAGGGGACGATAACCAGCACTGGTAGCATGTTGCAACCACATGGAGGGCGAGGGACGACATGGTCACCAGGACTCGGTTCGACGACAGCGACTGCCCCGTCGCCCGCTCTGTCGACGCGATCGGCGACTGGTGGTCGCTGCTGATCATTCGCGACGCCTTCGACGGCAGTCGGCGCTTCGGGGAGTTTCAGCGGAGTCTCGGGGTGGCGAAGAACATCCTCACCGCCCGGCTGCGCGGGCTCGTCGCGGGCGGGGTGCTCGAAACCGTGCCGGCGTCGGACGGGAGCGCGTATCGGGAGTACGTCCTGACACCCAAGGGGAGGGCGCTGTTTCCCGTGATCGTGGCTCTGCGGCAGTGGGGCGAGGAGTACTTCTTCGAACCCGGGGAGCCGCACTCGGAGTTGCTGGACAGGCGGCACGACCAGCCGCTGCGTCCGCTGGAGGTTCGCTCGGCGGACGGACGGCGGCTGGAGTCCGAGGACACCGCCGTCCGTAAGGTCTCCTGAGCCGGTTGGGTCAGAAGCGGCCGGTGATCCTGGTCGGGGTCACGCGGACGATGACGCGGTCGCCGTCCTGCTTCGACGCCGGGTTGAACGTGGCGTAGTCCTGGCCGGTGTATTTGAGGGAGAGCTCGTTGGGGAGGTCTCGGTCCAGGTCCGGGGTCAGGGTGGCGGTGCCCCGGATCTCCGCGTAGGTGTACGGGTTCTCCGGAGGGTTGATCATGATCGTGACCCGGGGGTCCCGGGCCAGGTTCTTGCCCTGGGCGCGGTCGACGGTCGTGGAGAAGACGAGGTCGTCGCCGTCCCGTTTGATCCAGACGACGGTCAGGTGGGGGTGGCCGGTGGCCGAGAGGGTGGCGACCGTGGCGAAGACCTTGGTGTCGTCGAGGTGTCGCTTCAGCGCGTCGGAGAGTTCTGCTGCCATGGTTCGGGGCCCTTCGGGGGGATCGTGAGAACGCTCGGTCTGTTCAGGCAACACCTCGGCGCTGCGGAATCATCCGGTGATCCAGCTGCGGATGCGGACGGATTGTGCGCGGATCTCGGGGAGGGCGTTCCTGGGGTCGGCTTCGAGCCTCGCTTGGAGGGCGGCGCTCGCATCGAGCGTGCGGAGGGCGTCGTCGCGGCGGCCGAGGGCGGCGTACAGGGCGGCGAGGTTGTTGAGGGTCGTGGCGTGGTCCGGCGTGGCGTGGCCGTCGTGGATGCGTACGGCTGCCAGGAAGGCCTCCAACGCCTCTTCCCTGCGGCCCAGTTCGCTCAGCCGGTTGCCGAGGGTCGTGTACGCCCTGGCGAGGTCTTCGCCGCTCTCGGACTGAACCGCTTCCTCGGCCACTGCGAGGGCGTCCTCTCTGCGGCCCGCTGCCGCGAGGCAGTTCGACAGGTTGTTCAGGATCTTCGCGAAGTCGGAAGCGGAACCCCGCGACTCGCACACCACGCTCGCCTCGGAGACAGCGTCAAGACTCTCCTGGGTACGGCCCAACTCACCGAGACGCACGGACAGGTTGCTCAGGGCTGCGGCCAGCCCGCCGGCATGCCCCAGCGGAGACCTCGTGGCCAACTCCCGCCAGACACGCACGGCCTCCTCCGCCTGGGCCAGCGCCTCCTCGTGCCGCCCCTGGTTCGCGAGGTGGTTCGAGAACGTCATCAGGTGCCCCGCGAGGATCGGTCCGTGGCTCATCAGGTCCTGCCGGGCCAAGGGCTCCAGCCGCCGGATATCGTCGAACAGGCGGTCAAGAACCTCCGTCTCCCTCGACGCATACAGCGCGTAGGCGAACGCGTCCACCAACTCCCTCGCTGAGGGTCTGCCCGCAGGATCGCCCTCCAGGCAGTGCCGGAGTGTCACGACCAGCCCGGGATCGATGCGGGAGTCCAGGCCCGCCCTCGGGTGCTCCCACTTCCCGGCGAGCAGTGCCAGGAGCAGCGCGCCGGCGGCGTACACATCGCTCTCGGGCGACACCTCTCCCCCGCCCAAGTAGGTTTCGGTGAGGGGCAGTAGGTCTCGGTGCGGGCTGTCGGCCCCGTCGACGGTCGCGGTCATCCACCCGATCAGCCGGACACCGTCATCGGCCTGGAGAACCGCCCTGGGTGCGACGGAGCCGTGGACGAGGCCGAGTTGGTGGGCGTGGACGAGGGCCCGGGAGAGATCCAAGCCGATCCGCAGGAAGACGTCCCGCGGGACCACTCCCCCGTGAGCGGAGAGGACGTCGCGCAGGTTGGGCGCGGGCTTGCCCTCGCGTTCGATCAACTCCGAGGCGATCCAAGGGAGTTCGCCGCCGTCGGCCTGTACAGCCACCAGGGCGGGCGCGTGGGGGCCCTCCATCCTGCGCAGGCACTCCGCCTCCGTCCGGACCAGCTCCACCGCGGCCACCGGATCATCGGCGTACAGCGACACGGGCGCCCGTACGGTGACGAGTTCGCCGTCCCGCCCCTGCGCCAGGTACATCCTGATGTGCGGCCAGCCCCGCTCGCTGCGCCACAACAGCCGGAACCGGCCCAGCCGTTGAGGGTCGTCCGGCGTCAGGGCGCTCCACCCCGGCGGCGCGGGCTCCGCCTCCCCGCCCGACACCCCGAGCCGCACGAGGAGTTGCTCCCGCAGCCACCCGAACGACCGCCCCGTGCCGTCGACGACGGCCGTCCCGTCCGGATGCCCGACCCACGCCGGGAACACCGGCGACCGACCCACCGCGGCCTCGATGTCCCGGGCCACCGCGTCGGCCGTCCGCAGCAGCTCCCCCGCGGACACCGCGCTGAGCAGGGCCCGCCGGGCCTCGCCCGTGAAGTCGAACCGCCGGTGCTGCGGGAGCCGTTCGGAGGTGTCGACCTCGTGCATGAGCCCGCCGAGGAACACCTCCATGAGGTGCCCGGCGTCCACGGGCTCTCCCAGCGCCGTCTGCACCAGCCGCATCACGGGCGGCGTGACGGGGGCGACCGCCGCGACATGCGCGGCGAGCCGGTACGCCTCGGCGGAGGCGGCCTCCCGGAACCGCAGGACGGCGTCGCCCTCCGGCGCCTCGGCCACCGTACGCGCGAGGTCGGTTCGCCCCTCCCACAGCGGGAGGAGTGCCGTGCCGCCCGGCGATGCGAGGAGGCGGGCCCACGCGCCGACGGCCTGCGGGGTCGGGGTGAGGACGGGCACGGGGACGGGGTCGAAGTGGGCGAGGTCGAGCGGGAGATCGGGGTCGGCCGCCTGCCAGGTGTGGGTGGGGCCGCCGCGCCGCTGCGTGGTGATCCGCGCGCGCCGCACGTCGATCCCCGTACCCGCCCAGAGCCGTACCGGCAGCGCGTGGACGATCGCGACGGGCCCGCAGCGCCCCCACCGGTCCAGCACCGCGCGCATCCCGCCGTCGCGCCAGGCCGGACCGACCCCGTCGCTGATGACGAGGACGAGCGTGTTCCCGCTCGGATCGCACAGGGCCCTGGGCGAGAGGTCGCGCCCCCGTCGGTAGGGGCTGGTGCGCAGGACGGGGACGGCGGCGCGCGTGTCGAGGCCGTGGACGCGTACGTCGCGGAAGGCGCCCGCGCGTTCCATCAGGCGCCGGACGTCGGCGGCGAGCCGCTGCCACAGCACCATGGACACGCCGTCGTCGATGACGAGGGCGAGGGAGAGCCAGCGGGTGCGGGCGGGGCGGGTGACGGTCTCGGGGATGCCGGTGTCGGCGATGGCGGCGACCGTGCGGACGAGGTCGAGTTCGGGGCGTCGGCGGTCGGGGAAGCGCTGGCGCAGGGGGCGCAGGGCTTTGCCGAGGTGGAGTTGGCCGGTGCCGGTGGGGCGGGGTTCGGGGGTGCGGACGGGGAGCGCGGGCGACGGGGCCGTGGCGGTGGGCGACGCCTTCGGGGTGTCGTCGTCCGTGGCGGTGATGGGGCGCGCGGGGGCCTTCGGCGGCGGGGGCGGTGGCGTCGGGGTGGGGTGCGGGCTGGGTGCCGGGGGTGCCTCGGGGGCCCGGGCCGGGGGTGCTGCGGGTACGTCGGCGGCGCGGGCGAGCGGCGTCGGGCCGAGGCGGGTGGCGAGCCACAGGGCGTCGAGGAGTTCCTCGTGGGACAGCTCGGCCCCGCTGTCGGCGAGGATCTTCGTCACGCGGGAGAGCATGGCGTCACACGGCTCCGCCGAGGCGGTGCAGGACGGCGTCGAGGAGGGCGCCCGCGTCGAGGTGGACGCCGCCCTTGCGCAGGAAGACGGCGTTGAGGAGCTGGTCGGTGGCGAGTTCGCCGGTGGCGCGGCGGCCGAGGAACTCGCGCAGGAGGTCGTCGACGCCGTCGAGGGCGTCGGGGCCGAGGTGGGCGGCGACGATCTGGCGGAGCCGTTGTTCGTCGGGGTCGGGGAGGTCGAGGCGTACGCAGCGGCGCAGGAAGGCGGGCGGGAAGTCGCGTTCGCCGTTGCTGGTGATGACGACGACGGGGAACTCGGCGCAGCGGACGCGGCCCCTGGTGACGGGGGCGGTCTCGTCGGGGTCGTCGGTGAGGACGTGCACGGGGACGTCGTCGTCGCGCAGGCGGCTGAGTTCGGGGATCGCGAACTCGCCCTCCTCGAAGACGGTGAGGAGGTCGTTGGGGAGGTCGACGTCGCCCTTGTCGAGTTCGTCGATGAGCAGGACGCGGGGGCGGGTGCGGGGGACGAGGGCGCTGCCGAGGGGGCCGAGGCGGAGGTACTGGCCGATGCCGGGTTCGGTGCCGTCGGCGTCGCGGCGCAGCGTCGCCTCGCGCAGGCGGCCGACGGCGTCGTACTGGTAGAGGGCGTCCTGGAGGGTGGAGCGGCTGTTGACGGGCCACTGGAGGACGCGGCCGAGGCTGAGTTCGTGGGCGACGGCGTGGGCGAGGGAGGACTTGCCGGTGCCGGGCTGGCCGGTGACGAGGAGGGGGCGGCGCAGGTGGAGGGCGGCGTTGACGACGTCGGTGGCGTCGTCGTCGATGAGGTAGGGGCGGGGCGTTTCGGTGCCGGGGTCGGGGCTCTCGAAGCGGCGCCAGGGCGGGGCGACGGGGAAGGGGGTGTCGCGGGGTTCGCCGTCGCCGCGGAAGAGGCGCCAGTCGGTGGTCATGAAGCGTTCGTTCCTCTCGCAGGGTCCGCGAGCAGCAGCGATCCGCTCCTCGGGTGACGCTCTTCCGGCTCCCAGACGAGGGCGGGCCGGGCCCGGCGCTCGCCCCGTCGGACGGCCGTGTCGCTCCTGAACCGGCGTACGCGTTCGGGGAGTTCGTCCAGGTCTCCGGTGGGCGCCAGGTCGCCCAGGCGTACGGCGTCCGCGTGGCCGCTCGCGTCCCGGTCCCACAGGACGACCGGGGTGCCGAGGGCGAGGGCGACGAGGAGCATGGGTCTGCGCTGGTCGGCGGGGCCGTGGAGGACGACGCGGGCGGTGTCGCGGTGATCGGTGCTCAGCAGGTGCTGGAGATGCCCTGTCCCCTCGCACGCCGGATCGACGACGAGGGTCAGCTGTCGTCCGTTGCGCCAGCGGCGCTTCTGGTCCTGCTCGCTGCGCGTCCTGAACTCGGGGCAGCTCAGGGAGACGCGGTAGTCGGCGCCGATCGGGCGGGCGGGAAGAATGTCGTCGACCGTGCCGGGCACCCATTCGTCGACGGCCCGCTGAAGCCCGTCCCGGTCGACCTCGACCGTCACCCACGGCACGGTGTCTCCCTGCCCGGGTTCCTCACGTACGGCGAGGACGGCCTCGCTGAGACACGTCGCCACTTCCTGCGGGGACTTGGACGCCGACTCCGCCTCCTTCAGCACCCGGTGCGTGCCGTCGTCCCGGACGAGCAGGATCCGGCACCGGTACCGCTCCTGCCCCGTCTCCTTGTCGCGCTCCAGGTTCAGCACGATCCGCGCTACGGGGGAGGCGGGGCGCCTGGCCCAGCGCTCGGCGTCCGCGCGGCGCTCGGCCAGCGCGTCCGGGTGGATGCCGAGGCGGTCGGCGACCGCTTCCGACCAGGTACGGAGTCCGTGGTGCCGCCCGGTGGCCGCGGCCACGTACTCGACGGCCCTCAGCAGCGCGGGAGTGCCTTCGTCGGACAGGTCCTCCAACCCCACGATCACGTCCGCGAGTCGGTCCTCGTCCAGGCGTGGCTGGTTGAGGGCCTCGGGGAGCACGGCGTACGGCAGTGCCTCGCGGGCCGCCCGGGACATCAGGGTCGGGTCGTCGTCGCGGCTGCCGCGCAGGAGGGTGAGCAGGTCGCCGTATTCGTTCAGGGACAACAGGGCGCCCCAGCCGAGTTTTCTGGCTCTGTCCAGGAGGGCGGTGAGGGCGGTGCGGTTCGCCGCGTTCAGCGCGAGGGCTTCGGAGAGGGTGGCGAGGGCGCGGGGGTGGGTGAGGGCGAGGGCCGCGAGGTCCGCCGTGTCGGGGGCGTATCCGGTGCTGTCGTAGCCGAGTTGACGGGCCAGTTCCCGGCCGTGCTCCTCGCGGGTCCTGGCGTCCGGGAACAGGGGGCGGAGCAGCTTCTCCATCTCCCTTTCGGTGGGAGTGCGTTCGGCGTCCGCCCTGGGCAAGGGGGCGCCGATCTGGGCCAGTTGAGGGCAGCCGCCGAGGTGTTCCGTGAACGTGCCGTCCGTCGCGAAGGAGGAGACGGGTACGGCGATGAGCCGGCGCGCCCCGTACGCCTGGTCCTCCTCGGTGACGACGCACACGAGGTGGCCGCCGCAGAAGATCGCCGCCCCCGAGGCGCCTCCCCAGGCGTTGCCGCCTTCGCGGGGTGCGGGGGCCGGGGTCTGGTCCAGGACGTAGCGGTCCTTGCCGCCGGAGAGGACGGGGAGGAAGCCGCGGAGGTGTTCGGGTTCGCGGAGGTCACCGTTCCTGGACGCCCAGGGGTAGCCGAGACCCTCGTACGGGAGCGGGGCGCGGCCCTCGGGGCGGCCCCAGCGGACGGGGCCGGGGAGGTCGATCTCCTCGTCGAGCCGCAGGAGGGCGATGTCGAGGCCCTCGGGGTGCACCCACAGGCGTTCCGCCGAGGTCGTGATCCGCTCGCCGTCGCGTTCGTGGCCGACGTAGACCTTGGTCTTCGGCCAGAACCTGCCGGTGGTCCGGTCGATGAGCGCGTGACGTGCCGTCAGCACCAGCCGGGGGGCGACGAGATACCCGGAGCCGACCGTGCGGCGGCTCCCGTCCCCGCTGCGGATCAGGGCCAGTCTGCGCGGGTCCATCTCGTTCAGTCCTCGTCCAGCGACCCGGTCTCGTCGTCCCCGACCTCGGGGGTGGCGCCGCCGGCGGCCCGGTCCTTGACGGACAGTTTGAGGGTCAACTTGTGGGTGCGCACGGAGGCTTGCTCCCCGGCGGCGCCGACGGCGACCACACCGAAGCCGACCTTGCCGTCGCCCTTGGCGGACTTGCGCAGCTCCAACTGGAGCTCCAGCTGGGCCTCTTCGACGCCGAACGCGAACTGCTGGTTGGCACCGAGGCGTTGGGCCTCGTACAGCTCCTGACGGAGTTCCTCTATGGCTGCCGCCAGGCCGATCGTCGACATGTGGTGCGCCCCCCGGGTCAAGACCAGTGCGTTGTCGGTACGTTACCGCGCTGGCGGGAGGGGGTGAGGGTCGGTCGTGGAAGAATCCGGGCGGGGGTGATCGGCACATGTCGCGAGAGGTGCCCGCCGAGGAGTTCCGGGACGTGCTGTGGAGTGCCGTCGACAGGCTCCGGGGGTCCGTGGACACGGCCCAGTACAAGGAGTTGGTCCTTGGGCTGGTCTTTCTGAGGTACCTCTCCGACGCCTTCGAGGCGCGCAGGGAGGAACTCCTCCAGCAACTCACCGGGGACTGGAATCCTGAGGACGGCCTCGACGAACTCTTGGAGACCCCCGCCGAGTACACCGGCGAACGCGTCTTCTGGCTGCCCGAGACAGCGCGCTGGTCGTGGATCACGGCCAACGCGAGGCGCGACCAGGCGGGAGAGGTGCTCGACGCGGCGATGGAGGCGGTCATGCAGGCCAACCCCTCCTTGGCCGGTGTCCTGCCGAAGGTCTTCGATCGTGCTGGCATCAGCCAAGGCGGACTGGCTGACCTCGTCGCCCTATTCGACAGCACCTACTTTCGCCTCAACTCGTACGAACCGGACCGGAACAGGTTGGGTGAGGCGTACGAACACCTCCTCGACGCCTTCGCGCGCGCCGAAGGCAAACGAGGGGGCGAGTTCCACACCCCCCGCTCCTTGGTCCAGCTCATCGTGGACATGCTGGGGCCGATCCGGAGTCGGGTGTACGACCCCGCATGCGGCGCCGCCGGCATGCTCGTCCAGGCAGCCGCGTCCCAGGGGACCCCCCCTTCCGTCCACGGCCAGGAAATCAACGAGCGCACCTGGCGCCTGGCCAGGATGAACCTGCTCATCCACGGCATCGACGCCGACCTCTCCGACCGCTGGGCCGACACCCTCGCCGCCGACCGACACCCCCACCTCCAGGCCGACTTCGTGCTGGCCCACCCCCCGTTCAACACCAGCGACTGGTCCCGGGACGTGTCCGACCCCCGCTGGGTGTACGGCGTCCCCCCGGCCGGTAACGCCAACTACGCCTGGCTCCAGCACATGATCTCGAAGCTGGGCCCGAAGGGAACCGCCGCCGTCATCCTGGCCAACGGCTCCCTGCACTCGCGCGACAAGGCCGAGGCCGAGATCCGCCGGGCCCTGGTGGAAGCCGACCTCGTCTCCTGCATCGTCGCCCTGCCGCCCCAGCTCTTCTCCTCGACGAACATCCCGGCCTGCCTGTGGATCCTCGACAAGGACAAGGCGTCCCGGCGCGACCAGATCCTGTTCATCGACGCTCACGACATGGGCGAACTGACCCGCAAGACCGAGCGCGTCCTGACGGACGCCGACCTCGCGGACATCGCGGGCACCTACCGAGCCTGGCGCGGATCAGGGCAGCCGTACACGAACCGGCCCGAGTTCTGCTGCTCGGCCCCCCTCGAAGCCGTACGCGACAACGACTACGCCCTGATCCCCGGCCTCTACGTGACCCCTCCCCCGCTCCCGCCGAACCTCATGCGGGACCTCCACGCCGTCTTCGACGGCTACGGCTTCCCCCCGCGAAGCACAGCTCACAGCACCGCCGACACCACCCCGTCGAACGAATCGGCGACCACCAGCGCCCCCGATTCCAGCAGTTGATCGGCGCTGGCGACCCCGTACGAGACCCCGACGGAGGCCATCGCGGCGGCGGAGGCCATCTCGATGTCCCCCACCGCGTCGCCGACGACCACGCACCGCTCGGCGGGAAGCGCCAGCTTGTGGGCGACGTACAGGGCCATGTCGGGCGCCGGTTTCCCCCGCTCCACCGAGTCGTGTCCGGCGACGAAGGCGAACCGGTCGAGGATCCCGGTGGCCCGCAGGGTCCGCACCGCGGCCTCGTGCGTCTTGGACGTGGCGATGGCGAGCGTGTGCCCGAGGTCGCGCAGCTTGGTGAGGCCCTCTGCGACCCCGGGGTACAGCATCCGCTCGCGCTGCTCCTCCAGGTGTTCCCCGAACCCGGCCCGATAGGCGGCCATGGCCTCCGCGACCTGGGGATGGTCCACGGGCAGATGGAGGAGCCCGGCGAAGTTCTGGTCGAGCGGTCTGCCCACGGTGGCCCGCACCGCGGCCTCGTCCGCCTCCCGTCCGAGCCCGCGCAGCACCTTCAGGGTGATGGAGACGATCGCCCCGGGTGTGTCCGCGAGGGTCCCGTCGAGGTCGAAGACGATCCCCTGGTAGCGGGCCATGTCAGCGCTCCTCTCGGGTGGCCGCCAGCGCGACGGCGAACTCGCCCGCGACACGGGCCGTCGACAGCAGTACCGCCCGGGTGGCGGCGGCGCTGCGTCCGGCGGTGACGGACGTGAGCGCCCGCATCAGGAAGGGGCTGATCGCGTTGCCGCGTACGCCGGCCGCGTCGGCCTCGGCGAGTGCGGCGGCGATGGCGGCCTCGATCTCGTCCCCGTCCAGGGCGTCCCGCTCGTCGATGGGCGCGGTGAGCAGCACGGACCGGTCGCCGTTGACCTCCCAGTGCAGCCAGGTGGCCCGGGCGGCGACCGCGAGATCGTCGACGCGGCTCACGGGAACGTCGGACTCGCGGACGTAGAACGCGGGCAGGGTCCCGGTCCGGTACCCGAGCACCGGCACGCCCGCGGTCTCCAAGTACTCGGCGGTGAGCCCGAGGTCGAGGATGGACTTGGCTCCGGCGCACACCACGGCGACCCGGCTGCGGGTGAACTGCTGAAGGTCCGCGGACACGTCGAACGTCTCCTGGGCCCGCCGGTGCACCCCGCCGATCCCGGCGGTGGAGAACACGCCGATCCCGGCGCGGGCGGCGGGAACGACCGTACCGGCGACGGTGGTCGCGCCGAGCCCCCCGCCGGCGAGGACGGGCCCGAGGTCCCGCGCGCTGACCTTGGGCACGCCCTTGCCGGCGGCGAACCGCTCGATGAGGTCGGCGTCCATGCCGACGACGAACCGCCCGTCGACGATGCCGATGGTCGCGGGGACGGCCCCCCGGTCACGGACCGCCTTCTCGATCTCCAGGCCGAGTTCCGTGTTGGCGGGATACGCCGGCCCGTTGACGATGAGCGACGACTCCAGCGCGACGACGGGACGGTGTTCGTCGAGGGCGGTGCGGACCTCGTCGCTGATGTCGAGGAGCGGATCCATGGGCAGCGGCCTTTCCCTGGGGGTCGATACGCCGCACACCCTGCCGTCCGGCACCGGCGGACGCATCACGTCTTCACGTGATGTTCCGGGGGTGCGCGGCTGAGACGATGGCTCAGTCGCCGGAGTCGAACTGGAGGGCGTGGCGCACGAGTTGGACCCGGCTGCGGATGGCGAGCTTGGCGTAGACGTGCCGCAGGTGGGTGTCGACGGTGTGCGGCGAGACGACGAGGTGCGCGGCGACGTCGCGATTGCTGAGGCCGGTGGCGACGAGCCGGGCGACCCGTAGCTCCGCGCGGGTGAGGCTGTGCCAGCCGGTGACGGGACGGGGTCGGCGGGTTTCGGTCGGTGACATGCGGGCGAGCCTCACGCAGCCCGCGGCGGCGGTCAACGCCGCTCGCCAGAGATCGTCAGGTGCCCGGACACTGTGTCAGGTCGCGGCCCGTCGGCGTCGCGCGTGAGCAGCAGCGCGAGCAGCGCGACGAGGCAGCATCCGGCCATGCCGGTGAAGAGCGGTACGGCGGTGTCGTCGCCGCCGAGCCCGATGAGCGGCGCGGCGACCGCCCCGAGGACGCCCTGGAGGGTGCCGAGGACGGCGGAGCCGGTGCCGGCGGCGTGCGGGACGCGTTCGATCGCCAGGGCCGTGGCCGTGCCGAAGACCTGGCCGAGGCCGAGGAAGGTGACGGCGATCAGGCCGAGGGCGAGGACGCGGTTCAGGTGGCCGGTGAGGGTGACCAGGAGGGCGGCGGCGCTGGCGGCGAACATGGTGAACAGGCCGATGCGCAGGAGGAGTCGGGGCGGGAAGTGGCCGACGAGTCTGGTGTTGGCGGTGCTGGAGAGGGTCGCGGTGAGGGCGCCGAGGGAGAAGGCGACGGACGCCTGTCCGACGGTGAGGCCGAGGACGTTCTGGAGGAGGAACGCCGAGCCGGAGATGTACGAGAAGAGGGCGCCGCAGGCGAAGACGAAGGCGAGCGTGTAGCCGACGTACACGCGGTCGGCGAGGACGGAGCGCGCGGTCTGGAGGGTGGCCGCGACCCCGCCGGCGCGGCGGCGCTGTGGCGGGAGGCTCTCGGGGATGAAGAAGAGGGCGGCGAGCAGCATCAGCAGGGTGATCGCGGCGAGCGCCCAGAAGACGCCGCGCCAGCCTCCGGCGTGGGTGACGACGGCGCCGCCGGCGAGGGGGGCGACGATCGGGGCGATGCCGCCGAGGGCGATCAGGACGCCGAACAGCTTCGCCGCGACGGCGCCGGTCGCGACGTCCGAGACGACCGCGCGGCCCACGACGAGCCCGGCGGCGCCGCTGAAGCCGGTGACGAAGCGCAGGGCGATGAGGGTGGCGAGGTTCGGGGAGAGCGCGCACAGGGCGGTGGCGAGCGTGCACACCGCCGCGCCGATGAGGATGGGGCGCCGGCGGCCGTGCCGGTCGGAGAGGGGGCCGAAGACGAGCTGGCCCGCGGCCTGGCCCAACAGGAAGGCGGTGAGGGTGAGTTGGACGCCGGAGGCGTCGGTGCCGAGGTCGTCGGCCATGGCCGGGAAGGCCGGGAGGTACATGTCCGTGGCGAGGGGCATGCCGAAGGAGAGGAGGGCGAGGGTCGCGGTGAGGAGGGCGGCGGGCCGGGGTGGCGAGGACATCTCGGGCTCCAGACAGCGTCGTTGGAAAAGTGCGGGGGCGCGGACAGCCCACCGTGGATAGCTATAGATATATAAGCATTGTTAGGGTGGGCGCATGGACGCGAAGGCCGATGCCGAACTGCTGCGCGAGGCGCGGGACTTGGCCCCCGCACTGCACGCCCTGGGCCGCGTCCTGCGCCTGCGCGGCCCCGCCGAGGCCGGGCTCCCCACGCTGCCACCGGCCGAACTGGACGTGCTCCGCCAGCTGTTGGACTCCCCCGGCAGCAAAGTCGGCGCGCTCGCCCAGGAGTTGGGGATGCACGCGAGCAACGTCAGCACGACCGTGCGCGCACTGGTCGCCCAGGGGCTGGTGCGCCGCGAGCCGGACCCGGCGGACCGGCGCGCCGTACGTCTCTTCCCGACCCTGGCCGCCGTCCAGGGCATGGCGATGATCGAGCGGGAGTGGGCGCGGCTGTTCGCCGAGTCCCTGGCGGCGCTGACACCGGCCGAGCGGGCGGCGCTGTCGGGGGCGGCCCCGGCGCTGCGCTCGCTCGCCGGGTCGCTGAGGGCCCGCCGTACGGACGACGGGCCCCGGGCGGTCACAGTTCGACGCGTACCCCGTACGACCTGACCCACCGGTCGAACTCGACGAGCCGTTCCAGGACCGCCCGCGCGCTCCAGGGGCCGCCCATCGCGTAGCTGCCCTCGGGGGCGTCCAGCAGGCGGCGGATCTCCTCGCGGGAGGCGAGGCGCAGGACGGGCGCGTCGTCGGCGGCGATCACGGCCTCCAGGCGGTCGCGGACGGCCTGTTCGTAGCCCTTGTCCTGGGTGGACGGGTAGGGGGTCTTCTTGCGGTCGAGGACCGACTCCGGGAGGACGCCGCGCATCGCGGACCGCAGGAGGCTCTTCTCGCGGCCGTCGTGGTTCTTCATCGCCCAGGGGACGTTGTAGACGTACTCGACGAGGCGGTGGTCGGTGAAGGGGACGCGTACTTCGAGGGCCGCCGCCATCGAGATGCGGTCCTTGCGGTCGAGGAGGAAGTTCTCCCAGCGGGTGAGGTTGAGGTACGTCAACTCCCGCATGCGCGCCTCGTGTCCGCTCTCCCCGGCGAGCCGGGGCACCTCCTCCAGGGCCTCGGTGTAGCGCTGTTTGACGTACCCGGTCAGCCCGAGCCTGCCCCACAGGCCGAGCGTGCGCAGGGCGCCCATGCCGCCCGCCTTCTCGAAGGGGTGGTGCCAGGGGAAGGTGTCGGCCTCGATCGCGGCCGGGTCGTGGAACCACGTGTAGCCGCCGAAGAGTTCGTCCGCCGCCTCGCCGGACAGGGCGACGGTCATGCGCTCCTTCAGCGCCCGGCACAGCAGCAGGAGCGAGTACTCCATGTCGCCGGTCGAGACGGGCAGGTCCTGGGCGCGCAGGACCTGTTCGCGTACGCCGTCGTCGAGGACGTCGGCGTTGTCGAGTTCGACGATGACGTGCTCGGCGCCGACGTGCCGGGCGACCTCGACCGCGAACGGGGTGTCGGGGTCGGACCACTGGACGTTCGCCTCGAACCGCTCGCCGAGTCCCTTGTAGTCGACGGAGAACGCGAGGACGGGCTTGTCGCTGTTGCGGGTCGCGAGGGCGGTGACGGCGCTGGAGTCGAGGCCGCCGGACAGGAGCGTGCCGACGGGGACGTCGGCGACGAGCTGGCCGGCGACGATCTCCTCAAGGAGCGTACGGACGTGGGCGATTGTCGTGTCGAGGTCGTCGGTGTGCTCGTGCGCGGCCAGGCGCCAGTAGCGGATCTCCTCGCTGCCGGAGCGCGTGAACCGCAGGACCGTGCCCGGCAGAACCTCGCGCATCCCCTTGAACACGGCGTGGCCCGGTGTCTTCACGATGCCGAAGACCTCCCGCAGGCCCTCGGCGTCCACGACGGCCTCGGTGTCGGGGTGCGCGAGGATCGCCTTGGGTTCGGAGCCGAAGATCACGCCGTCCGGAGTGGGCCAGTAGTAGAGGGGTTTGACGCCCATCCGGTCGCGGACCAGGAGGAGTTCCTCGGTGCGCGGGTCCCACAGGGCGAGGGCGTAGATGCCGGTCAGGTGTTCGGCGAAGCCGGCTCCCCACTCCTCGTAGGCCCGCAGGACCACCTCGGTGTCGGAGTCGGTCCCGAAGGCGTGCCCGAGCGCCCTCAACTCCTCGCGCAGTTCCCGGTAGTTGTACGTCTCGCCGGTGTAGGTGAGGACCGGTCCGGCCGCCGCCGCCATCGGCTGCCGGCCGCCTTCGAGGTCGATGACGGCCAGCCTCCGGTGGGCCAGCAGCGCGCGGGGCGAGGTCCACACCCCGTGCGCGTCCGGCCCCCGGCACTCCAGTGTGCTGTTCATGCGCTCGGCGACGGACGCGTCCCCGCTCAGATCACGCTCGTACCCGATCCATCCGGCAAGTCCGCACACGGCGGGCCCCTCTCCTCGTCAGGACATCCGCCCGAGCCTGCCGAGGCGGGAGGGGAGGGGGCAACGCGGTGATCACGACTCCGTCAGGTGGACGGGACCTTCCCGCCTCACCAGGCCACGGGCAGCCGCTCCACGCCGTGCACCGCGCGTCCGGCGAACGCGAACTCCTCCGGTTCCTCGGCCAGTTTCAGGCCCGGCAGCCGCTCGAACAGCATCGGCAGCGCGATCTGGAGCTCCGCGCGGGCCAGCGACTGGCCGAGGCAGTGGTGCGGGCCGTGGCCGAAGGCGAGGTGGCGGTCGGCCGCGCGGGTGAGGTCGAGGGTGTCCGGGTCCGCGAAGGCCGCCGGGTCGCGGTTGGCCGCCTGGAGCGCCACGACGACGCCCTCACCCGCGCGGATGGTGACTCCGGCGATCTCGACGTCCTCGGTGGCGATCCGCCGCATGCCGACGTGGACGATCGTCAGGTAGCGCAGGAGTTCCTCGATCGCGCCGGGTACGAGGCTGTCGTCGGCCCGCAGCGCGGCGAGCTGCTCGGGGTGGCGCAGCAGGGCGACCGTGCCCAGCGAGAGCATGCCGGCCGTCGTCTCGTGCCCGGCGATGAGGAGTTGGACCAGGAGCCCGGCGGCTTCGGCGGCGGTGGCCTCGCCGGTGGCGACGCGCTCGGTGGCGAGGCGGCTCATCAGGTCGTCGGAGGGGGTGGCGGCCTTGGCCGCGAGGAGTTCCTGGAGGTAGCCGAAGAGGGCGCCCCAGCCGGCGCGCATCGCCTCGGGGCCGGCCGAGACCGTGGCGAACGCGGCGGCCTGGCGGTGGATGAACTGCCGGTCGGAGTAGGGGACTCCGAGGAGTTCGCAGATCACCAGGAGCGGCAGCGGAAGGGTGAGGTGTTCGACGAGGTCCGCCGAACGCCCGTGCGCCTCAAGGCCGTCGATGAGTTCGGCGGCGATCCGCCCGATCGCCGGGCGCAGTTGCTCCACCCGGCGGAACGTGAACTCGGGGATCAGCATGCGGCGCAGCCGGGTGTGGTCCGGCGGGTCCATCGCGAACAACTGGCCCGGCGTGCGCGGGGGCGTCGTCGGCTGGAGCCCCGGGAAGCCGGGCCGGACGTTCTCGGAGCTGAACCGGGCGTCACTGAGCACGGCCCGCGCGTCGTCGTACCGGGTGACCAGCCACGGGGTGAGGTCGCCCCAGAGGGCGATGCGGTCCAGGGGGCGCTCGGTGATCCAGCTCCGGTACTCGGCGGCGGGATCGAGGAGGGGGCGTTCGGCGGGGAGCGGGGGTGGCGTGGGGGGCATAGGGGCGCTCTTTCCGTCGTTCGGTCAGGACGTCTCCGGCGCACCCGGCTCTGCCGCGAGGCGGACGGGTTTCACCAGGTCGAACGGCGAAACCGCGATCGAGCCGGGTCTGCTGGGATCGTAGGCGAGTTGCTTCAGCTTTCACACACCTCGCGACCTCCACGCATGTGAAGGATTCATGTGGGTCAGACGTTTCCCTACTTGTCACTGTTCGACGGTGGCCGGAACCCCGCAGCAGCCTCCGCCTTCGCTACCGTTCCGAGCCGCGTCAGGGTCGTCGAAGAGGCCCGCCCCGCCGCAGACTCCGGTCTCCGGCAAGGTCAGTTCGACGCGCTCGGCGGCCTCCCGGTCGCCGGCGATCGCGGCCGCGACGGAGCGGACCTGCTCGTAGCCGGTCAGGGCGAGGAACGTGGGGGCGCGGCCGTAGGACTTCATGCCGACCAGGTAGACGCCCTGCTCCGGGTGGGCGAGTTCGGTCACGCCGTGCGGGTAGACGGTGCCGCAGGAGTGGACGTTGGGGTCGATGAGCGGGGCCAGCGCGGTGGGGGCCTGGAGGCGTTCGTCGAGGCCGAGGCGGAGTTCGGCGAGGAAGGACAGGTCGGGGCGGAAGCCGGTCAGGACGATGACCTCGTCGACCGGGTCGAGGCGGCGGCCGTCCTCGGCACTCAGCACGAGCCGGTCGCCGTCGCGTTCGACGGCCTGTGCGCGGAAGCCGGTGACCGCGCTCGCGTGGCCGTCCTCGACGGCGGCCTTGGCGCGCAGGCCGAGGGCGCCGCGGGCCGGGAGCTGGTCGGCCTCGCCGCCGCCGTACGTCGCGCCGGTGATCCCCCGGCGCAGGATCCACACCGCGTGCGTGCCGCTCTCCTCCCCGGCCAGGTCGGCCAGGTACGCCAGGGCGGTGAAGGCGGAGGCGCCGGAGCCGACGACGGCGGTGCGCCTGCCCGCGTACCGGGCGCGGACGGCGGGGTCCTTCAGGTCGGGGACGCGGTAGGAGATGTGCTCGGCGGCGGCCTTCTCGCCGAGGGCGGGCAGGCCGTCCGCGCCGAGCGGGCCGGGGGTGGACCAGGTGCCGGAGGCGTCGATGACGGCGCGGGCGGCGATGCGCTCCTCGCGGCCGTCCGTGGTCCGGAGGTGGACGGTGAACGGCTGCTCGTCGCGGCCGGAGTCGACGACGCGGTCGCGCCCGGCGCGGGCCACGCCGGTCACGGTCGTGCCGTAGCGGACCCTGGCGCCGAGGGTGTCGGCGAGCGGCTGGAGGTAGCGCTCGGCCCAGTCGCCGCCCGTCGGGCAGGCGGCGCCGTCGGGGCGCGTCCAGCCGGTCGGCGCGAGCAGCTTCTCGGCGGCGGGGTCGGTGAGCTCCGCCCACGGGGAGAACAACCGCACGTGCGCCCATTCGCGGACAGCGGTGCCGGCCGAGGTCCCGGCTTCCAGGACCAGCGGTTCGATGTCCCGCTCGACGAGGTGGGCGGCGGCGGCCAGGCCGACCGGGCCCGCTCCGATCACCACGACGGGCAGCGGGTCGGTGGTGGGCACGCTGTTGATGGATACAGCCACAGGATTCCCCTTTGATTCGACGTTCGTCGATGACGTGCACCGCCAGCATCACACCTGATTCGATAAACTTCAACATAGACATGTGCCAACATAGACACATGTCGAACACGAAGGCGCTGCCACTCCTGGAACCCGCCACCGAGGCCACCGCGCCGTGCTGCCCGCCGCTCACCGAGCGCCCCTTCACCGCCGAGGAGGCGGAGACGGCCGCGCGGATGTTCAAGGCGCTCGGCGATCCCGTGCGGCTGCGACTGTTCTCCGCCGTCGCCTCGCACGAGGGCGGCGAAGCGTGCGTGTGCGACATCTCCGACGTCGGCGTCTCCCAGCCCACGGTGAGCCACCACCTGAAGAAGCTCAAGGACGCCGGACTCCTCACCTCCGAGCGGCGCGGCACCTGGGTCTACTACCGCGTCGAGCCGTCCGTCCTCGCCGCCATGGGCAAGCTGCTGACCGTCACTCCGGCCACCGCCTGACGGCGGCGACACCGGGGACGCCCCGCACATCACGAGTACACGTTTCCCTGAATTCAGGAAGACGTGTACCGTCGTGGACGTGCTGACAGTCGCCCCCGACATCGAGGTGCTGGCCCGCTTCGGCCGCGCGCTCGCCGATCCGATCCGCTGCCGCATCCTGCTCGCCCTGCGCGAGGCCCCCGCCTATCCGGCCGACCTCGCCGACGCCCTCGGCATCTCCCGCACCCGCCTGTCGAACCACCTCGCGTGCCTGCGGGACTGCGGTCTGGTCGTCACCGTGCCCGACGGCCGCCGTACCCGTTACGAACTCGCCGACGAGCGACTCGGCCACGCGCTCGACGACCTGCGGGCCGCCGTGGTCGCCGTCGAGTCGGACCGTACGTGTGCCGAGGCCGAGGAGAAGGGCTGCTGCTGAATGACCGCGACATCCCTCGGCCCCAGCCCCACCCGCCGCGACCTGCTCACCCGCCGGATACGGCTGCTGGTCGCCGCGACCATCGCCTACAACGTCGTCGAGGCGATCGTCGCCCTGACCGCCGGAACCCTCGCCTCCTCCACCGCGCTCATCGGCTTCGGCCTGGACTCGGTCATCGAGGTCTCCTCCGCGACGGCGGTCGCCTGGCAGTTCTCCGCCCGCGACCACGCCGCACGCGCGGCACGCGAGAGGACCACCCTGCGGATCATCGCCGTCTCGTTCCTCGCGCTCGCCGCGTACGTCGCCGTGGACGCCGTCCGTGCGCTGACCGGCTCCGGCGAGGCCGAGCGGTCGGTCCCCGGCATCGTCATCGCCGCCTTGTCCCTGGCGGTGATGCCGTTCCTGTCCGCCGCCCAGCGCCGCGCGGGGCGCGAGCTCGGCTCCGCCTCCGCGGTGGCCGACTCCAAGCAGACGCTCCTGTGCACGTACCTCTCCGCCGTACTGCTGGCCGGCCTAGTCCTCAACGCCACCCTCGGCTGGTCCTGGGCCGACCCGACCGCCGCGCTCCTCATCGCGGGCATCGCCGTGAAGGAAGGGCTGGACGCCTGGCGGGGAAAGGGCTGCTGCGCGCCCACGTCCGCGCCCGAGGCCGACACCTGCTGCTCCAGCCCTGCGGCGGCCCGCCCAGCAGCCGGGTGAACGGGCGCTCCCCCGGCAGCCGCCCTGTCCTCCGACCGCGCCCGACACCTCCCCCAGTGGCCCTGCGCGTCTACCTCCCCGGCCCGCCCTTGGGGAAGGCGAGCAGGTCCGCGATCTCCCGGGCCGCCTGGCGGGCGGGTCGGCCGACGCCGATGAGGGTGGCGGAGGCGGGTCCGGTCCAGTCGCCGTAGCCGAGCAGGTGCAGGCGCGGTTCGTCCGCCGCCCGGGTGCCGGTGACGGCGATACGGCCGCGTCGGCCGCGGAGCCGGAGCGGGGCGAGATGAGAGAGGGCGGGCCGGAAGCCCGTGCACCAGATGATCGCGTCGGCCCCGGCGCGGGTGCCGTCGGCCCACTCGACGCCGCCGGGAAGAAGGCGGGTGAACATCGGGGCGCTCCGGAGCAGTCCGGCGTCCCGGGCCGCGCGCACGGGCGGTACGGCGACGATGTCGCCCAGCGAGGCGACGCCGCCGGTGTCGGCACGGCCCTCGTCCAGGGCGCGGCGGCGGGCGGTGGCCGCGTCGAACAGTGCGCGGCCGTCGATGTCGTCGGCGAGGAAACGGGGCGGGCGCCGGGTGGCCCAGGTCAGGTGGGTGTGGTGGGCGAGGTCGGCGGCGATCTGGGCGCCGGAGTTGCCGCCTCCGACGACGACCACGCGGCGGCCCGTGAAGTCCTGCGGTCGCCGGTATCCGCTGGTGTGCAGTTGCTCCCCGCCGAACGTGCCGCGGCCGGGTACGGCGGGGATGAAGGGGCGCCACCAGGTGCCGGTCGCGCTGATCACCGCGCGGGCCCGCCAGGTGCCCGAGTCGGTCTCCACGCGCAGGAGTTCACCCTCCCGGTGCACTCCCGCGACGTGAACCGGGCGCTGGACCGGGAGTTCGTACCGCTTCTCGTAATAGCGCAGGTACGCCACCACGTGCCCGGCGTCCGGGTAGTGCGCACCGGCCTGCGGTGGCATGAGCCGGCCGGGCAGTGACGAGTACGCAGCCGGGGAGAACAGGTGCAGGGACTCCCAGGCGTGCTGCCAGGCACCGCCCGGCCCGGCCTGGGCGTCGAGGACGACGGACTCCAGGCCGAGGCGGCGCAGATGGTAGCCGGCGGCGAGCCCGGACTGACCGCCGCCGACGATCACCACCTGTGTGTCGCCCATCATGAGGCCGGTGTGAGCTGCCGTTCGGCGCCGAACTTCCGCCGCCAGGCCAGGGACACATACACGAGCGCCACGAGCACCGGGACCTCGATCAGCGGGCCGACCACGCCGGACAGGGCCTGGCCGGAGGTGACGCCGAAGGTGGCGATGGCGACCGCGATGGCCAGCTCGAAGTTGTTGCCGGCCGCCGTGAACGCGAGGGTCGCGGTGCGGTCGTAGGCGAGGCCGATGACCTTGCCGAGGGCGAAGGTGCCGAACCACATCACCGCGAAGTACACCAGCAGCGGCAGCGCGATGCGGGCCACGTCCAAGGGCTGCGAGGTGATCGTCTCGCCCTGAAGGGCGAAGAGGATGACGATCGTGAAGAGCAGGCCGTACAGCGCCCACGGGCCGATCCTCGGGAGGAAGGCGGATTCGTACTTCTCCTGGCCGAGCTTCTTCTCGCCGATGCGGCGGGTGAGGAAGCCCGCCAGCAGCGGGACGCCGAGGAAGATGACCACGTTCAGGGCGATCTTCCCCATCGAGATGTCGAGGTGCTCGCCGTCGCCCAGGTTCAGCCAGCCGGGCAGGATGTCGAGGTAGAACCAGCCGAGCAGGCCGAATGCCAGGACCTGGAAGACGGAGTTGAGGGCGACGAGGACGGCGGCTGCCTCGCGGTCGCCGCGGGCGAGGTCGTTCCAGATGATGACCATGGCGATGCAGCGGGCCAGGCCGACGATGATCAGGCCGGTGCGGTACTCGGGCAGGTCCGGCAGGAAGATCCAGGCCAGCGCGAACATGACGGCCGGGCCGACGAGCCAGTTGACGGCCAGGGACAAGGCCATGAGCTTCTTGTCGCCGGTGACGGCGTCGAGCTGGTCGTAGCGGACCTTGGCCAGGACCGGATACATCATGATCAGCAGGCCGACGGCGATCGGCAGGGAGATGCCGCCGATCTCGACCTTCGCCAGGGCGTCGTCCAGACCGGGGACGGCGCGCCCGAGGCCGAGGCCGAGGGCCATGGCGAGCAGGATCCAGACGGCGAGGAAACGGTCGAGCGTCGACAGCTTCGCGACGACCGAGGACTCCTCGGGGGTGGTCGCGGCGGCTTCGGCGGGGGTCACGGGCAGGCCCTCTTGTTGTCGGCGGCGGTGCGGGCGGACTCGGCCAGGTCGGCGAACCGGCCGGCGAGCTGGGCGATGACGTCCGGCTTGAGCTTGTAGTACGTGAAACGGCCGCACGGCTCGGTCTCGACCACTCCGGCCTCGCGCAGCACTCTCAGGTGGTTGGAGAGGTTGGTCTGGCGGGCACCGGTCTCCTCCACCAGGTGGGTGGTGCAGAGCGTCTCCTGGGCGAGCAGGGTCACGATCCGCAGCCTGAGGGGGTCGGCCAGAACCCGGATCAGATCAGTGTCGACTGACGTCATCATGGACTGATACTTTCATATCAGTGGTGGCTGACACCATCGGGTACTGATATGAACCTGTGCCCTCCGTCCCCGCGAGACAGGCGAGACCTCCGATGCCCGACAAGCCCTCCGTGCTCTTCGTCTGCGTCCACAACGCCGGCCGCTCCCAGATGGCCGCCGCGTGGCTGGCCCACCTGGCCGGGGACCGCGTCGAGGTCCGCTCCGCCGGCTCCGACCCGGGCGCGGGCGTCAACCCGGCCGCCGTCGAGGCCATGGCCGAGGTCGGCATCGACATCTCCGCCGAGGTGCCGAAGATGCTCACCGTGGACGCGGTCAGGGAATCCGACGTCTGCATCACCATGGGCTGCGGCGACACCTGCCCGGTCTTCCCCGGCAAGCGGTACCTGGACTGGACGCTGGAGGACCCGGCGGGCCAGGGCGTCGAGGCCGTGCGTCCGATCCGGGACGAGATCAAGGCGCTGGTCGAGGGCCTGATCAAGGAGATCGCGCCGGAGGCCCGGGCATGAGCACGGTGCCGGACCGACGCGGCGTCATCGTCATCGGCCCAGGCCCCCCGGACACACCGCCGCCCTCGGCAGCGCGGTCCACGCAACCGTCAGCCCCGTCTCCGGGCAGCCGGGGCGAGTCCGGTGACCGGCGTGCAGAGCAGTGCGACCACAGCCAGTGAGCCCCGCGGCATGATCGGGAAGACCCCCGCCAGGCCCGCGCCGCCGAGGGTTCCCGAACGTGCCCCGGCGCGGCCGGCTTGCTCGCGCAGAGGGCCGTCCGCGAGCGGCCCCGAGTCCGGTTCGGGGCCACTCCCTCCGCCGGGGAAGATCACCGACACCCGGCGGGCACGGTCTGCGTCATCTGTGGCGAGCTTCGCCTACGCGGCCTGGGTGAGTTCGGCGCGGCCGAACAGCAGCGCGTAGCCGGACGGGAGCCCGCGCAGGACATCGGTGAGGAGATCGGGACCGGCCAGGGCCGCGACGACACAGAGGACGGATCCGGCGTCCCAGCGGGTGGTGCCCAGGGAGGCGCCGGTGCGGGCGGCGAGGTCTTCGACGAAGGCCCAGCCGGTCAGGGGCTGGGGAGCGGGGATCTGTTCGGCGAGCACGCGGGCGGCTTCGACGGGGAGGCGGGCGGCCAGGCCGACACGTTCGTCGCCCGTCAGCTGGCGCCCGAGTCCCGCGAGGACCAGACGGACGACTTCCTCGGCCTTCTCCCGGGTGGGGTAGGCGCCCTCGTAGCGGACCTTCTCCAGCAACTGCCCGTACGTCATCACAGGCGGGTACTGGAGGGGTGGACGCCGGTCGGACATCACTGCGGTGGTTCCCTTTCTGTTGCCGGGCCTGTGCGCGAGCACCGGCGGTGTGCGCGGTCATACGGGCTGGGGGCGACCGAAGAGGAGGTCGTAGCCCGCGGGGAGCTGGAGCAGGATCTGCCCCAG
The DNA here is from genome assembly GCF_033794345.1 of Streptomyces niveiscabiei. NCBI lineage: Bacteria > Bacillati > Actinomycetota > Actinomycetes > Kitasatosporales > Streptomycetaceae > Streptomyces > Streptomyces niveiscabiei. Next base: position 141,687 of record NZ_JARAYJ010000023.1, read on the forward strand.
GAGGTCGTCGCCGGCGGCGTCGGCGACCGTGCTGAGGACGGCGCTGACGTCCCAGGTGGCGGTCTGTTCGGTGGCCCCCTCGATCCAGGCCGCCGCCGCCCGTACGAACCGCTCGGGTGACAGGGGCTCAGCGCTCTGGAGGGGGTTGAGGAGGATCAGGGCGAAGCCTTCGGGCAGGCGGGCCGCCAACTGGGCGCGGACGTCGCCGACCAGGTGCGCGCCCAGCAGGGCGAGCACCACGCGGGCCGCGCGCTCCGCCTCCCGCAGGCTGTTGTAGTCGCCGCGTTCTTTCATGCGGTCGAGGAACGCTTCCTGGCGCAGGGTCACCTCGGCAGCCACCCTTCTTCGGTCCGCGCGTGGACGCGGAGGACGGGGTGAGGGGGAGATCAGATGCCCGTCCTCCGCCGCTGACAAGTCCGCGTCGTCCGGCTCAGCCGGAGATCTCCTTGCGGTCGGATCCGGCGCCGATGGAGATCTTGCGGGGCTTGGCGCGCTCGGCGATCGGGATGCGCAGGGTGAGCACGCCCGCGTCGTAGTCGGCCTTGATGCGCTCGGTGTCGAGGGTGTCCGCCAGCACGATCTGGCGGGAGAAGACACCCAGCGGCCGTTCGGAGAGTTCCATCTGCACGTCGTCGGCCTTCGCGGCGGGACGGCGCTCGGCCTTGACGGTCAGCATGTTCCGCTCGACGTCGATGTCGATCGCCTCCGCGCTGACGCCGGGCAGGTCGAAGGCCACCACGTACTCGTCACCCTCGCGGTAGGCGTCCATCGCCATCGCGCCCGGCCTCGACCAGGTGCCCGGGCCCATCAGCTGCTGAGCCAGCCGGTCGAGCTCACGGAAGGGGTCGGTGCGCATCAACATCACGAAACACCTCCAGCAGGTTCGGGCAGTTGCTGCCAATGCGCTGCACTGAATCCGTTGTAGCATGTCATCCAAAGGATGACAAACGCAGTGTCGTCCCATGGATGACATGCCGAGGAAGGTGCCCGTGACAGCAGCCGACCAGCCAGCCTCTTCCAGCGCCGACGCCCAGAGCCCGGCCTCGTTCCTCGCCGCGGCGGCGGCACTGAAAGCCATAGAGGACGCCCTGCGCGCAGCCCAGCGCGGGACGCCCGAGGCCCCCGCAGCCGCCGGGGTCGGCCCGGAGCAGGCCTTGGCCTCCCTCCTGCTGTTGCGGCAGGTGCGCGAGCAACTCGCCGGATGGGAAACCGGCCTGATCGAAACCGCCCGCCACGCAGGCGCCAGTTGGGCCGACCTCGCCCATCCCCTCGGCGTGGCCAGCCGTCAGGCCGCCGAACGCCGCTACCTGCGGGGCAGGCCCGGCCCCGCGGGAACCACCGGAGAACAACGCGTCCAGGCCACCCGCGAACGCCGCGCCGCACAACGCACCACCGCCACCTGGGCCCGCCGCAACGCCGCCGACCTGCGCCGGCTCGCCGGCCAGATCACCGCCCTCACCGACCTGCCCACCGCGGCCGGCCACCCGCTCGGCCTGCTTCACGCGGCCCTCGCCCACAACGATCCCGCCGAGCTCATCCTCCCCCTCAACGCCACCCGCCCCCACCTGGCAGCCGCCCACGCCGATCTCGCCGCCCAACTCGACACCCTCACGAACTCCGCCGCACTCCCCCAAGCCCCCGACTGACGAAGTCCGCACCACGACGAGGCCCCAGGATCCCACCAGCCACCGCCCCCGCCGGAACGCGACGGCCATACACCTCCGTTTGCAGCGCGCCGGGCGGGACGGGCGCGTCACTCATCGCCCCATCGACGCACCCCGCACCGGAGTCGGCCCGCCTGCGGCGGGACTTGCGACCTCGGTCGAGCGAACCGCGTACCCGCGGTTCGAGCGGCCGACCACCGCGCATGAGCCGCGTCTCTTCTGCATGGCCGACGGGGAGTCACCTAACCGCGCTTTTCCCCAAGGGTGCCGAGGTTGCCCGGCGCGGTGGAGTCGATCTGTGCGGTTGATCCACGCCCCGCACGACACGCACCACTTCGACGGTCGACGCCGCACGACCCGCTCCACCCCTACCTTGATCACCATGAGCGCCGACATCACTCCGTTCCGTATCCAGATCCCGCAGGCCGACCTGGACGATCTGCATGACCGTCTGGCCCGCACCCGATCGCCGTACCCGGTGCCCGGTACCGGCTCCGACTGGGACCGGGGCATCCCACCAGCCCACCTTCATGAGCTGGCCGCCTACTGGGCGGACGGGTTCGACTGGCGGGCCCACGAAGCCAGGCTCAACACCTTCCCGCAGTTCGTGACCGAGATCGACGGGCAGACCATCCACTTCCTGCACCTGCGTTCACCCGAACCGGACGCCGTCCCGCTCCTGCTCAACCACAGTTACCGGGTTCCTTACAGAAAGCCCCGGCGTTCACGCCGGGGATGAATGCATCTCAAGACTGCTCTGACGTGCACTTCAGAGCGGACGTTTTTGCTGCTCGATGTACTGGCGGACGATCGCCAACGGTGCTCCGCCGCACGATGCGGAGAAATACGAGGGCGACCACAGGTGTCCGTGCATGACGGCGCGGTTGATCCTGCCGGTGAACTCCTGCCGTATCCGGCGAGCGGAGACGCCCTTGAGGCTGTTGACCAGCTTGGAGACGGCGACCTTGGGCGGGTAGTGCACCAGGAGGTGGACGTGATCGCGTTCGCCGTTGAACTCCTTCAGCTCCGCTTCGAAGTCCTCGCAGACCTTGCGCATGATCTCTTCGCAGCGCGTCAGTATCTCATCGTTGAACACCCCGCGCCGGTACTTCGTCACGAAGACCAAGTGCACGTGCATCGCCGAAACAACGTGTCTGCCACGCCTGTAGTCATTCTTCCCATCCATGAGACCAACCGTAGTAGGATCTTGCGCGTGCAGCTCCGCTACAACTACCGGGCCTACCCGGACGCCTCCCAGCGCCGTGCGCTGGCCCGTGCGTTCGGGTGTGCGCGTGTGGTGTGGAACGACTGCC
>NZ_JARAYJ010000024.1:0-141536 GCF_033794345.1 Streptomyces niveiscabiei
ACTCTATCAGATCCTTTTCCCGATCCGATTTCCTCGGTGCTTTCCGGTTCCCGCTCTCGCGTTTCCCTTCCGGCGTTTCCGACTCTATCAGATCCTTTCGGCGTCTGATTCCCAGTCAGCGGGGTTTGTCTTCCGGGCTGTTGGGCCGTTCCGACGTCTCAAACCTTAGCGGATCCGCTCCGTGATTCCCAATCGGGGATCCGGGCCCCGATTCGAATTGAATTCGAGCACGCGGACATGCCGAATTCGACCCCGTCGGGAGTGACCGTGCTGATGGTGTGAGTGCCGCTCGCGCGGCGGGAGTGCTACCGGAGAACCGTTACGGCTCCGTGGCAACTCGAAGAATCTTACGGATCGCCCAGACCCCTGTCAAGACGCTCCTGTCAAGATCTTTTAATCAAGATCGCTGAGACGGCCCCCGGCATCCGGCTGAGCGTGCTCCACCCGGCGTAGCAGCCTGGTCAGAACCTCACCCAGCGTCGTGCGCTCCTGCGGGGACAGGTCCTGGAGGAGGTCCTCCTCGAAGACGGAGGCGAGCCGCATGGCCTCCAGCCACATCTCGCGGCCCTCGGGAGTCAGCTCGACGATGACGCGGACCCGGTTGGACTCGTCGCGTGCCCGGGTCACGTACCCCTCGGTCACCATGCGGTCGATCCGGTGGGTCATCGCGGCCGGCGTGAGGCCGAGGCGTTTGGCGAGGTCTCCGGGGCCGAGCCGGTAGGGGGCGCCGGAGAGGACGAGGGCCTTGAGGACTTCCCAGTCGGCGTTGGAGATGCCGAGCGCGGAGGTCTGGCGGCCGTAGGCGACGTTCATCCGGCGGTTCAGCCGGGACAGCGCCGAGACGATCTTCTCGACCTGGGGGTCGAGGTCGCGGAACTCGCGCTGGTAGGCGGCGATCTGCTCGTCGAGAGTCGGCTCGCCGGGGGTGTCGGGGTGGTCGCCCATGCCGGTCAGTATCGCATGGGCCTGTTGGCGTTCAAGTTCTTCAAGGTGTACGGTTTAGCTCGAAATTTTATCTTCGAAGTCTTCGTTCCTAAGTACTGGAACCCCGCAACAACGATGCGGCGACTACTTGAGAGAGGTGAACGTGACCAGGGAGAAGGGCGCGGCGATGCGCCGGATCCACGTGGGCAACGCACTCAGCGCGTTCGGGCTCGGCTTCACCGTCCCCTACCTGTACGTCTATGTGGCGCAGGTGCGGGGACTCGGCGCCATGACAGCGGGGCTCGTCCTCGCCGTCTTCGCCGTCGCCGCGCTGATCGTGCTGCCGTTCGCCGGGCGGGCCATCGTCCGGCGCGGCCCGCTGCCGGTGCTCCTCGTCGCCCTGGTCACCGCCGCGTTCGGCGCCCTCGCGCTGGGCCTCGCGGCGAGCGCCGTCGCCGTACTCGCCGCCGCTTCCCTGCTCGGGGCCGGGCAGGCCGTGATGTCGCCCGCGCTGGCAACGATGATCGTGGACTGCTCGACGTCCCAGACGCGGTCGAGGGCGTTCGCGACGCAGTTCTTCCTCCAGAACCTCGGTCTCGGCGTCGGTGGTCTGATCGGCGGGCATCTCGTGGACACGTCGAAGGCGTCCTCGTTCGTGCTGCTGTTCTCGATCGAGGCGGCGATGTTCCTGCTGCTGGTCGTCCTGATGGCGACGGTCCGCGTGCCGCACGCCCCTCAGGGCACCGACACGCCGCGCTCCGCGAAGGCGAGCTGGCGCGAGCTGCTGTCCAACCGTGCGATGGTCCAGCTCTCGGTGCTCGGTTTCGTCCTCTTCTTCGCCTGCTACGGCCAGTTCGAGTCGGGTCTGAGCGCGTACGGCGTCGAGGCGGCCGGCATCTCGCCGTCCACGCTCGGTACGGCGCTGGCGGCGAACACGGCGATGATCGTCGTCGCCCAGTTCGCGATCCTGCGTTTCGTGGAACGCCGACGCCGCTCCCGTGTCATCGCGGCCGTCGGTCTGATCTGGGCCGTCGCCTGGGCGGTGGCCGGTTTCGCGGGCTTGGGCCACGCGAGCCCGGAGGTGGCGACGGCCGCGTTCGTCTCGACGTACGCGTTGTTCGGTCTCGGCGAGTCGATGCTGTCCCCCACGGTCGCCCCCTTGGTCGCGGACCTGGCCCCCACTGGCATGGCCGGTCAGTACAACTCGGCGTTCGCCCTGGTCAAGCAGCTCGCGCTGGCCATCGGCCCGGCGATCGGCGGCCCGATGGGGGCCTCGCTGCACGCCCCGTACGTCGTGACGTTCCTGCTGTTCTCGCTGGGGATCACGTGGCTGGCACTGAAGCTGGGCCGCCGGCTCACCCCGACTCAGGACCAGCCGTGGCTGGCCCGGAACAGGGTGGTCGCGCGGGGTGGAGCGCAGGTGGAGTCGGTCAGTGCTTGAGGAACTCACCTAACTGCGGGCCACCACACCCCCAGCCGCCCCACACCCCCCACCCGCACCCACTCCACCCCGCCCACCCAGCTGCGGCCAGCCGCGCCACACCCCCACCCGCCCGCACCCGCTCCACCCCCCTGCCGTAGCTGCGGGCAGTCGTGCCGCTAGGGGCGGCACGGGTGGGCGCAGCGGCACCCCGCCAGCGCGGGCAAGCGACAACACCCCCACCCCAGCCACCCACCAACCCGCACCCGACCCCCGGCCCGAACCCACCCGCACCCCCTTCCCTCACCTGCCTACGGCAGCGCGAACTCGCACCACACCGCCTTCCCGCCCCCCGGCGTCCGCCTCGACCCCCAGCTCGTCGCGATCGTCGCGATGATCGCGATCCCTCGGCCCGACTCGTCACCCGGCTCCGCCTGCCGGCGTCGAGGCAGGTGGTCGTCCCCGTCCGTGACCTCGATGATCAGGCGGCGGTCGGTGCGGCGCAGGCGCAGGCGCATGGGGGGAGTGCCGTGCTGGAGGGAGTTCGCCACCAGTTCGCTGGCCGCGAGGACTCCGTGGTCGTGGAGGTCTGCGGGGAAGCGCCAGCTGGTGAGGACGCCGGAGGCGAACGCCCGCGCGCGGGGGGCCGCTTCGATGCCGCCCAGCAGCTCCAGCGCCGCGTTGCGGAAGAGTTCGCCCTCCGGGCCCGTGCGGCTGGGGTGCTGGAGGACGAGGACCGCTACGTCGTCGTCGTGGTCGGCCGTGACGCCTGCCGAGCGGACGAGGCGGTCGCAGACGACCTGGGGGGTGCCCGTGGCGCCGGACAGGGCGCGTTCCAGGGCGGCGATGCCCTCGTCCAGGTCTTCGTCGCGGCGTTCGACCAGGCCGTCCGTGTAGAGGACGGCTGTGGAGCCGGGGCCGAGGGGGATCGTGGACGAGGCGTGCATCAGGCCGCCCGTGCCGAGGGGTGGGCCGGTGGGTTCGGGGGCCCGGGTGACCGCGCCCGTCTCGTCGCGGACGAGGATCGGGAGGTGGCCGGCGGAGGCGTACACGAGGCGGCCCTCGTTGGGGTCGTGGACGGCGTAGACGCAGGTGGCGATCTGGTTGGCGTCGATCTCGGAGGCGAGGCCGTCGAGGAGCTGGAGGATCTCGTGCGGGGGGAGGTCCATGCGGGCGTACGCGCGGACGGCGGTGCGGAGTTGGCCCATGACGGCCGCCGCGCGCACGCCCCGGCCCATGACGTCGCCGATGACGAGGGCGGTCCGGCCGCCGCCGAGGGTGATGACGTCGTACCAGTCGCCGCCGACGGCCGCTTCGGTGCCGCCGGGGTGGTAGACGGCGGCGATGCGCAGGTCGTCGGGTTGTTCGAGCTCCTGGGGGAGGAGGGAGCGCTGGAGGGTGACGGCGGTCTCTCGCTGGCGGCGTTCGCTCGCGCGCAGGCGCTCGGCGGCCTCGGCGTGGTCGGTGACGTCGACGGCGAAGATGAGGACGGCGTCCTTCTCGCCGCCGTCGCCTTCGGTGACCGGCGTGCAGGTGAAGGTGTAGGAGCGGCCGTCGGGGGCCTTGCGGGACTTGAGGGTGCGGGGCCGGCCGCTGCGCAGGGCCTGGTCGAGGAGGGGGAGCAGGCCGAGTTCGGAGAGTTCGGGGAGGGTGTCGGCGGCGGGTTCGCCGGGCGGGCGGGGGCCGAAGGCGGCGGCGTAGGCGTCGTTGACGTAGGCGAGGCGGTGGTCGGGGCCGTGGACGAGGGCGACCAGGGCGGGGACCCGGTCGAGGACCTCACGGACGGGGAGCGCGTCGACGGCCTGGGCGGGCTGGGTGTCGTCCGGGTCGGTGAGGTGTTCGGCGCGGGCCGCGGGGACGGAGCCCTCGCCGCGCCGGTCGGGGGTGGCGTGCGGGTGCTCGGCCCGCGCGGCGGCGCGGCGCTGCGTTCCGGGGAGCCGGGCGCTCCAGCGCGTGAAGTTCACGAATCCTTGCCTCGTGTCGTGGTGGTGGGCCGGCTCCGGGGCGGCCGTGCGGCGGGGACACGCCGTGTGCTGCCTTGGTCGGGGGTGCTGAGGTCGGTCGGGGGGCGGTAGGAGGGTCGTCGGGATGCAGTGTGGCAGTGCGGGCGTCGGGCCCGGTATTCGTTCGACGCGGGGGCGTTCGGCGGAGTTCCTGGATCGGGTGAGGACTACTCCTTCGGGTTGTCCTCGCCGCCCGGGGAACCGGGATTCCCGGGCGGGCCGGTCCTTTCATCGGAAGACTTTCCACCGGCGGCCAGTTCGAACTCCGCGCGGGGATGTTCGAGGGAACCCAGCGAGACGATCTCCCGTTTGAAGAGCCCGGAGAGGGTCCATTCGGCGAGCACGCGCGCCTTGCGGTTGAAGGTGGGGACGCGGCTGAGGTGGTAGGCGCGGTGCATGAACCACGCGGGGTACCCCTTGAGCTTGCGGCCGTACACCTGCGCGACGCCCTTGTGGAAGCCGAGGGAGGCGACCGAGCCGGCGTACGCGTGCGCGTACTGCTGGAGGGGTTCGCCGCGCAGGGAGCGTACGAGGTTGTCGCCGAGGACCTTGGCCTGGCGCAGGGCGTGCTGGGCGTTGGGGGCGGTGTGGGTGCCGGGCCGCGCGGTGGTGTCGGGGACGGCGGCGGCGTCTCCGGCGGCCCAGGCGTGCGCGGTGCCCTCGATCGCCAGTTCCGGGGTGCACCTGAGGCGTCCGCGGTCGGTGAGGGGGAGGTCGGTCGCGGCGAGCAGGGGGTGCGGTTTGACGCCGGCCGTCCAGACGATCGTCCGCGTGGGGAAGCGTGAGCCGTCGCTGAGGACGGCGGTGCGCTTCAGGCACGATTCCAGGCGGGTGTTCAGGCGGAGGTCGATGTTGCGGCGGCGCAGTTCGCTGATCGTGTAGCGGCCGAGGTCGGGGCCGACCTCGGGGAGGATGCGGTCGGATGCCTCGACGAGGAGCCACTTCATGTCGTCCGGGGTGACGTTGTGGTAGTAGCGGGAGGCGTAGCGGGCCATGTCCTCCAGTTCGCCGAGGGCCTCGACGCCCGCGTAGCCGCCGCCGACGAAGACGAAGGTCAGGGCCGCGTCGCGGACGGCCGGGTCGCGGGTGGAGGAGGCGATGTCCATCTGCTCGATGACGTGGTTGCGCAGGCCGATGGCCTCCTCGACGGTCTTGAAGCCGATGGCGTGCTCGGCGAGTCCGGGGATCGGGAGGGTGCGGGAGACGGAGCCGGGCGCGAGGACCAGTTCGTCGTACGGCAGCCGCCCGGGGCCTGTGCCCTCGTCCGCCGTGGCGAGGGTGGTCAGGGTGGCGGTGCGCGCCGCGTGGTCGATCGCCGTGACCTCGCCGACGACGATCCGGCAGTGCGGCAGGACGCGGCGCAGCGGGACGACGACGTGGCGCGGGGAGATGGAGCCGGCCGCGGCCTCCGGGAGGAACGGCTGGTACGTCATGTACGGGTCGGGGGTGACGACCGTGATCTCGGTTTCCCCGCGCTTCAGTTCATGCCTCAACTTCCGCTGGAGTCGCAGTGCCGTGTACATCCCGACGTAGCCGCCGCCGACAACGAGAATGCGCGCACGTTCCTTCACCACCCCATGACGCACCCGGCACCGGAGTTTGTCCACAGTCCCGGCGCGCAGCGGGGCGGGCGCCCCGGTGTGGCCGGGGGCTGCCGGGCCGCCCGCACGTGCGCCAGGCGCGCAGGTCAGGCCAGGTGCGCCGGGGTGTGCGGGGGTGTGCGACGGGGATACACACCCCGTGTACTCCGTTCGGGCGGTCCCCTGTGCGGAACGTGCCCCTTCTGAATTGACCGTCCCTCAACTATGTTCGTGTGACGACGGGGTGTAGGGCTTCCGTCCGCCGTGTGTCCGTCGGCCGGGCCGCCCGACGGGGGAGGTGTGCCGCCGGACCCGCGACACGCGGGGGTGGGCGCGCTGCTCCCGGTTCCACACGCTCCGGCATTCAATGGCGGAGAAAGTCTCCGGGGGGAGACGACATTTACCGGGGGATCATTGATGCACATTCAGGACTCGCAATGGTCTACGGCGTCCGCTCTCGCGGGCGGCGCCATCATGAGCGCGACGGGGAACGGCCGTGGGGACGCCTCGCGGACGACGCCGTTGCGCGTGGACGCACAGCGCAATCTCGAACACGTCCTGCGGGCTGCCCGCGAGGTGTTCGGGGAGCTGGGTTACGGGGCTCCCATGGAGGACGTCGCCCGGCGGGCCCGCGTGGGGGTGGGTACCGTCTACCGGCGCTTCCCCAGCAAGGACGTCCTGGTCCGGCGGATAGCCGAGGAGGAGACCGCCCGGCTGACCGAGCAGGCGCGGACGGCTCTCGGTCAGGAGGACGAGCCCTGGTCGGCGCTGTCCCGGTTCCTGCGGACGTCGGTGGCGTCCGGGGCCGGGCGGCTGCTGCCGCCGCAGGTGCTGCGGGTGGGGGTGGCCGAGGAGGAGGCACGTGTGCCTCAGCAGCGGTCGCAGCCGGGCGGGGGTGAGCTGCGGCTCGTTCCCGAGGCGGAGGTCCTGTCGCCGCTGGACGATCCGGGCGTGGCCGCGCTGCTCGACGTGGTCGGGCAGTTGGTCGACCGGGCGCGGGCGGCCGGGGAGCTGCGGGCGGACGTGTCCGTGTCCGATGTGCTGCTCGTGATCGCGACGGCGGCGCCGTCCCTGCCGGACGCGGTGCAGCAGGCGGCGGCTTCGGCGCGGTTGCTGGACATCCTGCTGGAGGGACTGCGGTCGCGGTAGGGGTACCGGGCGCAGGGCTGTTACCCGAAAGGGTGACAGCCCTGCCGTCGAACATCTGCCCCGTTCCGGTCGCCCGAGGTAACTGCCGTGTTTCCCGCGGCAGTTGAGCATTCCCCCGCCGGGCCGCTTCTAGTACAAGGGAACGGCAAGGGGGCACTTACGGGTGGAAGGGGGCGTTCGTGGGGGGCGTCGGGCGAAATGTGTGTGGCACTCTGAGCCGGTGTTCGGGACTGGACGGGCTGGCGGCGGGGGCTTTCCGCGATGAGTGTTGACGGGCGGGACGAGTCGCAGGGCGGCGACACCGGTGAGCTCGACGCGCCGCAGGTTCCTCCGCAGCGTGAACGGCGTGACGAGAGCGTGCTGCCGCCGCTGCGGGAGCTGCCTCCCGCCGACGCCGACCTCATCGCCTCCATGCGCGCCGGGGACGACTCGGCGTACGAGGAGCTCTACCGCCGGCACGCCGACGCCGTACGGCGCTACGCGCGCACCTGCTGCCGGGACGGGCACACCGCCGACGACCTCACCGCCGAGGTGTTCGCGCGGATGCTCCAGGCGGTGCGGGGCGGGTCGGGGCCCGAGTACGCCGTACGCGCCTATCTGCTGACGTCCGTGCGGCGGGTCGCCGCGCAGTGGACCCAGTCCGCGAAGCGGGAGCAACTCGTCGACGACTTCGCCGTGTTCGCGGCGCAGGCGGCCGGGCGGGCCTCCGAGGTCGGGGACGACGACACGCTGGAGCTGGGCGCCGACGTACGGGCCATGCACGAGGCCGAGCAGTCCATGGCCATGCAGGCGTTCCGGTCGCTGCCCGAGCGGTGGCAGGCCGTGCTGTGGCACACCGAGGTCGAGGACGAGTCGCCCAGCGAGGTCGCGACGCTGTTCGGGCTCGACGCGAACGGGACGCGGGTGCTGGCCTCCCGGGCCCGCGAGGGGCTCAAGCAGGCGTATCTCCAGGCCCATGTCTCCGCGACGCTGACCTCCGACGAGGAGTGCAGCCGGTACGCCGACCAGCTCGGGACGTACGCGCGCAAGCGGTTGCGGACGCGGGCCGAGCGGGGGCTGCGCAAGCATCTCGAGGAGTGCGCGAAGTGCCGGCTGGCGGCGTTGCAGATCGAGGAAGTCGCCAGCGGGATCCCGGCGGTCGTGCCGATCGCGGTCATCGGGTGGTTCGGGGCCGCGGGGTACGCGAAGGCGGCTGCGCTCATCGCGGGTGGCGTGGGGGCGGGGGCGGCCGGTGTCGGTGGTGCCGCCGCCGCGGCGAACGGCGGGTCCGGCGCCGCTGCGTCCGAGGGGCTCGGGGCGCCCGTGAAGGCCGGGATCGCGGCGGGGGTGGTGGCGGTGGCCGCTGCCGCCGTCGCGTTGGCGCTGGTCGGGAACGACGAGCCGGTGAAGACGCCCGCTGCTCCGCCGCCGTCGTCGGCGCCGGTGGTGCGGCAGGAGGTGCCGCCGTCGCCCTCGCCCTCGCCTTCGCCGTCTCGGGAGGTGCCGGAGCCGGTGGTGGTCGCGCCGGCGCCTTCTGCGAAGCCTCCGGTGAAACCGCGTCCCCCCGCGCCGAAGCCCGCGCCCGTCGTGCCGCGTCCGACGCCGAGTTCCCCGGCACCGAGCCCGACACCGAGCGCCGAGCCCTCACCCACCCCGACCCCCACACCCCCGCGCCCGCCCGCCGTCTACCCCCTCAACCAGCTCGCCTACAACGCCAACGGCGACGGCACCAACCCCGAGATCCGCCTCTTCGAGAGCAGCTGGGTCTGGCAGCGGGACAGCCTCTCCATCGCCGGTCGGTCCTACAGCGGGGTGACCGTCCGCGCGGGGTCCTCCGTCACCATCGACCTCAACCGGACGTGTACGTCGTACGACGCCCTCGTCGGCATCGACGACACGACCCTGCGGCTCGGGCAGGCGTACTTCGCCGTCTACGCGGACGGGGTACGGCTGTGGCGGTCCGGGCTCGTCAAGGGCGGGGACCCTGCCGTGCCCGTCCACGTGGACCTGACCGGGCGGAAGACGGTCCGGCTGGTGGTGGAGCCGTACACGCCGTTCGACGAACTGGCGCTGGTGGACTGGGCGGAGTCCCGGTTCCGGTGTTCCTGAAGTCTGAGGTACCCCTGAGGTTTATCCGGTCCCGCGTGCCCAACAATCACAGGCAGGCGGAGGCGGCGTGAACATGCCAGCCGGGGAGCGTCGTTGAGGCGCTGCGGTGGTGTGCGCCTGCCTTGCCGCCTGTGAGCAAGCGACCAGCTTCACCGAAACGGGGACCCATGAGAAACACGTTGACGCGCACCGCACTTCCGCTCGTGACCGCAGCGACGGTGCTGTTGGCGGCGTCCGGCGCCGGTGCCGCCGAGTCCGACGAGCCGATACCGGCCGACGGTACGCAGATCGTCCTCAACGACGGGACGGTCGTCAATGTCGACGACGAGACCGACTTCGCGTTCGAGGGGGACGAGCCGGAGCCGAGGCCGGCGAAGACTCCGTTCGGCTCCGTCTGCCCCGAGGTGAACCAGCCGCCCACGTACACGGTGAAGGGGAAGCCGTACTTCCTGCCGGACAAGAGCAAGCCGCAGTCGACGTGGCTGCTGCCCCGGCAGTCGGTGTCGTGGGAGGTGTCGGGCTCCCACACCTTCACGTTCGACGTGACCGGTGGATACGAGGCGGAGGCCAAGATCATCGTGGCGAAGGCCAAGGTGAAGGTCGACGTCAAGATCGGCAACTCGTGGACGTGGACGGGGTCCCAGAGGGTCACCGACACGAACAACACGAGCAAGGGGTACCGCGCCGTGCTCGGGCAGGTGGGCTGGAAGCTCACGTCGGTGAAGACCTGGTACGCGCCGCCGTGCACGAAGAAGACGAAGACCATCACCGTGAGGGCCCCGCGCAAGGGTGACATGTCGATCGGGCGGCAGAAGTCGTAACCCGGGTACAGGCGAAGCCGGCACTTCCAGCGAGGAGGTGCCGGCTTCTCCTGTGTGTTCAGAGGGTTCGGATGAACGCGGTCCAGGTGGTGGGGGTGAAGAGGAGAGGGGGGCGGTCCGGGGTCTTGCTGTCGCGGACGGGGAGGGTGCCGGGGAAGTTGTCGGCGACCTCCAGGCAGTCGCCGCCTTGGCCGCTGTAGCTGCTCTTACGCCACACTGCGGTTTCGGGGCTGGGGGTGCTCATGTACTGCCTCTCCACGTGGTGCGCTGTTACATCTCCTGTCGCACGCGGGCCATCGTCTCAAGGCTGTCCCTGGGGCTCAACGCGATCGACCGCAGCGAATCGAAGATGAGCGTATAGTCCGCCGTTTCCTCCGGGGTCTCCATATAGAGGGTTCCTGTGCGGTGCTCCACGCATACGACGTCCGGGAACGTCAGGTTGGAGAAGGAGAACAGGACGAACGACCCGGCCAACCCGGCATGTGCGCCCGCCCGGTCGGGGATGACCTGCACCTCTACGGAGGGGTGGCCGGCCATCGTCTCCAGGTGTTCCAACTGCTTGCGCATCGCTTCCCGACCGCCCACTTCGAGCCGTAGGGCCGCCTCGCTCTGGATCACACACAGGCGCGGCGGGGTGGGGCGCCGCAGGATCTCCTGACGTTTCATGCGCGCCTCCACCAGCGCATCCACGTCCTCCGGACTCAGGGTGGAGGGGGCGGCGGAGAGGATCGCCCGTGCGTAGTCGGGGGTCTGCAAGAGACCGGCGACGAGGTTGTTCTGGCACGACCGGATGTAGTCGGCCGTCTTCTCGTAGTCGATGAACTCCGTGTACGTCGGACGCGCCAGCCCGGCGCGCTGCACCCAGCCCGGTTCCCGGCTCCGCTGGGCGAGCGCGACCATCTCGTCCACTTGGGTGGGGTCCGTCACGCCGTAGAACGTCAGCAGGTCCCGCAACTCGCCCAGGGAGATGCCGAGTCGGGCGTTCTCGATGCGGTTGATCTTCGTGCGGTGACAGCCGATGCGCTCCGCCGCGTCGTCGATGTTCATGCCTGCGGCCTCACGGAACTCGACCAGCCGAGCGGCGAGTCGACGACGTCGAACGGTCGGGCGTGAACCGGCCACGAGTACCCCCTCCGGAATGGGCTTCAGCCGCAGAACTCTAGCGTCCACAAAAGATCATGGAAAATTTCCAAGTTCTAATTGCGAATCGCGATGGACCGGAGGACGCTGGTTCCAGTTACTCAACGCGTAACTTCAGGCGCGATGAGTAACTTCGACGTCCAGTCATCCCCCACCGGAGCTGAACCATGGCTGCACACACCACCACCCCCCAGACCACCAGCCACCAGTACCCCCGCCTCCACCGCACCGTCCCCCTCGCCCGCGACGACCTCCGCCGCCAGCTCGCCCGCTGGCGTATCGGCGGTGAACTCGCCGACAACGCCGAGCTGTTGCTCTCCGAGCTGGTCACCAACGCCGTGAACGCGAAGACGCTTCCCGGGCGGGAGATCCTCGTCGAAGTCGCCCTCACCGAGCGGGAGTTGCGGATCGAGGTCGCCGATGCCAGTGACGAGCAGCCGGAGTTGAGGCACGCCGGGGCGTTGGACGAGGGCGGGCGGGGGCTCGTACTGGTGGACGCGCTCGCGACGGAGTGGGGGACCGGGGCTCGGGACGGGGTCGGGAAAGTGGTGTGGGTGACGCTGAACTTGCCCTAAAGGGCAGCCAGTTGAGCCACTTCTCCAGTTGTGTGCGATGCCCTACGGTCTGCGCCCACGACACAGAAGCGCCCCGATGGATCGCGGGAACGATCCCCCGGGGCTAAGCCGAACCAGCTTGACTAAGGAGCTGTTCCAACCTTGTACGACCTTATCCTCCGCGCCCCCTCGTGCGCCCTCCGCGCCCTCATGCCCCGACGCCGCCCCGGCCGCCACAGCGCCGACCGCTTCACCGCCACGGCGCCCCCGCCCCCGTAATCCCCGAGAGCCCCTGGTCCCGCCCCTGGACCAGTCCCTCCAAAGCCGAGGCCGCCGAGATCCTCTCGATGGGGATCGAGTATCCGTACACGCACCCGGGGGCGCTGTTCACCGAGTTCCCGGGCGGCCACGACGGCCGGCATCGGACCACCTGACGCTCACCGGGACAGATCCTCGCCTGCCCGGGCTCGCCCAGGAGTGGTACGTTATCGAGTACCACTTGATGGAAGGGTCGGGCGATGTCGATAACTGCGAGTGAAGCCCGCAAGTCTCTGTTCCCGCTGATCAAGAAGGTCAACGACGATCACGAGGCCATCGAGATCGTCTCCAAGCACGGCAACGCCGTACTCGTCTCGGCCGAGGACTACGCGGCGCTGCGCGAGGGCTCGTACCTACTGCGCTCTCCGGCGAATGCGCGGCGACTGCTCAGGGCTTACGAGAACGCGCTGGCCCACATCGACGTGTCGGAGCGGAAGCTGATCGATCCGGATGCGACAGACCCGACCGCGAGTGCCGAGTGAGGCTCGTCTTCGAGGACCAGGGCTGGGAGGACTACACGTCCTGGCTCAGGAACGACCGCAAAATGCTCGCCCGGATCAACAAGCTCATCGAGGACGTCAGACGTGACCCCTTCACGGGAATCGGCAAGCCGGAACCGTTGAAGTACCACTTGCCGGGGGCGTGGTCGCGACGCATCGACGACGAGCATCGGCTCGTCTACCTGGCCGCGGACAAGGAGATCGTCATCCTCGCGGCCCGCTACCGCTACTGACGGCGACAGCTCTTCACTAACTCAAATGTTAGTAACATTTAGGTTAGTGTCACGCGTGGAGGTCGGCAGACATGGTGGATTTCGTAGGCCGTCGGCAGGAACTGGCGACGTTGCAGCGAGAGCTGCGGAAGGTGGCGGCCGGGGTCGGCGGTGAACGGCCCGGTCGGTGCGTGATGCTGCGCGGGCGGCGCCGGGTGGGCAAGTCGCGGCTGGTCGAGCGGTTCGCGGAGCGTTCCGGAGCGCCGTTCCTGTTCTACGCGGCGACCGGGGCGTCCCCCGGGGACGATCTGGCGCGGCTGGCCCGGGACGCCCAGGCATCGACGCTGCCGTCGGCGGGGCTCGTGGCCGCCGCGCGGCCGGAGAGCTGGGACGCCGCGTTCGACGTGCTGGGCGCGGCGTTGCCCGCCGACCGGGCGAGCGTGCTCGTCATCGACGAGGTGCCGTACCTGATGGATGCCGCAGGCGCCTTCGAGGGGATGCTGCAACGGGCCTGGGACCGGGTGCTGGAGACCAAGCCGGTACTGCTGGTCCTCATCGGCTCGGACCTGTCGATGATGGAGGCGCTGAACAGCTACGGGAGGCCCTTCCACCAGCGCGGCCGGGAGATGGTGCTCGGGCCGCTGAACCCCGCCGAGGTGGGACGGATGCTCGGGCTGGAACCGGCGTCGGCCTTCGACGCCGCGCTGGTCACCGGCGGGCTGCCGCTGATCTGCGCGGAGTGGCCGCACGGCGCCGGGCTGTGGGACTTCCTCGGTGAGGCGCTGAACGATCCCGTCTCGGCCCTGCTGGTGTCGGCCGAGCGGTCGCTGGCCGCCGAGTTCCCCCCGCAGGCTCAGGCCCGTACGGTCCTGGGGGCCATCGGCAGTGGCGAGCGGACCTTCACCAACATCGGCCGCGCGGCCGGGGGGATCGGGGCCACGCCGTTGCAGCGGGCGCTGGAGCTGCTCACGGACAAGCGGATCGTTGCTGCGGAGCTTCCCGTGTCGCCGCGTCCGTCGAAGGACCGCCGGTACCGGGTCACAGACCCCTACCTGCGGTTCTGGCTGCATCTGATCGGCCCCTCCATGCAGGAGATCGAGCGGGGTCGGGGTGACCTGACCCTCGCAAGAGTCCGGGAGAACTGGACCAGTTGGCGTGGCCGGGCGATCGAGCCGATCGTCCGCGAGGCGCTCGCCCGGGTACTGCCCGACGACCGGCTCCCGGCGGCTCCGGCCGTGGGCGGCTACTGGACCCGCACCAACGACGTCGAGATCGACATCGTCGGAGCCGACCGCGCTCCCGTCGCCAAGGAGCTGCTCTTCGTCGGCTCCGTCAAATGGCTGGAGCAGTCCCCCTTCGACCGCCACGACCTGGCAGCCCTCCACCGCCACCGCGCCGCCCTCACCGACGTCCCCGTTCCCGTCGTGGCGGTCTCGCGCGGCGGAGTCGACTGCGCCGGGCTCGACGCCGCCTACAGCCCTGGCGATCTGCTGGCCGCCTGGCCGCTGTGAGGGGGGCGCCCATCGTCGTACGCGGTACAAAGGCCGTATGACCGACTGGGCTCACCTACTCGTGCGGGCCCGGGGTGGGGTGTCTCCCCTGTGGGGCGTGCTCGACTTCGGGGAGCGGATGTTCGACGACGACTACGTGTTCAGCGTGCCGCTCGATGATGATCGGCTCGGGCTGGACGCCGGTCTCGTCGACGCGTTGCGGTCGTGGGCTGCGGGGGGAGCGGATTACGAGGCGGGGCTCGTCGTTACTCGGCGGCTCGCTCGGCATCTGGGGGACGAGTGGGTGGTGCGGTGCTGGGACGAGCGCCGGGGGGATGCTCGGCGGGTGTGCTGGGGGTGCGGGCTGTTCTACGACGAGCACGCGGAGGATCGTCCGCCGCATCCCGTCCACCTCGTCGTCGAGGGGGAGTTCGCGTACAGCCCCCTCCGCGCCGAGGGGTTCGGGGACTTCCGTCCCGACGATCCCGTTGCCGCGCTGGAACTCTCCGAGGGGCTTGTGGGGGCGTTGCGCGCGTGGGCGCGTGACATCGACGCCGCGCTGAATCCCTGGCCCGGGGATCGGGCGGACGGGGCGTACGAGAGTGAGTGCGCGAGGTTGTTCCGGGAGGGGTTCGGGCTGGCGGAACGGGTCGCGCGTGAGGCCGGGGCCACCCGGACCGTGACGTACAAGGGGCTGGCCAATGGGGGGCTCGGTGCGATGACTTCGGTCAGCTGGAGGGGGGATCGGCAGGTGTAGGGGCCCTACGCCGCCAACGCCCTCCCCGCCGCCGCGACCAGCTCGTCCGTCGCCCTGATCGCCGCCTCCCTGCGCGCTGACAGCGCCTCCAGGTCCGGGACGTCACGCAGGTTCACCGCCGCGAGGACCGCCGCGCGGGCGGTGACGGCGAGGGGCGGGGCCAGGACGGATACGGAGACGAGAGGGGCCGTCAGGGCGGAGCGCGTCGCGTGGGAGGCGGTTCTGGCGGAGTGGCGTGCCTCCTCCGACGCCCCCTGCAAGCGGAGTTCCTCGCGATGCCAGAGCGCCCTGCGGTGATCCCCCAACGCCGCGACCAGTTCCCCCAACGCCACGCGCAACGCCTCTTCCCGGCGTTCGGCGCGCGCCGCTCGCTCGCCGCGCTGCTGGAGGAAGCCGGCGAGCAGGCCGCCGAGGAGGGTGCCGGCTATGGCTATGACGCTGGACCACATGGGGGGACTCCTGGGGTGAACGTCCGTACAGGGCAGTCCAGTCTCACAGTCGCCGACGGCCTCCCCGTCCGCGACAGCAAGACCCCCGACCGCCCCCTCCTCTCACAGGTAGGACCGGGCGGCGAGGTGAAGGTCCAGGACTTCGAGCAGTTGGGCGTCACCTGGATGTGCTTCGGCTACCGGCGAGCTGAAGGTTGCGTAGGCAGCAAAGCCAACGAAGCCAGAAGCGACAGGACAGCCATGAGACGCCAACGATCCACCGCGTTGCCCCAGCGCCGTGTGTCGGCCGGGTCGACGAAGAAGGCCGCGTCCTGCGGGAGGAACGCGAGCACGAGCACGACAATGAGCAGTCCCGATGCTCCGACCACTCCGCCGCCCTGGCCCTGGGTGAAGCACACCCCCAGTAAGGCCAAGGCCACTACCAACAGCCACAGGGCCGCGGGTTCGGCCGCCAGTTCCCAGCGTGGGAAGGCCGGGCGCATCTGCGGGTGGAGTGCGCCGCGCACGAGGAGGACGTCGATGCTCCAGGTGATGGCGAGGCCGAGAAGAGCACCGGCGATGCGTGGCGAGCGCCGCAGCCACCACGGAGTGGGGCAGACCGCGGTAGTCGCGGCTGCGGGATCGTCCAGGACGAAAGCCAGACCCAGGCCGCCGATGACGGCAGCGAGGTGCAGCAGGGTCGCGGCAGCTCCCAGCCCCAGTCGGAGGGAGAAAACGAGGGGAACAGCGCAGATGATCAGCCCCAGCGCGGCGCCGCACAGCAGCGGCACAGTGAGGGCGGCATGGAGCTCGGCCGACAGGAGAGCACGCAGGTGCGGCAGGAGGTCTCTCGTACGAACCTTTCCGCCGTGCACCCGGGAACGCCCCCGTGGCCGGCCGTCATCTACCGGTCGGCTGGATGGCTCGGGGGCATCGGGCTGGGGGGTCAGTCGCGCACACACAACGGAGCCTCCCCTTCATCGGCAGTCGGCGCGGCGGGGGCACGGACGCCGAGGAGTTGCGCCGCCTGCGCAGAGGTAGTGTCCGGATCGGTGAGCTCGTCCCAGTGCCGGTTGACCTTGTTCCCCACCTGGTTGGTGGGCTGGTCCAGCAGTCTCAGAGCAGTCTCGGCGTCGGCCCGCCGGGTGCGGATCATGGTCAGTTTGCCGAAATGGACAAGCCCGCCAAAGCTTCGGTCCAGCTGCGACCGCAACGCGGTGCCGGTTTCCTGCGTTGCCTGGCCGGCCAGCCACAGCATCACGACGCTGCGCGAGCCGCAGACCATCGACTCGACACCGCCCACCGGGCCGCCTTGTCGCGTGCCGGAGCCTTCGGGCGCGCTGCCCTCGACCAGCCGTTCGGCGAAGGCAGTGGCGAGGCCGATGGTGGCATCGTCACCGGAGTCACTGCCGTTGCCCCAATCGGTGCCCACCACCACTGCGCCGGGAGTGCCCGCCCGACGATCGTCCTCGGCCCAGCTGTCTACGGGTATTTGTATCCGCGACAGACCGGTGGACTCGGTGAAGGGACCCACGTGCTGCCGCACGGTGTACTTCTCGGCCCGCACCCGCTCGGGGGCCCAGCGCAGGACTCCCTCCACCACCTTCGACCACTGTTGGTGCCGGTCCACGAACTCCGGGTACGCACAGTAGGTGAGCTGCCCCTGGTGTACGCAGCGTTGCTCGTCGGCCGGCGACTTGAGCGCATGCTCGCGGGCGGCAGTCACCGAATCCGGCGTGGGGCGCAACTGGATGGCGCCGGCTGCCACTGCTCCGACCAGCGCGAGTGCGAAGGCGACCTGCACAACTCTGGTACGCAGCCCGGAGCGCAGCACGGCGACGACCGCGACCGCGGCTGCGAGCAAGAGCAAGTAGAGCAGGTGCCAGACGGCCGGGCGGTACAGGAGCCCGGAGGGCAGAGAGCTGCGGCTGCTGTCCTCCAGTGCGACGGGGCCCCACCAGCGCCAGCCGGAGAACGGGGCGAGACCGGCGACGACAGTGGCGATGCCCACCAGTCCCAGGACGATCGGGCCGGCGGCTACTGACCTGGTGATCATCCCCGTCAGCACGGCGAGCGTGCCGGCGAGCAACACCAAGGCGGGTCCTGTGGCCAGCTCGCTGGGCGATGGGCTGCCCACCGCACCGGGCAGGAGAGACAGCCAGAGCATCCGGGCCCCGCCCAGGAGGGCGGTGAGAACGACGGCCGGGATCACCGCCAGCAGATGGGCCACGGCGCGCTGCCACGGCTGGAGGACCAGCGCCTGGAACCAGGCGTCCGTGTCCTCGCGTGAGGGTCGCAGCACGGCCAGGTGCATGGCCAGGAAGGTGCCGGCGGCCGGCACCAACAGCTGGCTCTGCAGGTATCGGTCCTCATCGTGCAGCACCGGGTAGTCGGTGCTGCCGGAAACCACGGTGGTGTAGATCCACAGGCCCAGGCACAGGGCCAGGGAGCCCAGCAGCGCCGGGTGCTTCAGCAGGCGTCGGGCCTCGACGCGGGCCAGGGCGCGGATCCCGGCCGCCGGGCCGGTGATCGTCAGCGGCATCTCCGGTGCGGCGTTGTCGCGTTCGGTGGTGCTCATGCCCCGGCCCTTTCCGGCACGGAGTTCAGCAGCAGATAGCCGTCTTCCAGGGTGGGTTCGGCGATGTGCGCGCCCTCGGGCGGCAGGCCGATGTTGCGGTACTGGCCGGCGCCGGTGCGCCAGCCGGCGACGGAGCGTGGGTCCTTGTCCTGGCTGTACCAGACCCGGCCGCGGGCTACCTCGCTGAGGCCTTGCGGGGTGGTGTCGTGGACCACCCGGCCTGCGCTGAGAACCACCACGCGGCTGCACAGGGCGGCGACATCCTCGGTCTGGTGGGTGGAGAGCAGGACCGTGCGGCCTTCTCCCAGGTCTGCGATCAGCTCGCGAAAGCGCAGGCGTTGCTCCGGGTCCAGGCCCACCGTCGGCTCGTCGAGGATCAGTAGTTCCGGGTCGCCGATCAGTGTGGCGGCCAGCGCCACGCGCTGGCGCATGCCGCCGGAGAGCGCCTTCATCTTCTTGCTGCGTTCGGTGTGCATCCCCACCGCCTCCAGAACCTCTCGCACCTCGGCGTGGCGTGATGCGCGAACGGTGTGTTCCTTCAAGATGGCGACGTAGTCGACGAACTCGAAGGCCGTGAAGTGCCGGTGGAAGCCCGGGGCCTGGGGAAGGTAACCCACGCGGCGACGGATCTCCTGGCGCTGGTCGGGGCTCAGCGGGTCGCGGCCGAGGACCTGAACGGTGCCGGCGGTGGGGACCAGCGCCGTGGCCAGGATGCGCAGCAGAGTGGTCTTGCCGGCCCCGTTGGGGCCGAGCAGCCCGGTGACACCGCGGGTCAGGTGCAGTGTCACATCGTTCAGGGCAAGCGTGTGGCGGTAGCGCACGGTCAGCCCCTGCACGGAGGTGGGCGTGGTGTCGGAGACGGGGCCTGTGGCCGCGGCGGAGGTGTTGCGCGTCATAACCGTGTTCCCTTCTCGAAGTCGAAGTCGGCGCGCAGCCGCACCAGCATCAGCAGCGCGGTGAGCAACAGCACCGCCAGGGCCCCCTGCCCGGCGGGGGAGAACAGCACGACGGAGTGGTGTGTGAACGCCACCGCGCCCACCCAGGCCGCACCCGTGGCGCCGGCTGCCGGGACTGCGCCGATCCGGGGCAGCAGGAGCAGGCTGAGCACGGTCAGCAATGCCGACGGGAGTAGCCAGCCGAAGGCGACGTAACTCAGGTGCGGCAGGGCGAAGGACACGCTCGCCGTCAAGACCGTGGTGACGGCCAGGACCGCACACGCCCGCAGCAGGACCAGCCGAAACGCGCTCGGGGCGGCGACCTGCCCCAGCTCGTACGCCGGGTCGAAGCGCCTGGCGAGGGAGCCCGCCACTCCAGCGGCCGGCAGCAGCGGTGCGATCGCCAGGAATGTCAGCGGCGCACCACCAGGCTGTACCAACCGTGCGCTGAGCACGGCGAAGAGCAGCGTCACGGCGGTGCCGCACAGCCACGAAGCGCGCAGCGCCGGGGTGGCGACCAGCAGCCGCGCCACATGGTCCGGCACGCGGATCGCCAGCAACAGCCGTTCCCAGCGTGCCGGGCTGGGAAGGTCGATGGCGTGGTCAAGGCGCTGCCAGATCCGCTCAAGCGACCGGGTGTCTGTGAAGTCGGCCAGCCGTGTGCGGCAATGTGCGCAGCGGTCGAGATGCGGCTCGATGCGATGCCGCGGGCCCGCCGCGAGGGCGCCGCTTGCGTAGTGGCGCAGCACCTCGTCGGGCGGATGCGGATACGGCGTGTCGATGGTCATGGGTCCTGTCTCCCTTCCCGGCCCGTATGACCACGCGTCGGGTCATCGGCCTCGCCGGAGCGGTCGAGTTCTTCGCGCAGCAGGCGACGCGCCCGCATCGTGCGGGTCTTGACCGTCCCCGGGGGCACCCGCAGCCGTCGCGCGGCCTGCCGCGTCGTCAGCCCGTCCACCACGGTTGCCTGCACAACCTCACGCAGATCCGGGGAAAGCTTGCCCAGGGCGGCTTCCAGCGGGCCGAACCGACCTGTCGCCAGAACCAGGTCCTCAGCGGACGGATTCACGGGCGCCCGCAGCCCGTACAGCGCCCGCTGCAGGCGGCTGTGTACCCCATGCGTGCGCGCCTCGTCCGTCAAGCGCCGGGCGGCGATGCGCCACAACCAGCCGCCGAAATCCCGCACCACCGGCTGACGGCCTTCGGTGCACCGTCGCCACACAGCCAGGAAGGTTTCCTGGACGATGTCGTCGAGTTGCCCCGGGTCGGCGCAGCGGTAACGCAGCCGGGTGGCGAGCCAGGGCGCATAGCAGCGGTACAGCGTCTCGAACGCGGCCCGATCACCCTCGCCCAGCGCGGCTAACAGCTCATCGTCCCCGTCCTGTTCCCCCGTCTCCACTCCTGCACCTCCCTCCGTCCCTGCCAACTCACACCTGCTCGTCGGACGCAGACCACCGAACGGTTCGCATCGATCATGTGACCTGCATCACATCTCCAGCCCCGGTGTCGATGCCTCCGCATTCCACTTGCGGACCGCCCTTGCGATCCCGACCGGTGGTCGACAACGGTCGGCTGCCGACGGGGCGATCACGACAGAGAGCCACTCCGGACAGCCACCGATGAAGCAGCACTGCCGGAACGTGGCGCTGTCCACTGCCGTCTCGATATCGCACTTCCATAACCATGCCGACATGCCGCACACCGCAGCCATCACCCCTGCCCGCAGCAGCCGATGCAATGACCATGAAAACCGGGAAAGATCGCGATTCATCCCTTCCTCCGGGACGGCTAATTCCGCCTCTCGGCCCTCACATGAACTCATTTACACGACTTTCGCGCACGCTTAGCGTGACCACGTAAAAATCCCTCACCAACTCCAGACCAAGGAGGCACAGTTGCGTTCCATGAAACGAGGATTGGCGCTCGCCGCCACCGTCGCGGCGCTGAGCATGGGCGCTGTCGGCACCGCCAGTGCAGAAACTCACGTGGCCCCGTCGGCGAAGTCGGACGCGGGCATACTCGCAGCCCCGCCGCAGTGCATCGAGGCGTGGTACTCCGACGGATACGCCTACGCCGACAGCGAGTGCGGGAGCAGCTACCGGATCAAGTTCGCGTGGGCGTACGGCGCTGACAGCGAATGCTTCACCATTGGCCCCGGCGAGTTATGGAGTCAGAAGAGAGCACACTCCTGGATGCGTTTCGACGGCATCAGGTCGTGCTGACGCACAGCAACTGGCGACCACTGTCGCCCAAGTGACGGTGCGGCCTCCCGAACTCGACCTTCGGGAGGCCGCACTCTTTCGCCATGATGCCAGAGCGTGTAATCGGCCCGTACCCACCCGAGCCGTGGCCGCGCAGCGACTTGGCCGACGGCACACCTTGGCTGCGCACCGGAAGCGCGGGACATTAAACGATGTCGTCTATTCCAGGGGGCGTATATGACGCTGACGCCGGTTCATCGGCACGACGGTGACCGAAGAGAGATCGACGGATGGTTCGACCTCAACGACATCAAAGCCTCGTACCCCGAAGCAGACACGATCTCGGACGAGGAGTTCGAGCGCCGCCGCCGGTCGAGGAAGGCCGGAGCCATCCGGGCCACACGAAACACCCTCCTGCGTACCGGAGAGCGCCGCTGGGTGCTGGAGTCCCACGTAATCCCGCACGACACCGGCACGCGGCACGCCGTCAAAGATCGGTACCGGTTCCTGACCGACGATCAGGCCCTGGCCTGGCTCACCCGCAATGGCCACGAGCAGACCATCCAGCATTGGCTCCATGACCTACCGCCCGAGCGCGGGCCGGGGCGCCCTGAGATCGGTGGCCGCGTGCAGGTACGGCTGGGTGGGCTGCTTGACGCAGTGGACTCCTACGCCGACCAGAACGCCTGCTCGCGCGCCGAAGCCGTTCGTGCCCTCGTCGCGATCGGGCTGCGAAGCGCGTAGCGCCTTTACGCCCGGCGGGAGCAGCGCTTATGGCCGTGCTCCTCAGCGCCGCGACGATCGACGGACTCCGCGCAGGCCGCGTCCTCCCCTGATGGCGCCTCGGCCTGCGCCGCCAGGAACGTACCCGGCGGTCATGAGGACGGCGCTCGGCCGCCGCGTGCTCCAACGCCACCGCGTCCAGTCGGAAGCTCCGGACCGATGGTGTGTCGCCGCGTCCGTCGAAGGACCGCCGGTACCGGATCACAGATCCCGCCGAGGAGGGTGCCGGCCACGGCTATGACGCTGGACCACATGAGGGGACTCCTGGAGGGGACGTGCGTACAGGGGAGTCCAGTTTTACGGGGGAGGCATCTGCCCAACACGGAGAAGCGGGTACCCACCCCCGTAGAACGACGCATCCCCGGGAGCGGGCCCGCACTGATCCTGGCCGCATGACGCCCAGCAGGCGGGGCGCAACCGCCGACCCGGTCAGCGGCACCACCTGAAAGAGTCTCTGGGCGACCGTGTGCCTGGCGGTCGTGGGCAGCTCCGTGGCCATGGTCGACACCGCCTCCGCGCAGACCGCGGACACGAACACCTGGTACACGCTGGTCAACCGCAACACCGGCAAGGCGCTGGACGACTACGGCTCCGCCACAAACGACGGCGCTCCGGTGGTGCAGTGGAGCCGTACCGGCGCGGCCAATCAGCAGTGGAAGTTCCTCGACTCGGGTGACGGGTACTACCGGCTACTGAACCGGGCCTCCGGCAAGGTGCTGGACGACAGCGGGTGGTCGAAGACCGAGGGCTCCGAGCTGGTGCAGTGGAGCGACGGGAACAGCGCCAACCAGCAGTGGCGCATGGCGGACTCGCCGGACGGCTACGTACGTCTGGTCAACCGCTTCAGCGGCATGGCGGCGGAGGTCCCACTCAACGCCAAGGCCGACGGGGGCCACATCGCCCAGGCCCACGACTGGAACGGCGCCAACCAGCAGTGGCAGCTCGCCCCGGCCGGCAGCGCCTCGGCGAAGAGCTTCATGGGCGGCGGCACGGTGCTCGTCGGCGCCCAGATGGACGACCCCACCGCAGCCGCCGCGCCGTTCGACATGCGGTACGCCTGCATCCACAGCCAGCCCGCGCCTTCCTCGGACTACTACACGGCCGCGCGCTGCAAGGACGAGTGGAAGAGCTGGTGGGGCTGCTGGGGCGGCAGCAGCACGGCGCCCGGAAACCAGGTGACCTGGGCGGGACTCCGTGGCGGCCCAGGCGACGTACAAGGGCAATCCACGTCCGCAGAAGATGCTCTGGAGCTGGTACTCCCTGCGGGACCTCGGGGACGCGGCGGGCGAGGGTGACGGCCCCGGCGAGGTCAAGGCCATCAACAGGACCGACCTGCTCACCCGGTACCTGAACGACTACCGCTTCTTCCTCCAGAAGATCGGCACGTCACAGGACATGATCGACCTGGAGCCCGGCTTCTGGGGCTACGTCCGCTCGCTCGGCGATCTGCACAAGGTTCCCGCGCAGGTCAAGGCCGCGAACCCGACGGACTGCGGCTGGCAGGAGAACAGCGCCACCGGCCTGGCCCAGTGCCTGATCTCGATGGCCCGCACGTACGCGCCGAACGCCGGCGTGGGGCTGCACCTCTCCTGCTTCAACTGGCAGACCGACACCCAGGCGTGCGTCAAGGACTACGCGGACCTCGGGGCGAAGAACGCCGATGCCCTGCCCGCCCAGGGCAGCCGTAACACCTACTGGAACGACCAGAAGGCCGCCGCCGCGCTCGGGTTCTACAAGACGATGTCCGAGTCGGTGGGCAAGCCGGTCGTCCTGTGGCAGATCCCCCTCGGCAACATGGCGCAGAACAACACCTACCAGCACTACCAGGACGACAAGGTCGACTGGCTCTTCTCCCACATGTGGCAGGTGGCGAACGCGCACATCGCCGGCCTGTTCTTCGGCGCCGAGTGGTTCGACCAGACGTCGCCCGAGACCGACGGCGGGAACCTGGTCAACAAGGCGACCGCGTACCGCAACGCGGGCGGCTACGCGCTCCAGTAGCCACCGGCTGCTACGCGGTAGGTACCCGGGTCGCCGCCCACCACGTGGCGACCTGGGTACGGCGACCGCAGCCGAGCTTGGTCATGATGCTGTCCATGTGGCCGCCGACCGTACGCGGCGACAGCACCAGCTCGGCGGCGATCTGCCGGTTGGTCATGCCCTCCGCGACCAGTGCGGCGACCTGCCGTTCCCGGCGGCTCAGCGGGCTCGGCGCGGTGGCCGCCGGAGCCTCCGGCCCGCCGCCGGACACGGTCCCGGTGTCCAGGGCGAGCGCGACGGCGCGGGCCGGGCTGTCGTGCCGGGCGCCCTCCGCGAGGGCCTTCTCGTAACCGGCCGGGCCCAGGGCGGAGCCGACCGCTTCCTCGCAGCGGGCCCGGTGCGCGCCGAGCGCGGAGACGGGGGCAGTCCCCGATGTCCCGGGTCAGGGCGTGCACGGCGCCGAGCAGCTGGGCCGCCCGCTCGTGGTCGCCCAGGGACGCGGTGCTCCAGGCGAACACCTCCAGGGCCGCCGCAGTGCCGGCGTAGTCGTTGAAGCCCCGCAGGATCTCCAGCGCGGCCCGCGTCAGCGCCGTCCCCTCGTCCCTGTCACCGCGTGCCCAGAGCACGTAGCCCAGCGCCCACTTCGCGTACGCCCCGTACAGCCGCTCCCCGGAGGCTTCCGCGAGCCGCACCGCGCGCCTGCCCGTCTCCTCCGCCGCGCGCGGGTCCCCGAGGAAGATCTGGGCGATCACCAGCTGGAACAGCCACAACAGTTGCTCCGGCTCCTCCCCCGCCTTCTCGTGAGCGGCCAGCGCCCCTTCGTACAGGGGAACGGCCTGCGCCATCCGCCCCTGGAAGGCCGCCGACGCGCCACGGTAGCCCTGGATGTACGGCTGGACCGACGCGTCGTCCAGCTCGTCGGCCTCGTCCAGCCAGCGGCCGGCCGTCGCGAGGTAGCCGTCGGCGCACCAGTGGAAGCGGAGGGCTGTTGCCAGGCGGAGCGCTTCCTGTGCGTCGGCGGGATCCGGCTGGTGCGCCCCGACGTCCAGGGCCACCCGGACATTGCCGTGCTCGGCACGCATCCGGGCCAGCGCCTCTTCCTGGCCGGGACCGAACCAGCCGGAGGCCGTGCGCTCGGCGAGGTCGAGGAAGAAATCGCGGTGCCGCCGCAGCAGCCGTCGCTCTTCACCCGAATCACCCGCATCACCCGAACCCGACTCGTCGAGCCGCTCCCGCCCGCGCTGGCGTGGAAGCGTGGTCCGGCAACCGCCGGTGAGCAGCGCGAAGCGGTCCTCCAGTCGCTCCACGACCTGTTCGACCGTCAGCGTCCGCAGCCGCACGGCGGCCAGTTCGATGGCCAGGGGCAGCCCGTCGAGGTCGGCGCACAGCCAGGCGGCCCCGGCGCGGTCGCCGTCGGTGACGCGGAAGTCCGGCCGTACGGCGGCGGCCCGCTCCCGCAGCAGTTCGACCGCCTCGTCCGGTATCGACAGCGGGGGGACGACGAAGACGTTCTCGCCCGTGCCCCCCGGTGTCCGGCGGCTTGTCGCCAGGACGCGCAGCTCCGGGCAGGCCGACAGCAGCGCCTTCGCCAGCCCCCCGGACGCGTCGGTCAGGTGCTCGCAGTTGTCCAGCACGATCAGCGCCCGGTGCCGGGCCAGATGGTCCGTGAGCCGGTCGAGGGCGGGCCTGGCGCCACGGTCCGGGACCCGCAGCGCACCCGCGGTCTCGGCGGCCACCGCCGACGGGTCGCGCACCGAGGCCAGGTCGACGACCCACACGCCGTCCGGGAATGCCTTCCTTGAGGCCCCGGCAGCCTCCAGCGCCAGCCGCGTCTTGCCCACACCGCCCGCCCTGGTGAGCGTCACCAGCCGAGCGACGCCGAGCAGGCGGCGGATCTCGCCGAGTTCGCGGCG
This sequence comes from Streptomyces niveiscabiei, assembly GCF_033794345.1. Classification (NCBI taxonomy): domain Bacteria; kingdom Bacillati; phylum Actinomycetota; class Actinomycetes; order Kitasatosporales; family Streptomycetaceae; genus Streptomyces; species Streptomyces niveiscabiei. The sequence goes on from NZ_JARAYJ010000024.1 coordinate 25,775, forward strand.
CCTGCCGACGAAGCTGTTGAGGGCAGCGGGCAGATTACCCGCGGCAGGGCTGACAGCGGCCAAGATCAACCCCCATCACATGATCACACGGGCGTACAAAATGTCCCCTGAGGCTAGCAAGAGGAGCAAGTGCCTCGAATGTGACATTTCCGGCACGCTGCGAGCCGGGCCGCCCTCAGCCCCCCGAGGACAACGCCCCCCGCCTCGGCGCGATCCCGGCAGGCACCGCGCGCGCCCGCGCGGGTGTGCCGGTCCAGCACGTCCCCCTGCGCGCGAGGAGCCTCCCCAGCCACAGCTCCAGCGACACCAGGTCGGCGAGCCCCGCGAGGGGCAACGGCTCCCCCGCAGCCGCCGCCCGGACCGCCTTGCGTACGACCCGTGCCTCGACGAGCCCCGCCTCGGCGAGCAGCGGCGTCTCGAAGAGCGTCAGGACGCTCCCTGTCGCCGCCCGCAACCCCGCGCGAGCCGTCGCGGTCGCGGAACCCGGCGTCGGGGTGCCCCATCCGGGCGGCAACTCCCCCACCCCCGAAGCCTTCAGCACCCGGCGAAGGATCGCCGCACGCGCCCCCGGCTGCACCCGAAGCGTCTCCGGCAGCGCCTGACAGGCGCGGACCACCTGGTTGTCGAGGTAGGGCGCGTGGAGCCGCTGGGAGCGGATCTCGGTGGCCTGCTCCAGGACGCGCAGGTCGGCGGCGTGCCGGGCGAGAGCCGCACGCGCGCGGTGGTCGCCGGGTCTCTGCCCGGGCCCGACCGCGCGGGACGTGGAGGACTGGAGGCGAACCGATACTTCAGCGAGCGCCTCGCCGGTGAGCCAGCGGGCGGCGGGCCCGGCGGGAGCCCAGGTGAGGGCGGCGAGGGACGCGCCCACGGCCCCCGGCGTGTCCTCGAAGCGCCGGGACAGCAGACGGTCGGCGAGGGACTCCAGCCCGGCGGCGTAGGGCGTGCGCGCGAGCCGCCGGGCGGCGCCGTACACGCGCGCGGGGACGAGCACCGACCCGTCGGCCTTCGTCAACGCGGCCATGGGCCGGACGAGATGGCGCCGCTTGCGGTCCATCAGGAGGTCGGCGAGGCGGGCGGGATGCGCGTCGAGGGCCTGCCGGGCGCCGTGCCCCGTGAAGTGGTCCGCGCTGCCCGCTGCGAGCCGTGCGCGGTGCCGGGCGGCCAGGACGAGGGAGGGGCCGGGTTCGTCCGTCAGCGGGCCGTCCAGGGCCGCGTAGGGGAGCATCTCGGCGTCGCCGGTGACGACGACGTGGTGGAGGCGGGGGTTCGCGGCGAGCTCGCCGGCCCGCTCCAGCTCCTCCTGCTGACGCCGGGAGGTCAGGTCGTTGAAGGTCACCGCGAGGAGCCGCTCGCCCGCGCCGGTGCCGTGCCCGAGGAGCGTCCCCGGTCTCCCGGGCAGCCCGGCGGCGAGCAGGGCGAGGGTCCCCGAGGCGGGCCCGCCCGTCAGGTCCGCCCCGATCCCCGGCACCGGCATCCCGCGCGCGGCACGCCGTTCGGCGGGCCCCATCCCGGGCACGGGCCCGGGGTCCATGTCGGGCACATGCCGGGGCGCCGACAGGCGCGTACGCACCGCCTCGACGAGCGCGTCCCGCACCCCCTCGACGGCGCTGTCCGGATCGGTGGACGCGGCGGCGACGGCGAGCGAGGCGACCGGCTCGTAGTTCGCGACCTCCCGCGCGCCCGCGCGAAGGACGAGCGCGTGCCCCGGGGGCACACGTCGCACGCCGTCGTAGGGCGTCGAATCGAGGAGGGCGGCCGGTACGTCGGGTGCCGCGAGCAGCGCGGCGAGGTGCCCGAAGTCGAGGTTGGCCTCGACGAGGTCGGCGAGCGGGAGCGCGGCGGTCGCGTACGCCGTACCGCCCGCCCAGGGCGTGTGGAAGACGGGGCGCGCGCCCGCGAGGTCGCCGCAGACGGTGATCCGGCGGTCGACCTGGACGACGGCGGTGTAGCTGCCGGGCCAGGCGGTGAGGTGCCGCAGGGCGCCGCCACGGGCCGCCAGCAGCCCGACGCGCAACTGCTCGTCGCTGGCGCCGCAGAGGCCGAGTACGGCGATCCTGGTGCGCTCGTCGGCGCGCACGACGCGGATCTCGTCGGGCCGCCAGTCGCCGACGGCCCACAGGGGGTCGGGGTCGCCCCACAGGAGCTGCGAGCCGACCGGCTGGACGACCTCGCCGTCGAGGCCGACGGCGCCGCCGCCGTCGTACCCGCCGTAGGGGTCACCGAAGCCCGGCGCGGACCCCGCGGCGGTCATGCTCCAACCCACCAACCACCGCATCGACGCCTCCACAGGCTGTGGACAACCGGTGCACCGTACGAACCGATTCACCATGCTGCCACGAAGAACGCGCCCATGACGGAAGGCAGAACGCCTGACAGGCACCGCAACGCGCCTACGCGCGCGTGCCGTTGCCGAGGTCGGGACCCCGGTACACCCCCGCGTGCGCCCCCGCGCCCGCGACGTGAATGCGCCCCCGATACGCTCCCCCCGGACGCCCTGTGCGCCCTCGATTCCCATGGTCGGGGCCTTGATCACCTGGCGGCCCGAGGGGCGTTTTTCGGCCAAATCCGTAGCGTGACGCGGCGATTGCGGAAGCTTCCGGGAACGCCGCGCACACGCTCCGTACACGGCCCGCACGACCCTGTGCGAGCGCGCGATCCGGGAGACGGGGTTCGCCCCCCGGACCGTTCCGCCGCCCGCGGGGATGTAGGCGGCGGTGTCCCCCAGCCCACTGGATCCAGTACAGCGGGCCGACCCACGCAGGGCCCATCGAAGCGCTCCCGCGATGGCCGGAGAAGAGCGCACGCACAGGCGCACGGCCACACAGCGGGAGCACATCGCGACGGACCGCTACGGAGCCCGCACTTCCGTACGGGCAACAATCCCGCCAACCGGAACAATGCCTCTTAACGCTTGGGATGCGGCGAACTACGCTGGGTTTACGAATGCCGCGTGGTTATGCCAGCGCGGCAGCCGTCTGTGTCGAGGGGTGGCGCAATGTCCAGGGAGCAACGCGGGCCGAACGAAAAACTCGGCGCCGTTCTCGCCCTCGCGGGAATCAGCAACGCGGGGCTCGCGCGTCGCGTCAACGACTTAGGCGCGCAACGCGGGTTGACGCTGCGGTACGACAAGACGTCCGTGGCGCGCTGGGTGTCGAAGGGGATGGTCCCCCAGGGGGCCGCGCCGCACCTCATCGCCGCCGCGATCGGCCAGAAGCTCGGCCGGCCCGTCCCGCTGCACGAGATCGGCCTCGCCGACGCCGATCCCGCGCCCGAGGTGGGCCTCGCCTTCCCCCGGGACGTCGGCCAGGCCGTCCGCTCCGCGACCGAGCTGTACCGGCTCGACCTCGCGGGCAGGCGCGCGGGCTCCGGCGGCATCTGGCAGTCCCTCGCGGGCTCGTTCGCCGTCAGCGCGTACGCGACACCCGCCTCCCGGTGGCTCATAACCCCGGCCGACAGCTCCGTCGCCCGCGAGGCGCCCCTCGCGGAGAGCGCGGGCGCGCCGGTCAGAGTCGGCCACAGCGACGTCCGCAAGCTCCGGGAGGCCGCCGAGGACGCGCGCCGCTGGGACTCCAAGTACGGCGGCGGCGACTGGCGTTCGTCCATGGTCCCCGAGTGCCTGCGCGTGGAGGCCGCGCCGCTGCTGCTGGGCGCGTACTCCGACGAGGTCGGCCGCGCCCTCTTCGGCGCCACCGCCGAACTCACCCGCCTCGCCGGATGGATGGCCTTCGACACCGGCCAGCAGGAGGCCGCCCAGCGGTACTACATCCAGGCGCTGCGCCTCGCGCGCGCGGCGGCCGACGTCCCCCTCGGGGGCTACGTCCTCGCCTCGATGTCCCTCCAGGCCACCTACAGAGGCTTCGGCGACGAGGGCGTCGACCTCGCCCAGGCCGCCCTGGAGCGCAACCGGGGCCTCGCGACCGCGCGCACGATGAGCTTCTTCCGCCTCGTCGAGGCCCGCGCGCACGCCCGCGCGGGCGACGCACACGCGGCGGGCGCCGCGCTGCGCGCCGCCGAGGGCTGGCTGGAGCGCGCGCGCGAGGGCGACAGCGACCCCTCCTGGCTCGGCTTCTACTCCTACGACCGCTTCGCCGCCGACGCCGCCGAGTGCTACCGCGACCTCAAGGCGCCCCGCCAGGTCCGCCGCTTCACCGAACAGGCCCTCTCCCAGCCCACCGAGGAGTTCGTCCGCTCCCACGGCCTGCGCCTCGTCGTCTCCGCCGTCGCCGAGCTGGAGTCCGGCAACCTCGACGCGGCCTGCGAACAGGGCGTGCGCGCCGTCGAGGTCGCCGGCCGCATCTCCTCCGTCCGCACCACCGAGTACGTCAAGGACCTGCTCCACCGCCTGGAGCCCTACGGCGACGAGCCGCGCGTCGTGGAACTCCGCGAGCGGGCCCGGCCGCTGCTGATGACACCCGCGTAGTTTCCCGGCGTTCTCGACGTTTGAGGGCGTTGTCAGTGGCGCAGTGCACTATCGAGAGTGGAGGTGGTGCTCGTGTCCGGTGGGGTTCCGTACGACTGTGACGTGCTGATCGTCGGTGGCGGCATCGTGGGGCTCGCCACCGCGTACGCCGTCAGCCGTGCCGCCCCCGGGACGAAGGTCGCCGTCCTGGAGAAGGAGACCGCTCCCGCGCGCCACCAGACCGGCCACAACAGCGGCGTCATCCACAGCGGGATCTACTACCGCCCCGGCTCCCTGAAGGCCCGGTACGCCGTCCAGGGCGGCGCCGAGATGGTCAAGTTCTGCGCCGAGTACGGCATCGCCCACGAGGTCACCGGCAAGCTGATCGTCGCGACGGACCGCGCGGAACTGCCCCGCCTGCACGCGCTGGTGCAACGAGGCCGGGAAAACGGCATCACCGTACGGGAGTTGGGCAGCGCCCAGATCCAGGAGTACGAGCCCGAGGTGCGCGGCCTCGCCGCCATCCACGTCGGCAGCACCGGCATCTGCGACTACGGCGCCGTCGCCCACGCCCTCGCGGACGCCTCCGGCGCGGACATCCGGTACGACTCCGAGGTCGTCCGCGTCGACCGGCGCGCGCACCGGGGCGTCGCCGTCCTGACGGCTCGCGGCGACGTCGTACGCGGGCGCGTCCTCGTCAACTGCGCCGGGCTGTACTGCGACACGCTGGCCCGCATGACCGGCGACGTACCGCCGGTCCGCATCGTCCCCTTCCGGGGCGAGTACTACGAACTGACGCGTCCCTCTCTGGTACGGGGCCTCGTCTACCCCGTCCCCGACCCCGCCTTCCCCTTCCTCGGCGTCCACCTCACCCGGGGCATCGACGGCGGCGTCCACGTCGGGCCCAACGCCGTTCCCGCGCTCGCCCGGGAGGGGTACGGGTGGGGGGTGGTCCGGGGTTCCGAACTCGCCGCGACCCTGACCTGGCCGGGCGCCTGGCGCATGGGGCGCCGCCACTGGCGCTACGGCGCGGGCGAGATCCACCGCTCCCTGTCCAAGGCCGCCTTCGTCGACGCGGTGCGCCGCATGTTGCCGGGCGTCGAGGAGTCCGACCTCGTGCGCGGCGGCGCGGGCGTCCGGGCCCAAGCCGTCCTCCGGGACGGGGGGCTGGTGGACGACTTCCTCATCCAGGAGGGCGCGCGTGCGGTCCACGTCCTCAACGCACCCTCGCCCGCGGCCACGGCGTCGCTGCCGATCGGGCGGGAGGTGGCGCGGAGGGCGTTGGGGGTGCTGGAGGGGGTGTGACGGAGGCTTCTTCGCCCCTGCACCTCCCCCAACCTCTTCGAGCAGAGAGGTGCCCCCCGGACGGGCTGAAACGGGACTACTGCACGTCGATGCCGCGAGCCGCCAGGGCGATGAGGCCGGTGAAGGCCGCGCGGGTCAGGGTGAGGTGGGGGCCCTCAGGGGACTTGCTGTCACGGACCTTGAACTCGCCGGTCGTACGGGCGTGTTCAGGCGCCCACTCAAGGCACTCACCGCCGTTGTTGCCGCTGTACGAGGAGGCACGCCAACCACTCTGCGGGGCGGTGGAGTTCATGAGTAGCAGTCCTTCAGAACGGAGTCGATCAGAGCGGCCGTCTCGTCCGGCGGCGCGGCGGCGGCCGTAATCAGATCATAGGCTTCACGAGCCTGTCGGACGTCGTCCGGTTCGAGCAGGACGTACCCCCTGGGGTAACCGTCGACGTGCACCGCGTCCGGTCCGTCGCCGAAGGACAGCACACCGAACGGACTGGGGTAACCGTGATACGGCCCCTTGTCAGGAATGATCTGCACCCGGTTGCGCGGAACCTCCGCCAGAGCCCGCAGATGATCGAGCTGTCCCCGCATCACCGCCGAGTCACCGACCCTGTTCCGCAACGCGGCCTCCCCGATGATCACCCACAGACGGGCAGGCTCGTCCTCACGGTGCAGGATCTTCTGGCGGCTCATCCTCGCGGCCACCAACTCCTCCAGGTTCTCCGGACGCCCCGTCCGCAGCACCGCTCGCGCGTACTCCGGCGTCTGCGCCAGGCCGGGCACGAGCTGAGGATGGAACATCCGCACCCAGATCGCCTTCTCCTCCAGCGTGACGTACGGCAGGAACCAGTCCGGGTGGCCGAGGTTGACGAGCCGCGCCCGCAGCCTGGCGTACACCCCTGGTGTCCCCGCGACCCTGTCCACCGCCACCGCAAAGGACTCCGACGCCAGGACCTGCCCGCCCTCGACCTTGCAGACCTGCGCCGCCCCGTACTTCAACTCCTTCGCGAACTCGGCCTGCGACATCCCCAACGCCTCGCGGAGCGCCTTGACTTCGTTGCCGAAGTATTCGGCGCGTACGCCACCCCCGTTCACTATGTGATCGATACGACACAGAGAGTCAAGACTCTCGAAGGGGCACCGTACCCACCTCGCCCCCCTGGGCCGTACGGCGATTGGCGCTGTACCCCGAAGTCGGCCAAGTCCCCTACCTCCGAACCGAGTTGGACCCGGAAACGCAGACGACCCGCTACTTCGACGCTGACGGCACCCGCATCGACATGGGCAACAAGCACGGCACCGGCACGACCACCGCCGACCAGACCTCGACCTCGTCCGACGGAGGCGGCCCGAACCCGCCCCCGCCCTCGGACTCCGACCTCACCGAAGACTCCGACTCGGACACCTGACATGACCGACGCACCGGTTCTCGTCGTCACCGCGCTCGGCGACGTCACAGCCGACCTGGTGCTGGACGAGCTCTACGGCCGGGGCGTCCCGGCCGTACGGCTCGACCCTGCCGCCGACTTCCCGCACGCCGCCCGGATGAGTGCCCGGCTCGGACAGGGCGCCGTCACCGGCGAGGTCACCACCAAGACCCGGCGCCTCGACCTGTCGGACGTCCGCTCCGTCTACTGGCGCCGCCCGACTCCCTTCGGCACGCCGAACGAGCCCCCCGCGCAGCGGTTCGCGGCCGAGCAATCACGCCACGGCTACCTGGGAGTTCTGCACGCGCTTCCCGGAGCCCTGTACGTCAACCACCCCGCGCGAAACCGCGACGCCGAGAACAAGGTGCTCCAGCTCTCCACGGCGGCCCGCCTGGGCTTCTCCGTGCCTGACACCCTCGTCACGAACGTCCCGGCGGACGCCTCGCAGTTCACGGCCGAGCACGGAAGCGTGATCTACAAGCCGGTTCACCGGGTCCACCTCGCCTGCGAGGACGGCCGTAACCGAACCGTCTGGGTACGGCCCGTCCAGGCGGACGAGCTGGACGACTCGATCGCCCTGTGCCCGCATCTCTTTCAAGCCTGCGTCCCGAAGATCGCCGACATCCGCCTCGCCATGATCGGAGACGAAGCCTTCGCGAGCCGCATCGACACCATCGGTGATCACCTCGACTGGCGCCAGGACCAGAGCCTGATCACCTGCGCCCCCGTTGCCGTCCCTCGTCCCGTCCACGACGCCGCGCGGGCCTTCCTTCACACCTTCGGGCTCCGCTTCGGCGCTTTCGACTTCGCCCTCGACGCGGAGGGTCGATGGTGGTTCCTCGAATGCAACCCCAATGGGCAGTGGGCGTTCGTCGACGAGGTCACGACCCGCGCCATCGCGAGCGCACTCGCCGACACCCTCCAGAAAGGCGACACCGTATGACCCGAGAGACCGCCGCCGACCTACGCCACCGCCTCGTCGAACAGCTCGTCGCCGACGGCGAACTGCACGACCCCGAAGTACGTCGCGCGGCTGAGGCGGTCCCCCGTGAAGTGTTCCTCGGCAGCGCGGTCTACCGGCCGGACAGTTCCCCACGCGGCACTGTCTGGACGCCTGTCCGCCGCGACGACATTCCGGCCGACGAATGGCTGCGCCTCACCTACCAGGACCAGACCTGGGTGACCCAGATCGACGGCGTACTCGCCGAGAACGCCACCGGACCTGTCACCGGTCTCAGCCCGACCTCGTCGTCGACCCTGCCCAGCCTCGTCCTCCGAATGATCGAACAGGCCGGTATCGCTCCCGGTAGACGCGTACTCGTCATCGGCACCGGAACCGGCCTCTCCACCGCCTACATCACCGAGGTCGCCGGCGCCGAGAACGTGACCTCGGTCGAGACCGACCCGTCAGTGGCCGAGCGCGCCCGCAAGGCCCTCACCGCGACCGGCCACACCCCCACGCTCATCACCGCCGACGGCCTGCGCGGCCACGCCGCCCGCGCCCCGTACCACGTCGTCATCGCGTTCTGCTCGATGCGGTACGTCCCGTACGAACTGCTCCGCCAGATCGCCCCCGGCGGCACCCTCCTCGTCACCCTCTCCGGCTGGAGCCTCGCGCACGGGCTCGTCCGGCTCACCGTCGGCGACGCAGGCGATACAGCGGACGGCCGCTTCCTGCCCGGCTACACGTCGTTCATGATCGCGCGCCCGCACGACCGCCCGCCGCACGGCGTGTACGACGTCCTGCCGGGGGACGAGCGTCCGAGCCGTATCGACCCCGCCCTCCTCGACGACTGGACCGGCAGTTTCGTCGCCCAGCTCGCCGCGCCCTCGGCGGAACGCCTCGGTGTGGGCGCCGGGCAGGTGCTGCTCGACGTGGCCACCGGCTCGCAGGCCAGGACCCAGGCCGACGGCGACGGCTGGACCGTCACCCGGCGCGGCCCGCTCCCCCTCTGGGACAGCGTCGAGGACGCGATCACCACCTGGCAGGCCCACGGGTCGCCGCACCTCTCCGGGTTCGGCCTGACGATCACCCCGGACGGTCAGCGGGTCTGGCTCGGTACGCCGGACGGCCCGAGCTGGGCGCTGCCCGTCTGAGGTACGCCGCTAAGCCCGGTAGCCGCCGTAGGGCGGATACGCCGCCACCCCGTACGCCACCGGCTGCTGCCACGTCACCGGCGGCTGCCAGCCGTGGTGCTGCCACGGCATGATCACCGGCATCGGCGGAGCCGTCGCGCGGGCCGCGTACTCCAGGGCCGGGCGGGTTGTGGTGCGGGCGGTCCAGAGGGCCGTCAGGAGGCGTTGCTCGCGGGCCACGAAGTCGGCGGGGGCGTGGCCGAGGCGGCCTCGGCGGCGGAGTTGGGCCAGGGCCAGGGCTGTCGACTCGTACTCGGTGAGGGTTTGCGCCGCCGGTTTGCCCAGGTAGTGCGTCGCGTAGTCGCGGGCGACCCGGCGGGCCTTCATCGAGGCGAGGGCGAAGGGTTCGGCGGGGGAGAGCCAGCCCGCCGCGACGTACGGGGGGAGTTCCTCGCGGAGGTGGCGGAGTTCGCGTTGACGGGTCCAGATGACCAGCCAGGTCAGGAGGCCGAACACCGGGACCATGAACACGCCGTAGACGGCGAAGAAGCCGAGCGGGCCGAAGTGCGCGGAGCCGTTCCACAGGGAGTGCATGCCCATCGCGAGGAGCAGGCCGGTGAGGGGGAACAGGACGCGGCGTACCCGGCGGGTGGCGACCGTGAGCGCGGAGAGGCCGAAGCCGATGCCGGTGAAGACCGTGAACAGGGGGTGCGCGAACGGGGACATGATCACCCGTACGAAGAACGTCGCCGCCGTCACCGACACCTTGTCGCCGGCGATCTGGTCCGTGCCGTACGCCGAGCCCAGATAGAGGATGTTCTCGGTGAACGCGAAGCCCGCAGCGGCGGTTCCCGCGATGACGACGCCGTCGACCAGGCCCGTGAACTGCCGCCTGCGGAACAGGAAGACGAGCAGGACGGCCGCGGCCTTCGCCGACTCCTCGACGATCGGCGCGATCAAGGTGGCGCCGAGGGTGTCCGCGCCGTCCGGGTCCGCCGTCGTGTTCGCTATCCACTGCGTCGTGAACGTGTTCGCCACGATCGCGATCAGCGTCGCCGCGCAGGCGCCCCAGGCGAACGCGAACACCATGTTCCGCCAGGGCGCCGGGTCCACCCGGTCCAGCCAGCGGAACGCGGTGACGAGGAGGGGGACGGGGAAGACCGCCAGGCCGAGGCCCACGAACAGGCCCTGCGTGCCGGTCTGTTCGCGCACCAGCGCAAGGATGACGACGCCGGAGATCGCGAGGAGGGTGATCAGGGCGGTGTAGCGGACGGCTGGGCGCTGCCACCAGCGGGGGCGGGGTATCAGGGGGACGGGTGGGTACGCGGCACTGGTCGACACGTCAATGACCATAACGAGGGAAGGGTTCTGCCGCGATGGGTTGTTGGGCGGGTGCGGGTTCGTTGTGGCTTGTCGCGCCCACGCGGCGGAGCCGCACATCGATACAGCCCCGCGCCCCTTAGGGGCGATGTTCTACCCGGCGGAACAACAAGTCCCGTACCACGTGGCCCTTCTCGATGCCCTGGCCCTCGAAGCGCGTCAGGGGGCGGAAAGTCGGCCTCGGGGCGAACCCGCCGTCCGCCTGCGTGTTCTCGAACTCCGGGTGCGCGGTGAGGACTTCGAGCATCTGTTCCGCGTACGGCTCCCAGTCCGTCGCGCAGTGCACGACCGCCCCGGGCCGCAGCCTCGTCGCCGCCAGGTCGAGGAACTCCGCCTGGATCAGCCGCCGTTTGTGGTGGCGCTTCTTCGGCCACGGGTCCGGGAAGTACACGCGCAGCCCGTCCAGCGCGTCCGGCTTCAGCATCTCCCGCAACAGGATGATCGCGTCCCCGTTGGCGACCCGGACGTTCGTCAGCCCGCCGCGCTCGGCGAGGTTGAGGAGGTTGCCCTGGCCGGGGGTGTGGACGTCCACGGCGAGCACGTTCGTCGAAGGGTCGGCGGCGGCCATCGTCGCCGTCGCCTCGCCCATCCCGAATCCGATCTCCAGGACGACGGGCGCGTCGTCCCCGTACAGCTCGCTCAGCTCGACGGCGTGCCCGTCGATGTCGATCCCCCACCGCGACCACAGCCGCTGCAACGCGTCCGCCTGCCCCGCCGTCACCCTGCTGCGGCGCGGCTGGAAACTCCGGATCCGCCGCTCGAAATGCGACCCGGCGGGATCGGCCTTCGGCCCGTCGGGAAACCGGGGCTCGCCTTTGGGGCGGGCGCGCCGGACGGAGGCGTGGACTTCGGAGCCGGGGGTCTCCGGCTCGCTGCTGGGGTTCGGTGAATCAGACACAGTGCGTCGATTTTACGGGTGGGAGCGGGGGTGTGCTTTCGGGAAGCCTCCGGCTCAGCCACACCCAGCCTGTCCGGCGATCGAGGACGAGGCCCTCCGGGCCGAACGGGGTCGAAGGGGCGGAGCCCCTGGAGGATGTGGGATCCCCCCTGCTCGAAGAGCTTGGGGGAGGGTAGGGGCGGCGGGGGCGAGGAAAGTCGGTTCGGCGGCGAGGCCGTCACCCCCCGCCGCCGGGAACCCGCGTCGACGAGCCCCCGTACCCCTACGCCGAAGCCTCCGTGAGCCGCCCCACCTCCGCCGCCGTCAACTCCAGCTCGCCCACCGCGAGGAGTGCCGGAAGCTGTTCCACCACCCGCGCGGAGGCGATCGGCGCGGCAACCGTCGGCTGGGCGGCGAGCCAGGCGAGGGCGACCGTGGCGACCTCGGCGCCCCGGGCCGCGGCGACCTCGTCGAGCGCGGCGAGGACCTTGACGCCCCGCTCGGAGTCGAGGTGCTTGCCCGCCCCGGCGGCGGCACGGGCGCCCTCGACGACTGTGCCCGGCCGGTACTTGCCGGTGAGGAAGCCGGAGGCGAGCGCGAAGTAGGGGACGGCGGCGAGGCCGGCCTGGGAGGCGGTGGACCGGAGGGCGCCCTCGTAGGTGTCGCGGGAGACGAGGTTGTAGTGGGGCTGGATCGCGACGTACCGGGCGAGGCCCTCGCGGTCGGAGAAGTCGAGGGACTCGCGCAGGCGCTCGGCGGAGATGTTGGACGCGGCGATGTGCCGCACCTTCCCCGCCCGGACGAGTTCGTCGAGCGCGCCGATGATCTCCTCGACGGGCGTGTCCGGCTGGTCGAAGTGCGTGTAGTAGAGGTCGATGTGGTCGGTGCCGAGGCGCTTCAGGGACGCGTCGGCCGCGGCCTTGATGTTGTCGCCGGAGAGCCCCTGGAACTCGGGGTGCTGGCTGACCTTGGTCGCGATGACGACGTCGTCCCGGTTGCCGCGCGAGGCGATCCACTTGCCGATGATGGTCTCGGACTCGCCGCCGCTGTTGCCGTCGACCCAGGCGGAGTAGGCGTCGGCGGTGTCGACGAAGTTGCCGCCGGCGGCGGCGTACGCGTCGAGGACGGCGAAGGAGGCCGCCTCGTCCGCGGTCCAGCCGAAGACGTTGCCGCCGAGGGAGAGGGGGAAGACTTCGAGGTCGGAGGAGCCGAGCGGGCGCAGAGTAGTCATGATGTACGTCAACGACGGCCACGGACGGGCGCATTCCGCCGGGACCGCAAAGTTCCGGTCAGAACCGGACCCGCACAGACCGGGGCCGCCCCGAACACCGAGGCGGCCCCAGAACAACCACGTCCTACAACGACCTCACGGGTTCAGCCCGTTGCTCCGCAGCCAGGCCATCGGGTCGATCCCGGTCGCGGCCCCGTCGGGGTGGACCTCCAGGTGCAGGTGCGCCCCGGTCACGTTCCCGGTGGCCCCGACCCGCCCGATGACATCCCCCGTACCGACTTTCTGGCCGACACTGACGCTGATGGACGACTGGTGGGCGTACCAGATCTCGGTGCCGTCATCCAGAGTGAGGATGGTGCGGTAGCCGTACGACCCGGCGTACCCGGCCTCCGTGATGGTCCCGCTGTGGACGGCCTTGATGAGCGTCCCGGTGGGCGCCGCGAAGTCGAGCCCGGTGTGGTAGCCGGACGACCACAGCGCCCCGGACTGCCCGAACGTCGAGGTGATGGTGTACGACGAGGTCGGCAGCGCGTACTGCTTGGCGAGCTCGGCGAGCCGCGCCTCCTCGGCCTTGCGCTTGGCGGCGGCGTCGGCCTCTTCCTTGGCGTCCTCGACGTTGGCCTGCGCGGCCTTGGCGGCCTTGGCCGCGGCCTCGGCCTCGGCGCGCTGGGCGGCGACCTTGGCCTGCTGCTCGGCCTGCGTCTGCTGGGACTCGGCCTGCGCGATGATCCGGCTGCGCAGCGCCTCGGCGGCGTCGGCGGACTCCTGGCCGGCCTCGGCGACGATGTTGCTGATCGGCGCGGGGTCCTGGGCCTCGTCGCCGCTGTCGGAGACGAGGGAGCCGACGCCGGGTATGTCGGCGACGTTGATGGAGACGGGTGCGTTGCCCGTGTTGGCGCTGGCCATGCCGCCCGCGCTGACCGCGGCGATGACGCCGACGCCGAGGACCGTGGAGCTGCGGGCGAAGCCGCCGCCACCGGCGCGCTGCCTGGCGACGCGGTGCTTGCCCTTGACCGGCGCGAGGGAGTCGGCGGTGGGGTTCCACTCCTCCCAGAGGCCCTCGTCCTCGGCACGGTAGCCGCCGAACCCGAAGGTCGGCTTAGGGGTTTCCTGGGCAGTCGGGTTCGCCACGCGGGCGCACTCCTTTCCTTCCGCCGCCTACCGGGTTAGCTGACGGGTTCGGAGCGGGAAGGTCTCCTACGCGCGTAAACCGGCCGCTCGTGAGCGGTGGCGTCCGCGTGATTCACCCCAAGGTGGTGGTTCCCCGGTTCCCTCGCGGGATTCGGCGCGTGCGCACGGAGCCGTCTCTGGTGACGGCTGGGACAACCGTGCTGCGTTATCGAACGTTAATCGACCCGGGTGCCCGTTTCCAAGCCGTTCCTCTTGATCGACAAACATTTTTGGCCCGGGATTATTGGGTCAACCGCAGGGAAAAACGGGCGAGTTGGGGTGCCGATGAGAACAGTGGGATACACAGAGTGATCGACTGCGGGCACAAAAGAACCGGGACCCTGTTTCCAGGATCCCGGTCCTTTTTCAGTAGCGGGGACAGGATTTGAACCTGCGACCTCTGGGTTATGAGCCCAGCGAGCTACCGAGCTGCTCCACCCCGCGCCGTTGGCCTAACTATAGGCAGACGCCGGGCGGATCACCAAATCGCTGCTCTGTGGATCTCCGCGGCAACCTTTCCCGGCCTCTCCGACCACTCAGTGGTGCCCGGCCAAGTGGTCCGGTCACGCGCAAGAGTCGAAAGAGAGCACAGGCATGTCCCTGGAACGAGAACGCAGACATGTCGGCGGCCACCGTGCCGACGGCGGCGCGCGCGGCGGCCGTCCGAAGCATCGTGGCCGTCGGCTGCTCGCGCGTCGGGGCCTCTGGGGAGGACTCGCCATGGTGATCGTGGCCGGCTCGGCCGTCGTGGTCAGCCAGGCTTCGGCGGACCAGAAGACCCTGGACGTGAAGAAGTGGTACGTCCTGGTCAACCGCAACAGCGGCAAGGTGCTGGACGACCTCGGCGCCGCCAGGAACGACGGCGCGGCCGTGGTGCAGTGGGCGCGCCACGGCGGGGCCAACCAGCAGTGGCAGTTCATCGACGCGGGTGACGGGTACTACCGGCTGAAGAACCGGACCTCCGGCAAGGTGCTGGACGACCTCGGCTGGTCGAAGACCGCCGGCTCCGCCCTCGTGCAGTGGAAGGACCTGAACGGCACCAACCAGCAGTTCAGACTGGCCAAGTCGTCGAACGGCTACGTGCGTCTGGTCAATCGCTTCAGCGGCCTGGCTGTCGGTGTCCGCGACGCCGCCAAGGCCGACGGGAACGGCGTCGTCCAGAACCGCGACCGGGGCGGCGCCGATCAGCAGTGGCAACTCGTCCCGGCCGGGAGCGTCGGCGGCGCCGGTACGCCCACCGCACCGAGCAGCAGCGCTCCCGCGAGCCCGGCTCCGGGCGGCACGCGACCGTCGTCCTCGTCGTCGCCGTCGTCGCCCGCGGGTGGTGGCAGCAGCTCGGCGAAGCGGTTCATGGGCAGTGACAAGGTGATCATCGGCGGCTCGATGACCGACGCCTCGGCGACCGCCGCACCGTTCGACGCGCGCTACGCCTATGTGCACAGCCGGCCCGCGCCCTCGTCGGACTACTACACGGCGGCGAAGTGCAAGGACGCGTGGTCGAGCTGGTGGGGCTGCTGGAACGGCAGCACCACGGCGCCCGGCACGTACGTGACCTGGCGGGACGACGTGGCGTCCAAGGCGACGTACAAGGGCGGCGCGCGTCCGCAGAAGATGCTCTGGACCTGGTACTCGTTGCGCGACCTCGGGGACGCGGCGGGCGAGGGCGACGGCCCCGGCGAGGTCAAGGCCATCAACCGGACCGACCTGCTCACCCGGTACCTGAACGACTACCGCTTCTTCCTCCAGAAGATCGGCACGTCCCACGACATGATCGACCTTGAGCCCGACTTCTGGGGCTTCGCCCGGTCGCTCGGCGATCTGCACAAGGTTCCCGCGCAGGTCTCGGGCGCGAATCCGAAGGATTGCGGATCGCGGGAGAACAGCGCCGCCGGCCTGGCCCAGTGCCTGATCTCGATGGCGCACACGTACGCGCCGAACGCCGGCGTGGGGCTGCACCTCTCCTGCTTCGACTGGGAGAGCAACCTCCAGAAGTGCGTCAAGGACTACGCGGACCTCGGGGCGAAGAACGCCGACTTCCTGGTCAGCGACGTCTCGGACCGCGACGCCGGCTGGTACGCGCAGTCGGCCCACGGCGGCCTTGACAAGTTCTGGACCGACCAGAAGGCCGCCGCCGCGCTGAAGTTCTACAAGACGATGTCCGAGTCCGTCGGCAAGCCGGTGGTCCTGTGGCAGATCCCCGTGGGCAACATGGCGCAGAACAACACCCGCAACCACTACAAGGACGACAAGGTGGACTGGTTCTTCGCCCACATGGACCGGGTCGCGGACGCCCACGTCGCCGGCCTGTTCTTCGGTCCGGGGCAGGACGAACAGACCACGGTCGAGTCCGACGGCGGAAACCTGATCAACAAGACGATCGCCTATCACAACTCGGGCGGTACAGCGCTCAAGTAGCGGTACAGCACACAGCGCGAAAGGGCGCCCCCATCTCCTTCGATGGGGGCGCCCTTCCTCGTCTTCGGCGGGCTGAGGGCCTGCGTGGAGCCGCCGGGCTTGCCCGCGGCCCCTCCCGTGCGCCGTCGCCCTGCCTGCCGCACAGCGGCGTTCACCGGGCCGGGACGAACCCTCCCCGGACCGACGCGGAGCCGTCCGGCCCCTGTGCGTCGACGCGGTAGCCGTCGCCCGCGGCACTGCGCACGCCGGGGCCGTTGTTGAACTGCGCGGCGAACTCATGGCTCCCGGCCGGCACGGTCAGGCCCGGCTTGAGGACCCAGCGGTGGACCAGCGCGCCCCCGGTCTCCTGGACGGTGACGGTGAAGTCGCCGTCCGGCAGGGTCTGCCAGGTGCCGGTGTTCTTCGCCCCGCCGGTCTGCACGATCCGGATCTCGACCGTGAGCGAGGTGAGGGGCCGGGTCGTCCTGAGGACGAGGTCGCTGCCCGTCCAGTAGACGGTGCTCTTCGGGTCCAGCGAGCCGGCCGACCACAGCGGCCCGTTCCGGCTCTCGTCAGCGGTCGGCGAGGGCGAGGGACTGGAGGCCGGCGGAGTGGGGCGCGGGCTGCCCGGGGTGGTGGCCGGGGGCGGCGCGACAGGGGTGGGGCGGGCCGATGCCGGGGGCGGGGAGCTGATGGTCGGGGACGGGGTGGCAGGCGTGGTCACGGTGGGCGCCGGGGTCGCGACGATGGCGGCGACGGCGAGGCCGCCGGTCGTCAGGATGCCGGTGGCGGCGAGCCCGGCGAGGGCGATCCTGGTCCCGGACTTCGCGAACGGTCGCGCGCGGTGCCGGACGGCGGGGCCGGCCATGCCGCGTTCCACCCGGGCCAGCATCCGCGCGCGGTCGGGCCGGTGGGCCTCGGCGGCCTCGCGCAGCCGACGGTCGATCTCGTTCACCGGTTCCCCCTCCCTGGCACCAGGGCCCCGGCCGCGTGGGCGCCCAGGAGCTTCTTCAGCTCGGCCATTCCCTTGGAGGTCTGGCTCTTCACCGTTCCGACCGATATGCCCAGTGCCGCCGCCGTGTCCTTCTCCGACAGGTCGAGGGCGTGCCGCAGCACCACGCAGGCGCGCTTGCGGAACGGCAGCCGGGCGAGCGCCGCGCGGACGTCCAGTACGGCCGCCGCGTCCGGCCCCTCCACCTTCTCGGGCTTCTCGGGACTGCGGGACCAGAACAGCGTGATCCGGCGCCGCTCCCGCACCGTGCTGCGGATCCGTGCCCGCGCGAGGTTGGCCACCACGCCACGGGCGTAGGCGAGCGGGTGGTCGGCCTGCCGCAACCGGTCCCAGCGCTGCCACAGGGCGACCAGGGCATCCGCCGCGAGGTCGTCCGCCGCGTCGCTCTCGCCGGTCAGGAGGTGTGCCAGACGAGCGAGCTCGGCGTAGTGGCGTTCGAAGAATTCGTGGAACTCCGCGGACGCGTCATCGAGGACCATCCCCCGGTCGCCCTCTCCTTGCCATGACGTGCGCGTTACTTGTGCTTTCAACGACTGGGGGCGCAGCCCAACAGTGCCCGGCCCGGGATTCGAACGGCGGCCGTGCTCGGTTGCGGGGCGGTGAAGGCTGGCCGGCGGGCTAGTCAAGGCCGGGCGGACCGGACGCCGGGCTGCTGCTCGACGTCCGGCCGCACGGCGGTGCCGTGACCGGTCCGCGCCTGCGCCACGGCCTCGGCGCGGCGTGCTTCGTTGCCCTCATGCCCGTCCATCCGGTAGTTCGACTCGGCCTTCCGGCTCCCAGTTGCCGCACAGGACGAGAAGGTTGCCGCCGCGAGCGGCTCAGGGGTTACGGGCGTGCGTCAGCGTCTCCCAGGCCACGAACAGGTCGTCCGTCCCGGCGGGCCGGTGCCGTTCCACCAGCCGGTGCGCCGCCGGGACGGGCTCGTCGAGGCGGCCCTCCAGGTGGTTGACCAGGACCTCCAGGTCGGGCCCCAGGTTCCGGTCGACCTTGCCGCCGCACAGCCACGCCGGGGCCTTCTCGCCCTCCTGGTAGCGCGCGTGCAGCTCGGCCGCCGCCTTCAGCCGGTCCTTGGCCTCGCCGTACAGGTCGACGCCCTGGTGCCAGGCCGTCTCCGCGATGTGCGAGGCCGCGGCCAGCGAGTACCCGGCGTGCTTGAAGTTGCGGCACGTCTCCTGGGAGACGCCGTCCTTGAACGTCGTCTGCCCGAACCAGTACTTCGTGAGCTTCGCCGGGTCGTCGAGCCCCGAGCGGGCGGGCGCGATCGGGACCTTGCCGTCCTTCTCCAGATAGAAGTACGCCGGGACCCGCGCCCGGAACCGGCTCAGCGCCCGGTCGAACACCTTGTGGTCGTTCGTGAAGACCCCGATGCCGATCGCCGCGTCCGTCATCGCGAGGTCCCAGTTCCCGTTGTAGTCGGGGACTTCGCGCGATACGACGGGCAGGTACGCGTTCCTGAGCATGTCCTCGAACCTGCGCACCCGCTCCGCCGGCCACCCCGCCCCCGGCGTGTGCCGGACGATCTCCGCCGCCCGCGCCCACGTCGACCCCGCCCACGCGGTCTGCAACCCGGCGTCGTCCTCGGTGTGCCGCCGGATCCTCCCCGACCAGGCGTCCATGATCTCCCGCGCCTTCACGGCGTGCGCCGGCTTGCCGGTCACCCGGAACAGCAGGGCCTGCGTGTACGCGGCGATCGCATCCCGCCGCTCCTCCACGCAGCCGTGCGCGGGCCGGTCCGGCTGGTCGCCGCCGGGGCAGTCGACGCTCTCGTACGGCTGCGGCCGGTACTTGTACGAGCCGTACTCGCTGTCCCGCATGTCCAGGTAGGCGCGCAGCCAGGGCTGCTTGCCCGCGTGCACGTTCTCGCGGGCGGCGTCGAGCTGGGCACCGTTCACGAGGACCCCCGGATGCGTGAACGACGCGTCCGGGGGGAGGGCTCGGGCCATCTGGCGGGTCTCACCGGCGGAGGTGGAACAGGCGGCTAGGGCTGCGCCCAGGAGGAGGGCGGTTACGGCGTTGGCTGACCTCATGTGGGCAGCGTCACCCGCGCGAGGGCGGTACGCAGGCTGGGGTGGGCCGGTCGTGTGGGGTGCGCGCGGGCCCGCTCACGCGGTGGCAGCCGCGCCCCGCACCTCTGAGGCGCCCCGAGGAGGCGGCAGCCGTACGCCGCGCGCCCCCTCAGTGCCTCACGCCTCCGTCAGGTGCGCGTTCGGTGCCTTCGCCCTCGCCTCGTACTCCGGCAGCAGCACCACGTCCACCCCCGCGTCCCGCAGCAGCCCGTTCCCGTCCGCGTCCTGGACGAAGGTGTCCGGCTCGATCCAGGCGGTCACCACCCGCCGCACCCCCGCGTCCAGGATCAGCCGCGCGCACGGCGCCGGCCGGGAGGCCCTGCGCGCGCACGGCTCCAGGCTGGAGTACACCGTCGCCCCGGCCAGCCGCGGATCCGCCGGGTCCAGCTTCGCGAGCGCCGCCTCCTCGGCGTGGACGACGGTGTCGGCGCCCTCCCGCGAATGCCCGCGCGCCAGTTCCGTACCGTCCCGCGCGACGATCACCGCCCCGACGCTGAAGGCGGTCTCCGAGGGCGGGCAGAGCGCGGCGAGGTCGCAGGCGACGCCCAGCCAGTGGTGGTCGGCCGGGGTCACGCCGGGCCGGTACCGCATCAGCACGACGTCCTCCAGCTGCCGCGTCTCGATCAGCCGGAGCCGGCCGCGCTCGTACTCGCCGGGCCCGAACAGCCGGGGCGCCTTCGGGTCGCCGACGAACAACGGGGCCACCACGAGCTGGAGTTCGTCCGCCAGCCCCGCCTGCACGAGCTGCGTGTGGATCGTCCCCCCGCCCTCGACCATCAGCCGCCTGACCCCCTTCGCGTACAGGTCCGTGAGCAGCCGGTGCCAGTCGAGCTCCGGTCCGAGGGGTACGACGTCGGCGCGGATGCCGAGTTCCGCGACGCGGCGGGCGCCCAGGTCCGTCGTATAGACGGCCTTCTCGCCGCCGGTGTGCCAGAACTTCGCGTCGGGATCGAGGTCACCGGACGCGGTGACCGTCACCTTCAGGGGGTACTCGGCGCGGCCCTCGGCGAGGCGGGCGGCGCGGCGCTCCTCGGAGTAGACGAGGAGGCGCGGGTTGTCGGCGCGGATCGTGCCGGCGCCGATCAGGATCGCGTCGGCGGAGGCGCGGACCTCGTCGACGCGGTCGAAGTCGGCGGGGCCGGAGAGGAGGAGGCGGGCGGGGGCGGTGTCGTCGAGGTAGCCGTCGAGGGAGACGGCTGCGGAGAGGAGGACGTACGGGTAGGGCATCGGTGCGGTCTCCCCAGGCTCGTATGGCTGACGTTGGCTCGCATGGCTGACGCTTGGTTCAAGTTTGAAACAAAACTACACTGGCCGTATGACGACCCGCTGGCTCAGTCCCGACGAGATGCGCGCCTGGCGCGCGTACGTCTCCGCGCTGTTCCTGGTGGAGGACGCGCTCGACCGGCAGCTCCAGCAGGACGCCGGTATGCCTCACCTCTACTACTCCATCCTCGCCAACCTCTCCGACGCTCCGGAACACCGCATGCGCATGACGGACCTCGCCGAGAGTACGAAGATCACGCGCAGCCGTCTGACGTATGCCGTGACTCGGCTGGAAAAGGACGGTCTGGTCCGGCGCGAGCAGTGCCGGTGGGACAAGCGGGGGAGCATCGCGGCGCTCACCGGGGAGGGGCTGGCGATCCTGGAGCGCGTCGCGCCGGGCCACGTCGAGACGGTCCGCTCGGTGCTGTTCGACCGGCTCACGCCGGAGCAGGTGGGGCAGTTGGAGGAGATCAGCCGACGGATCACCGAGGGGCTCGAAGGGGAGGAGGTCCCCTGGCGGCGCAGATCCTCGGGGTGCGAAGGCGTCACGTGACGTACATCAAAACCAGTTGCTTCAACTTTAAAACGAGGAGTATGGTCGGGAACCGAGCATCTGCTTCAAATCTGAAACAGATGCCCGTTGGCTCACCCGCCCCGGCCCCCGGAGACCCGCATGCCCGACTTCCCCGCCGCCACGCCGCGCTCCCGCGTCCGGGTCCCGCTGCGCTTCGCCGACGGTTACAGCGTCGAGTCCGAGATCGTCACCTTCGACGGCCTCGCCGACGGCCAGGAACACATCGCCCTCGTCCTCGGCGACCCCGCTTCCGCCACCCCCCTCGTCCGCCTCCACTCCGAGTGCCTCACCGGCGACGTCTTCGGCTCCGCCCGCTGCGACTGCGGCCCGCAGCTGCGCGAGGCGGTGGAACGCATAGCGGAAACCGGCGGCGTCCTCCTCTACCTCCGCCAGGAGGGCCGCGGCATCGGCCTCTACAACAAGCTCGACGCGTACGCCCTCCAGGACCAGGGCCTCGACACGTACGAGGCGAACAAGGCGCTCGGCCTCCCCGAGGACGGCCGCGACTACACGGCCGCGGCGCAGATGCTCGCCGCCCTCGGCATCACGTCCCTCGACCTCCTCTCCAACAACCCCGACAAGGCCGCCCAGCTCCGCGCCCTCGGCGTCGCCATCCGCGACCGCGTCCCCACGGGCGTCTTCACGACCCCCCACAATGTCCGCTACCTCCGCGCGAAGGTCCTCCAGACGAGCCACACGCTGCCGCTGGCGGAGCTGAACGCGGGGTGAGAACGGCTGGGGGGCGGGGGTGCGGCCTGTGGGACAGGGGCGGGGCGGAAATCGGGGCGGGCTGCCGACAGGGGCCGTCGGAGGGCCGCCGGCAGGAGCCGGGGCGGGCTGCCGACAGGGGCCGTCTGAGGGCCTCATCGGGGAGAACCTCGTCGGGGTGGGCGCCGGAGGGCCTCGTCGGGGTGGGCGTCGAAGGGACCCTCAGCGCGGGCGTCGGAGGACCGTCGGCGTGGGTGTGAGCGTCAGCGCCACCGGCCGTCGAAGAGCCGTCGGCGTGGGTGTGAGCGTCGGCGCCACCGGCCGTCGAAGGACCGCCAGCGTGGGCGTGAACACCGACACCGCCGGACCCGCCGCCCCGCCTCCGGCCGTCGAAGGCCCGTCAACGTGCGCGTGAACACCGACACCACCGGACCCGCCGCCCCGCCTCCGGCTCATCGGCGGCACATCACGACGCCCGCACCACCAGATAAGGGTCCCGTCGGAGCACGCCCCGGCTGCCCAGCAAGGTCCCGGCCGCCAGTCCGACCCCCGGCAGCAGCAGCGCCGCCAGCGCCCAGCCGGCCCCGGGCAGCGCGTCCGTGCGGAAGATCCGCAGTCCGAGGCTCCCGCTGAGCTGCCCGGCGAGGACGACGGACAGGACGGACCCGGCGACCACCCCGACGCCCCCGGCGACACCCCCGGAGAGCGCCGCTTCCCCCAGCAGTACGCGCCGCAACTCTCCCCGCCCGCAACCGAGTACGCGCAGTACGGCGAACTGCGCAAGCCGCGCCCGCACACTGTCCCCGGCCCGGACGACCCCCAGCCCGAACGCGCCGAGAGCCACCGCCACCACCCCCACGCGCATCGCGAGGTCCGCCACCCCGAACAGCCCGGGCAGCTCCCGCACCCGGTCGGCCACCGGCGACGCGGCGAACCCCGCGCGCTGAAGAACCCCGGCGACCCCGGCCACCTCCCGCTGATGCCGGACGACGACCACCGCCGACCGCGCCCCCTTACGCGCCCGGAAGTCCCCCGGCGACTGCCCGGCCCGCGCCGCGGCCAGCAGCGCGGCGGTGTCCTCGGCGAGGTACGCGGCTCCGGGCCCGTCGGCCTGCCAGCTCGGGTCGTACAGGGCGACGACCTTCAGCCGTACGACAGCGGTGGTGCCGGACGCGTCCCCGGTGGCCCTGGTGTACCCGAAACCGACGCTCCGCCCGAGATACGGCCCGAAGTCGGTGCCCTGGGCACGGGCGGGCAGGACGACCTCGCCGGGAGCCAGGGACGCCGGCAGCGTCCCGGCGGTGACCGGCAGATCGTCCCCCGGCGTGAGGGTGTGGCTCGCCAGGTCGTACGTCCCCTCGTCCTCCGCGTACAAGGCCGCCGGATAGTCGGCGACCACCTTCCGCACCCCGGCCACCCCCCGCACCTCCCCGAGCGCCGCCCCCGTCAACGGCCTGGCCGCCCCCTCGAAGGCCGACAACTCGATCTGCGTGAGCCCACCCGACGCGAGCACATCCCGCTCGACGGCGGCCGTCGCTCCGGCCACCACTCCGGCGGACGCGGTGAGGAACGCGGCGAGGAGGGTGAGGGCCGGTACGGCACGGCGCAGCGACCCCGGGTCGCGCTTCCAGGTGTGGACGCTCCAGAGGCTCACGACGGCTTCTCCTCACAGTGGGCTGCGGCCAGGACGCCCGCCTCCAGCGCGTACCGCCGGTCGCAGGCCGCGGCGACCAGCGGATCGTGGGTCACGACGAGGACCCCCGCGCCCCGCTCGGCGCACCCCCGCAGCGAACTCACCACCGCCTCGGCCGACTTGGGGTCGAGCCCGGCGGTCGGCTCGTCCGCCAGCACGAGCACCGGCCGCTTCACGGCGGCCCGCGCGACGGCGACCCGCTGCCGCTGGCCGCCGGACAGTCCGGTGACCCGGGCGTCAGCGAGCGTCTCCATCCCGAGCTCCGCGAGCAGCGCGCGGGCCCGCGTACGGTGCGGGGCGAGCCGGGGTCCGAAGGCGGCGGCGACGTTCTCCCAGGCGGTGAGGAACGGCAGGAGCCCCAGGTCCTGGAGCACGATCCCGATCGACGCCTGCCGCATCCGGTCCCGGTGCGCCGGGGTGAGCGGGCCGACGTCCGTACCGGCGATGCTCAGCCTGCCCGCGCCGGGCGACAGGATCAGGCCGAGCAGCGCGAGCAGGGTGCTCTTCCCCGATCCCGACGGCCCCTGGACGGCCACCGTCGCCCCCGCCTCGACGACCAGATCCGCGTGGACCAGCCCGCCCCCGGAGTCGTATGTGAAGGACAGGGCCTCGGCTTCGACGGCGGGTGGTGGGGCGGTGGCCATACGACGGTGTCCTTGTCTCGTCGGGGGGGCTCGTCAGGGGGCTCGTCGGGTTCTCGTCGGGTTCTCGTCGAGGTCGTGTCAGGCCAGGAGGTAGTACGCGGCCCGGGTCGCCTCGGCGGAGGCGACGCCGCCGGGCGCGTCGGCGTACAGGTCGGGGAACTCGGGGTCCCGGTAGCGCTCCAGCTGGGCGGGCAGCCCGTCCCAGAACTCCTACGGGACGTTCTGTCCGGCGGCGAGCGCCGCCTGGACGGCGTCGGAGGCGGCCGTCAGCCTCCCCGTCCGCAGGGCGGCCCCGGCCTGCGCGACGAAGTCGGTTCCCGCGCCGAGCCGTTCGGCCTGCGCCGAGCAACCCGCGTCGGCGAGCACCGTCACCTCGGGCGCCCGCGCCGCCGCGACAGCCGTACGGCGGCACCCGAGCCCGAACTCGGCCCGCGCCGCCAGCGCGCCGTACCAGCCGCGCCGGTTCCCGGCCGTCAGCCGCGCGGGCACCGTGAGCGCGGCGGCCTCCGCCCTGCCCCGGGCGGCCTGGGGTCCGCAGTCCAGGTCCAGCCGGTGGCACACCATCGCGAGCAGCACACGGTCGGACGGGTCCAGCGCGGGGTCGGCGCCGAGCTGCCGCAGCCGCCGGGTCAGCCACGGCGGTACGTCCTGCTGCCGCGCGCTCGCGGTCAGCGCCCGTACGGCGTTGTAGGTGGCGGTCAGCGTGCCGAGCTGGGCGGGCGACTTGGCGACGAGCCCGTCGCCGCGCACCTCGGCCACCGGGGCGGGCAGCGCCCCGCTCCCGCCGAGCGCCCGCCGGACCAGCCACCGGGTCTGCGGATCGGGGTCGGCGAGCGCGGGCCGCAGACAGTCCCGCGCGACGGTCCGTTTCCCGAGCAGGAACACGGCGGCCAGTCGCGTGGCGTCCCCGCACTCCCCGGTACGACCGGTACGCAGCACCCGCGTCCCCTCGGCCCGTACGCCGGCCTCCGCGAGCGCCTCGACCGCGTACAGGACGGGTACGGCCTGATCAGCGCGCCCGGCGTCGGCGGCGAGCCGCTCCAGCGCCTCCCGGGGCACGTCCGCGCCCCGGCCCAGACAGCGCGCCGTCCGCAGGAACGCGGCCCTGGTCGCGAGCGAGGTCAGCGCGTCGTCGTCCGCGTCCGGGGCCTTCAGGTAGGCGAGCGTCTCGCTCTCGGCGCGCTCGCGGATACCGGCTCTGCTCAGGACCGCGGCGGCGGATCCGGGGAGTGGTGCGGAGGTGGGTCGGGGTGCGGAGCCGGGGCGGGATTGCGGGCCGGGGCGCGGGCCGGATTCCGAGCTGAGGCCGGGTTCCGAGCCGAGGCCCGGTTCGGGTTCTGGCGGCTCGGCGAGGGCGAGACAGACGTAGTGCGCCCGCCAGGCCGGGGTGTCCAGCCGGTCGTCACGTGCGAGGCCCGCCAACGCGTCCGGGTGGACCGGGGGCGGGGTTCCTGTCCCGACGCCGGCCTCAAGACGGCCGTACGCCGTCGGGTACAGCGCCGGATCCCGGCCCACCTCGGCACGGCCCGCCCGCACCAGGTCGTTGGCGCCCCGCAGGGCGTCCAGCTGCCGGGCGAGGTCCTCGCCGGGCCGCGCGGGCCGCTCGACCTCGCCGCCGTCCAGCATCACGACGCCCAGCACCAGCGCGGCGAGCGCCGCACCCGCGCCGGCGAGCATCCCCTTGCCGGCCATCAGTCGTTGGCACAGGCCGAGGCGAACGCCTTGACTCCGGCCTTGAAGGCGCCCCCGTCCGAGCACGTGGTGATACTCGTGTTGATCGAACCTCCGGGATCCGCGATCCCGCTGATGTCCGCGATCCACGTGTTCTCGTTCGTCCAGCTGACCTGCCGGGTGTTCTCACTCACCTGCGTACCGCTCGGACTCAGCGCCAGCGTCGCCTGCCAGCCGTTGGCCTTGACCGTCGCCATGTTCGTGATCTTCCGGACCTTGTACTTCTTGCCGCCCTTGAGGGTCTTCGTGGACGTCTTGAACGAGCACTTGTCCGCGTAGACGTTGCAGTGCCAAGCGTTGACCTCCACCTTCGCCCCCGTCCCCGGCAACGGCGTCGACCCCGTGTCCGAAACAGCCACCCCCGGCCCCGCCACACCCACAACCAGACACCCGGCCACCCCGACAGCCAACAGCCCGTTCCGCACCTGTTTCTCCCCGCTGCTCTTGCGGCCTGCATGAGCGGCTCGCATATCTGCCGGCAAGGTGCCCGGATCCGCGCGCCGACTCAACAGCGCCAATCGGCCGAAACGAGATGCGTGGATTCGGGCAAAAAGCCGTGAAATTCAGGTATCAGGCACATCTCGACCACCGGATCACTCTCCGAAGGCTCGACTTCCAGCCACTCCCCCCAGCCTTCTTTCACACTCAAGCAGTACCCCCCGGAACATCGCCAGACCGGCGACAGGAACCATCCCCGCCAACCACGTGATCTTCCGCCAGGAGCAGCCCTCCCGCTCCGCACTGATCACCCGAAGCACAAACACGGCGGTGACACAGACCGCCCTCGACGACTCCGAAGCACTGCTCACCGTCCGCGGCCCGGGTGAACTCATGGGCGACGAGGGCGCC
Organism: Streptomyces niveiscabiei; assembly: GCF_033794345.1. Classification (NCBI taxonomy): domain Bacteria; kingdom Bacillati; phylum Actinomycetota; class Actinomycetes; order Kitasatosporales; family Streptomycetaceae; genus Streptomyces; species Streptomyces niveiscabiei. The sequence goes on from NZ_JARAYJ010000024.1 coordinate 52,565, forward strand.
TTGACGGGTGAACCACGCTCGGCCACGGTCAAGGCCGTGAGTGATGTCGTCGGTCTGGACATCGCTGCGGAGGACGTCGTGGCGTTCGTCGACCGACATCACCCCTGGCCGCAGATGCACCGAAGCGCCGTCCGCCGCAGACAGGAGTCGGACAACGAGAGAGCCACGCTCTCCCATCTCGACGTCACACGCCGTGTAGCCCTCACGCTGCTCGACCTCGACAGGCTGCGCGCACTGGTCAACGACCAGGACTGAGCACTCTGCTACGAAAGAGGGTTCCATGCCTGGCGAGTTGGGACCGCTCCAGGACATATGGAACGCCTGGCTCGAAGTCGAGAACGAGATGGAACGCAAGCCCATCTCGCACTTCGAACGTGCCGCACAGATCCAGTTCGACGAGCTCAGAGGCCACTTGGAGGCAGGTGACGATCAAGCCGCCGCACGCGAGATGGCGGATGTCATCAGCATCGCCCGCGACCGCGCCGAGACCGGGATGTCAGGCCAAGCTCGGCAGATCTTGGCCAAGTACGAACAGATCCACCACATTCAATCGCCATCTCTGCACACACGCCCGACCCAGCCCACGCCAGAGAACCCGAGGACCAGTGGACGACGCAGCCATCATCCGTGATCGACTCGGCCAGCCGTACCCGTGACGCCTGGCGCCGGTTCCGGAACTCCGATGCCGCTCCGTCCGGACAGACGCCGCGGCGCCCGAGTCGACGAGAAGACTCGGGCGCCGCGCAGCAGGCTGAAGAGGACTCCGCCCGTGAACCGTAGGCCCTGTGGGACTCGAACCCACAACCAATGGATTAAAAGTCCTGGCGGGATCTTGCCGGGCGGTTCCGGACGCTCGTTCGGTGTCCGGAACCACCCGGTCAGGTCAGGATCGGCCGGACCTTCGTTCCGATCCCTCACGGCCGCCGCCACATCGTCCGCTCACGCGGGAAGGCCGACTGAACAGCCCTGTCGACGTCGTCTTTGTCGTCTTTCACGTGTTGACGGCCCGCCCGAGGCGCCGGAGGATCTTGGCTCCCGCGTCCGAAGGGATCAGCGGCGGCCGGCCGAGGACATGGTGTCCCCCGACGTCCCGGGGCTGGTCCGCGGGTTGTTGGGAGCGTGTCCGGCCGTACATCGTCGAGTACCGCTTTCCCTTGTGTCGTGCGGACATCGGCCTGTGTCAGGGCGATCAGCACGACTGCCGCTCGCGAGCAGCCGCGGTTGTTACACAGGCGGGAGTACGGTGAAGGAGACGAGGACCTTTCGTATGCCGAAACTCGGACCGGCTCAGGAACGCCCTCTCGTATTCCGGTCCTCGTGTTCCGGTGAGTCCACCGGACCGCGCTCCTTCCACCGCACGTCACCCGTCCTCAGTGGCAGCCCGGGGACCCGACCTGTAGCCGTCGGCATCCGCCACCCCCTCATCCGTGTACCTTTCGCCGGCAGGAGCCCCCCGTGGCCACCGCACTGCAACCCCCGCCTCCCTCTCATCCTCTCCTGCGCCTTCGACTCGCCCCCCGCGGCAATCTGCCGAGGCCGATCGACGGAGCGTGGTGGCCCCGGTCGTACGACCTGTTCACCGAGCTTCCCCGGCTGCTCGCCGGGTTGCCGTGCACGTGGGGCCACATCACCAGCGTCACCGTCAACGGGGCGACCTGGCCCGCCGGACCTGGCCGGATGCTCGTCGCCAACCAGGTCCTACGGCTGCGCAGGAACCTCACGCCGTCCGCCCCTCACACCATCGTCCTGCTCACTCCCGGCCAGGGGCGCTGGGATCTGGTGGTCGTGCCCCCCGACACGACCGAGGAGGCCGCGGGACCGCTCATGGCGGCTGCGGCCGACGGTCATGTGTGACGCGACCCGCCACGCACCTCGCGGCCGTGGCAGTCGGTGGGTTGCGCGCGCGGTGCCTCGAACCGGAGAACCAGGCGGGTCGCGACGACCACCAGGATCAGCAGAGCGCTGACCACCAGGGCGGCGAACACGGCGTTCACACCCCCACGGCGTGCTGCTGGTTCATGCCGGGCGACGACAAAGCCCTGCCACTCCCGCTCTTTCCGGCCTCCGGGCCTGCCCCACGAGCCCGTTCCGCCGTCATGAGCGCGGTCGCGGTCGTCGGCCGGCCGGTATCCGCACTCGTGGCCGCCAGCAGCCGGGCGGCCGAGGAGGCACCGGTCTCCGGAGGAATCACCAGCAGGTTCCAGCGGCCCGCCGTGAAGGACTGCAGAAGGATCGCGTGCGGATCCAGCTCCGCCGTGAACCAACCGACCCTCACCGCATGGCCGTTGACGAAGACCCTGGACGGGAGGATCGGCCAGTGCCGGGTGTTGAGGGCCACTCGGGTGATCCGTCCCCACAGCGGATCCAGCACGTCGGCCAGCGCGGAGAGTTCGGCCGACAGTTCGCGTGAGCGGGGCCACCAGGCGCCGTCCAGCCCGGCGGACCCACCGGAAGGGCTCTCGGACTTCAGCGCGAGGCGCGCGGTCGGAGCCCTGAAGGGAACGGCCCGCGGCGGAGGAAGAGGGATGGTCGCGGACATCACGCAAGACCCGTCTCCGGACCCTGCGTCGCGCAGCCGTCCGGTGTCGTCGCTCACCGGGAACGGCACCGGCATCGGAGCCGGTGTGCGAAGTGCTCCCGATGCCTTCACGCTACTCCCCGCAGGGGTCCGGGGGGACCGTTCCGTGCCCCCCGGCTCACTTCCGCCGACGGGTGATCTCTTCGGGCCGGCTGCTCTCCAGCCACGACCGTGCCGGTTCTGCCGCGCGGGCGGTGTCCACAGTGAGATCGAGGCGTGTTCCCCCGTCGGCACCGGCGGGATAGCTGCGCTGCTCGGTGGTGGCGAAGCAGCGTCGGAGAGCCTCGGCGACCCGACGTGCGGCCTCGGGCGAGTCGGCGACGATACGGACCTCGGCGTACCCGCCCGGGGGTGCTTCCATGGGCTGCATGGCGACCTCGGAGTTCGACGGCCGGCGGAAGACGGACCGGTTCTCCCACCCTACCCCGGTGCGTCCCACAGCCCTCGCGGATGCCCCTCGGGCTTCCCTGCCGCCATCCGCCGGGGAGTACCGTGAAACCAGGAAGCCACGCCGTTCCCCCTCGATTCCCGGCAGGCAGGCGAGAGCGATGCCCGACTCCCACTCCCCGCGGGTGACCAGGCTCCTGCCGGACGCCGTCCACCAGGCCGTGAGGCCCGGCACGGCCGTCGTACGTCTGGAGACGACTCACGACCGCCAGGGAGTGCTGGACGGGGCATGGTGGCCGCGCTCCCGTGACATCTCCGCCGAACTTCCCGCCCTGGTCACCGCGCTCACCGGGTACCTCGGGCCCATCACGCGCGTCGGCCTGGACGCCGACGCCTGGGAGAAACTGCCGACGCGCATGACCGTCGACGGCCGTGTCGTCCGCATCGATTCCTCTCCGGTCGGCGACGACACCGTCCTGATCACCCGGAACGAGAGGGATCTCTTCTCCCTCCTCGTGGTCCCACCGCACACGAGACCCGACGCCGCGCGTGCCGCCATGGCCGAAGCGGTCCGCGCCGACAACGTCACGCCGGCCACCCAGATCCTCGTCGACACCGGCGGCGGGGCCTGAGAGGGGTCAGCTGCGGCTGTCCTCCGGCCGGTCAGGAGCCGGCGCGGGGATGCCCGTGGTGTCGAAACCTCCCGAGATGATCCGGGCGGCGAGATCCGCCAGGCGCAGGTGACGGGCACGGGCGTACGACCGGAACGCGGCGAAGGCATCGTCCACGGAGGTGTTCCAGCGCTCCGCCAGCACGCCCTTGACCTGCTCGATCAGGACACGGCTGGTCAGCGCGCTCTCCAGCTGGCTGTTCTCGACGTGCGACTGCTCCAGTGTGCGTTGCTGGAGGATCGCGATGGTGGCCACGTCGGCGAGCGCCTGGGCGAGCGCGATGTCGTCGTCGCCGAGGCGAAAGGGTGTGGTCTGGAAGAGGTTGAGCGCGCCGACGACGCGACTGCGCAAGCGCAGCGGGATGGCGTGCGTGCGCACGTAGCCCGTCTCGCGGGCCCGCGAGGCGAAGCGCGGCCAGCCCGCGGTCGTCTCCGGGTGCGTCAAGTCGATGTTGGTGCGCGCGGCGCCGGTGCGGTAGCACTCCACACACGGTCCCTGGTCGTGCTGGAGCGCGAACAGCTCCAGCAGCCGGGTGTGTTCGTCCGAGGCGGCGATGACCTGCAGTTCCCCGTGCGCGTCCGCGAGCAGGATCCCGGCCGCCGACACGTCGAGGAGTTCGACACAGCGCGCGGACAGGCGCTGTAGCAGGTCGATGACGTCGAAGTCCTCGACCAGGGAGTCGGCGACCTCCACGAAGATCTCCGCCAGACGTCGTTCGCGGGCCATGCCGATCATCCCTTTCCACCACCGGGCGAATACGGCCCGTTCACATCGTCGTCGAATCGGAGCCTGCGGGCCACCACGTCCTGCGCCACCTCTCCCAGAGGACGACCACTGGCATAAGCGTGGGCCCGCAGACGCAGCAGGGCGATGTCCATGGACACGCCCAGTTGGACACTGACCATCCCCGTGGCCTGATGTACGGCCGCACGGTGCAGCCCGGACGGCCACTCCGGGAACCCGCCCGATCCGGGCACGTCCCCGTTCCGACCCTCGCGGGGTGGCGCCCCGTTCAGAAAGGCGCCGGTCAGGGCGGCCGTCAGGGCGGTGGCGTCCGCGTACTGCTGCTCGCTCAGCCGTCGGTTCCCGTCGCACAACACGGTCAGGACGCCGACCCGGATGGCGCCGATACCCAGCGGGAAGCAGCACACACCGTGGACACCCAGCTCGCGCGCGGCCGGCAGCAGCGCGGGCCACCGCTCGGAACGCACCCGATCCAGGTCCGGCTCCACGACGGGCGCTCCGGTGCGGACCGCGTCCGGGCCCGGACCCTCGCCCAGAGTGAACTGGAGCTCCTCGAACCGAGCGCTCAACTCCGGGTGGCACCACAGCGGTTCGGGCATCCGATCACCGGCCGGCAGCATCGACAGCACGACACCGTCGGCGCCCAGCACCCGCGCGCACGCCTGCGCCGGGTCGCCGGTCCCACGGCGCCGCAGCGTCCGCAGAAGGCCGGCCATGCCGTTGCTGATCACCGTTTCCCGTTCCTCGCCGGCCAGGACGCTCCGGGGTGGGACACCGCCTGGCCCGCGCCGTACATTACGTGCCCCGGTGCGTGGCCGCAGGGTCCGCGGTGACGCCCTCCCAGGCGTCCTGGGCACTCGCGTAGCGGGGGAACCGCTCCAGCAGACCGCCGGCCCGGAACACGAGCGCCGCTCCCGGCCGGGGATGGATCACGCGTACCCATCCGCCCCGCCCGCGGCAGTCGCGCCAGGCCGCGCACAGCGGCTCCAGGACGCTGCCGTCCATGAACATCACACCGCTCAGGTCGACGATCAGGAACCGCCGGCCCCTGCCGTGGCGGGCGTCCTCCAGGTCGCGCGCGAAGGCCGGCACCGTGGTCAAGTCCAGCTCACCGCCCGCCCGGACCACGCGGCACTCGTCGAACACGTCGGGATGCGGACTCATGCGTCCCATCTCCTCAGTCGGTCGGATGGCTTCCGCCCTGCGCAGTACCTCTGTTGCGCGGAACGGGACTTCACGGAGAGGGCCGGGGTCACGGGCAACCGTGTGACGAGCCTACTGCTGTGGCGGCTCGGCTCGTCCTTCTTCCTCTGATTCCCATGAACCTGACCGACGGCGGTGTCCGCGGGCGCCTCCGCCGTACACAGCGGCATAGCTGCCGCGTCGCAGGCGTGGACGTGTGGACGTACGGTCCTGATGCCGTCGCTCGTGGGTCCACGCGTGTGCTTCCCGCCGCCCAGAGGCCCGTTCGTCCTGCGTTTCGGGAGGAGGCGGGCGGGCGGGTCATTCCTGATCCGGCGGGCATACGGTTGGGTACAGGCACTGAGCGCAGTCGCGCAGCTGTCCGTGCACCGCTCGACCCGAGGCGTCGACGGTCGGCGCAGGGGACCGAATCCTGCGCCGGTGGACAGTTCTTCACACCGCAGCTCTGGAACCTGCGGGGCACCGCGCGAACGACCGTGTCGGCCTGGCCGGGTGCGCATGTCATTGCGGTCCTCACACCCCGCCGGTTTCCGCCCTGTGTTCCACCGGGATGTCTCTCACGCCCGTCCCGGTCACCGGGTGATCAGACCCGACGCGGAGGCTCTCCGCCCTGTCCTGGGCCGGACGAGCCGGGCCGCCGGGCACCGTGGCGGAACACCCCGGCGGCTGTCGGGGTGTTCCGGATGCCGTACGCGACGCCACCCTGGCGGAGTCCGGGCAGAGTGACCAGATGTCTCTGACCGTGGTCACCGGTGGCACTGTCATCACCGGCCGACTGGCTCCCGAAGCCGTGTGGAGGCAGAGGGTCTCGGAGGTGCTGACGGATTCCGCCCTCCTGGGAAAGTTCTCGCCCGGGCGGGATGTACCGGGTAGCGATCGACGACGTCAGCGCCTGGACAGTGGGCGACTTCAGCTCTTCCGACCACTGAGCACCCACGGCCACGGCCCGAAAACGAGTCAGCGCCCGACCCGACCGAAGCCGACTCAGGCGCTGCACACCCCGTAGGCCCTGTCGGACTCGAACCCACAACCAATGGATCAAAAGTCCTGGCCAGAGCTTGTTGGGTGGTTCCGGACGGTCCTTGGGCGTCCCGAACTACCTTTCAGGATGGCCTCGCTATGTATCGGGGGCTAATGCCTGACGGCTCCTGCTGGACCATCCGCTCACGCATCGCTCACGCAGACCGCCCCACATGAGCTGCACGGAAGTGCTTCGGACGGGTCACGCTTGCGAATCCATCCAAGATCACAAAAAGTAGGCTCAGCCCTAATGACACTGGCCCGTTCGACGGGCAGCGTGGGTGCATCGACTCAGCGTCGTTCCCGTGACACGGATCTCCAAGATCAGTAAAAGCATCAACTCTGATGCTGGCTCTCGCCCTCGCAGCGGCGAGTCTCGTACGCGGTGCTTCAACGAGGATCGGCTCGCTGGACTCAGCCGCATGTCCGTTTGATCGCTTGGGTGAAACCGAGGGTGATCACGAGATTTGCCTGGCGTGGTAACGACTTCGCGGTGTGAGACGGAGAGGCTGGTATCCGAGGTGGGGAGCAGCCGATGAGCGGGCTGACGGTGGAATTCGAAGTCGTCACTGCAATTTGTGCTGCGCGGTTACTCATTCGCCAACTTCGAGGACTGTTGGTGGACATCGATAACGCCATCCGCGCCTGGCGCTCCGTGCGCGACGCCTTGCGGGACGAGCAGGAGGAAGACCAAGGCTGACCCCTGCCCTCGCACCGACTTGGCGGCGGGCCGCGCCGGGTCCAAGCCGTAACTTAGCGGCATTGACCCTGGATGCGTCCGAGGTGGGTGAGAAGCTCATCGCCCCTAAGGTGCTGACACTGTTCCCCGGTTGATGGTCGCAGTTGAAGTCGCCTTCGAGCCGACGGCGCAAGTCGGACCGCTGTCTCAGCCGAAGGCGAGTTCGCGGAAGGCGTTGCGAATCTCGGTGAGGGGCTGGCGGTCGCGGGTGTAGTAGAGCTTGTTGGTCAGCAGGACGGCCCAGCGCCCCTGACCGGGTGAGATCCACATGCCCGTTCCGGTGAAGCCGTAGTGCACCCAGACATCCTCGGTCGGCTTGGTACCGGGAGCTGGGTGCCAGAACAGGCCGCGTACGGGCTCCAGTTCACCGGTCTGGATCGTCAGCGACTCGGCCACCCAGGCGGGCCCGAAGCCGGCCTGCTCAGGCGCGGAGGTGCCACCCAGCATGTGACTCAGGAACGCGGCAAGGTCGTCGAGGACAGTGAAGGCGCCGGCGATGCCGCACACGCCGCCCAGGAGCCGCGCGGAGAAATCGTGGGCGACGCCTTTGAGGTGAGCGCCGGTGTCCTGGTCGAACTCGGTCGGTGCGCACCGTGCGGTGATCGCGGAGGGCAGCGGCCCGAACCGGGTGGTGTTCATACCGAGCGGCTGCCAGATCCGCTCAGCGGCGAGTTGATCGAGGCGCCGGCCCGAGAGGTGTTCGGCGAGGTAGCCGAGGATGAGGGCGGCCCGGTCGGTGTACTCGACGGCCCCTCCGGGCTGGCGGTGCAGTGCTTCCCTCAGCACGCCGTCACGGATGTCCTGTGGGTCGGTGCCGTAGAGGTTCCTGAGTTGAGCCCGCAGAGGGACGCCCGCCGTGTGGGTCAGCAACTGCCGGGCGGTCACCGATCCGAGCGCGTGGTCTTCGACCTCGGGCCAGAAGGTACCGAGGGGGGAGTCGAGGTCGAGCTTGCCTTCTTCCCAGAGGGAGCCGATGGAGGACCACACCGCGAGGATCTTGGTGAGGCTGGCGGCGTCGAAAACGGTGTCGGGGCGCATCGGCACATCCGGCTGCGCGGGGTCGAGGACCCCTGTGGTGCCGTGGACGTGAGTTCCGGCGGCGTCTCCGAGGGCCCATACAGCGCCGGGGTAGACCTTGTCGCGGACGCCTTCGCTCAGGAGCTGTTCGATGCGGTCGGTGCGGTACGTCATGGTCTCCCTGTTCGCAGTGGGCATCCCGCCGGTCAGCGTAGGACGCGGGTGGGATGAGTGGAGAAACGGCGTGCGGGGCTGCCCTTGCCTCCCCCGACAGCTCGGTTTCCGCACCTGCTCAGGAGAGTTGGCGGCCGAGGTCGAGCAGAGCTTGTGCGGCACGCGACAGCGGGTATCGAGCAGCGTTCGCGTAACCCGCCTGCCGTAGCGCGGACAGCAGGCCGGGTGAGGTTCGAAGCCGATCCAGATCGCGGGCGAGAGCAGCCGAGTTGGTGAAGTCGGTGGCGACGCCGGAGGCGGCGAGGGTCTCGTTGAGGCCGGGTACGGGTTGGTAGAGGACAGGCAGTCCACAGGCTTGGGCCTCCAGCGCGACCAGGCCCATGGCCTCCAGGGTGGTGGACGGCATGACCAGCACGTCGTGTTCGGCGAACGCCTTCCACAGTTGTGGACGGCGTAGCCAGCCGAGGTAGCGGGGCCGCATGCCAGCCCGGTGGAACATCGGTGCCAGGGCGTGGAATTGGGCCTGGGGCGCGGCGATGCTCAGCTCGACACCCGGCACGGGCGCCAGGCTTTTGACCAGTGCCTCGGCCCCCTTCTCGGCTGTCAGCCGTCCCGCGTACAGCAGCCGTAGGTGGCTGGTGGCAGTGCGGGGTGGCCGGGGTGGCGGGTCAGTAAGCAGGTGATCGGGGATGCCCCAGGAGATCTGGGTGATCTTCCGGCGGTCGGTCTGCGGGGCGAGTTTGAGGAGGCGGTCGGCCATTGCTCCCGTCGGTACGACGATCGCGTCGGCGGCTCTGGCGGTCTCGCGCAGGACGCGGAGTTGATCGCGGTGAGCCTCGGCGAAGATCAGGTCGGTGCCGTGGACCAGAGCGATGCGGGGATGCAGGGGCAGGGCTTGGATCAGCGCGGGGCTGGCTCCGAAGGTGAGGTGCTGGAGGTGCAGGACGCTGATCCGAGCTGGGTCGACCGCGGCTGAGAAAGCCTTGCGCAGGGCTGCGACGTAACGGCCGAATGCCGGGCCTTCCAAGCACTTCCCTGCGGCGGGAAGCAGGCCGAGCCCGGCTGGGAGGTGGTGTCTGGCGTTAGGCGGGCCAAGCATGAACGCGCGTGCCGGGATCAAAGGGCGGTCGCCGGTGTAGAGATCGAGGAAGAGTTCGACGCTGCCGCCCGGACTTCCGGCGGGCAGGTCCAGCAGGGTGGCGGCCGGATGGGGATTCACTGGACTCCTCCGCGGATCTCTTCGTAGAGGCGAGAGATGTCGATGCCCTCCGTGGCCGCGTACTTGGAGAGCTGCTGTTGATAGCTGGCCGGCGTGCCGTAGGCGGTGAGGAAGACGAGCTTGCCGAAGGTCATCCCCGGATAGACCCGGACGGGCTTGGCGGCGCGGATCTCCAACGTCCAGCGGATGGCGTGGCCTTGGTGGCCGAGCGGGGCGGAGACGTGGACCCAGATGCCGAGTGCGCCGATGGTGCGGTCGCCGTTGAGCATCTGCGCGTACGTCTCCGAGCCGGTCTTCTCCAGCGTGATGCCGAGGTAGAGCACCCCTGGCCGCAACACCAGACCCGTTGCAGGGATGGTCTGTTCGACGAACGTGGTGGGAGCGGCGGCATCCAGGTCGCCGGCACACATGCGGAGCCTGTCTCCGAGTCGCCAGTCGTAGGCGTTCGGGGAAAGGCGGGCGGGGTCATAGGGGTCGATCGTGATCTCGCCGGCCTGGAGGGCAGCACTGATCGCGGGGCCGGTGAGGATCACGGGGCGACCGGCTTCAACGGGGTGACATCCCGCCAGTACTTCGACGGCTGCGGGCCTGCGGCGGCCTGGTACTTGCCTTGGTAGGGGGCGATTTCACCGGTGGAGACGAAGAACATGATCTGCGCGATCTTCATCCCGGTGTACACCCGCAACGGACGGACCGGCGAAAGCATCAGCGTCCACTGGCCGTGGAAGCCTATGTCGCCGATGGGGGCGGTGATCTCGACGAAGAGGCCGAGCCTGCCGACCGAGGAACGACCGAACAGCAGCGGCACGAAGGAGTCGGAGCCGACTTGTTCGAGGGTGTGCCCGAGGTACAACTCGCCGGGCTGGAGCACGTATCCGTCCGTCCCGATCTCCCACTCACGCGTGAGGTTCGGACGGTAGGAGTCGATCACCGTGTCCGCATAGGTCAGCAGGGTGGGACCGAGACGGACGTTGTAGCTGTTGGGGTTGACCTGTTCCAGCTCGAAGGGGTCGATGGTCAGACGACCGTCGCGGGCAGCGGCGGTGATCTCGGGTCCGGTGAGGATCACTGCTCGCCTCCCGCAGCAGTAACGGCGCGTTGTACGGCTTGGCCAAGTCGCAGCCCGGCTTGGCGCGTTCGTCCGCCCAAGTGGCTGTCGGCGAGGTAGTCGGTCGTCAGTACGCTGCTCACCACCAACGGAAGTGGCATAGGGGTGATGACCAACGGGCCTACCCGTTCGGCGAGTTGCCTGAAGAGCTGAGCGCGCTCGTCTGGAAGAGCGGCGTGGACGAGGTGGTTGCCGAAGGGCTCGACGGCCAACAGGTCGCCGAGGGTGAGCACTTCGCCGAGCGGTACGGAACGGAGCGCGGTCTCGTTGAGGACCACTGCGTCTACGCCGAGGCCGGAGTGGAGTCGGCCAGCGATCTCTCGCAGCAGACGACCGCGATCCAACTCCCCATTGCGATAAGGCTCATTCACGGTTCCGAGCGGACTCGCCAGCTTCCGGCCGACGAAGAAGATCTTCTCCCGCACCATGGCGAGGTCTTCGGGAACTACGGCAGCGTCGGGAAAGGCGCATGTGCGAGCAGTCCAGCCGCTGCCGACCGGTGCCGCAGTGGCATAGCCGATGCCGAGTTCACGCCCCTTGACGACCAGCGTGTCACCGATGCGCACCGGGCCGTAGGTGTCGCTGTGGCAGTGCCCGGCAAAGACGACGTCCACGAACGGGCAGACGACGGCGAGCTTCAGGTCCTCCTCGAAGCCGGAGTGGGACAACACGATCCACGCGTCGGCTCGGTGATGGTTCTCCAGCATCACCTCGCGCAGGGCGTGAGCCGGGTCGGTGACGTGGTGGCCGTTGCGGTCGCGGATGGGGATCGTGTTGAACGCCTGAGGGCCGATCACCGCCGTGATGGCGACCCGTTGGCCGCCGATCCGCTTGACGCGGACCCGGTCGAAGAGCGGTTTGCCGTTGGTGTCGGAGGCGTTGGCGCACACGGTCATCTCGTGCAGCCCTGGCTCGAAGTAGTGCGGCCAGCCATGATTCCCCGGCGCGAGCAGGTCGTACAGGCTGGTGAGGATCTCGCGCTCGATCCGGCCCTTGCCGAAGCGGTAGTAGCCGCTCCCCTCGAAGAAATCGCCGCAGTCCACGATCAGGCTCTCGGCCCTGGCGGTGTGGAGATGGGTGAGCATCGACGTGGCCACGTCGAAGGCCGAGTGGACGTCGGTCGTAGCGGTGATCTTCCGTAACCGTCGGCTCATGGGGTGACCTCGCAGATGTCGGCGCCGAGGGCGTGCAGTTTGGTGGGCAGGTCGGCGTGTCCGCGCCGGAGTTGGTCGAGGCCGCCCAGCGTGGTGACGCCGCGCGCGGTGAGGCCGGCGATGAGCAGGGCCGAGCCTGTGCGGATGTCAGTGGCCTCCACTCCGGTCCCGGTCAACTGCTGCGGGCCGGTGAGACGGCACTTGGTGGGTGACAGGTCGTGGATCTCGGCGCCGAGGCGGGCGAGTTGGGGCAGGAGGTTGCCGTGGCGGCCGGGGTTGATGGGGTCGGAGAAGAGGTGGGTGCCAGGGCGGGTGAGGGCCAAGGCCATCAAGGACGGTTCGAAGTCGGCGTCCAGGCCGCCCGGGGCGAGGGAGGCGACGGCTCGTAGCGGCCGGCTGGTGGGCCGGGTGCCGTGGGCGTGGACGGTCAGGACGCCGCCCTCGACGCTGGTCGGCACGCCGAGCCTTCGCAGGGTGCCGACCAGGGGTACGACGGCGTCGCCGCGTACACCGCGGATACATGCCTCGCCGCCCGTCACCGCGACGGCACAGGCCAGCGTGCCGGCTTCGATCTTGTCGCCGGGCACCTTCCAGGCGATGGCCTCCATGGGGGCGGTCGGGGGCGGCGTGAGCGAGAGAAGGGACCCGTCGGCCCTGCACTGCCATCCAGCCAGCCGTATCGCCTCTACGACACTGAGCACTTCCGGCGAGAGGTTGGGCCCGCCCAGCCTCAGCGGCCGTCCGGCCACGACGGCGCGCAGGACGGCGGCGACGGTCGCACCTCGGGAACGGAAGGGCAGCATGATCGAGACCGTTCCGGTCCCCGCGGCGGCTGCTTCCACGAGGTAGCCCCGGTCGTCGACGGTCGTGCGGTCGCCGAAGCGCTCGTAGACCGTGAAGTGCTGCTCCATACCGCGCTCCCCGATCCGGCATCCGCCCGGCCAGGGGAGCCGGGCCCGTCCGTATGCACCGAGCAGTGCCGGCACGAGGTAGTACGAGGCTCGGATGCGCGCGGCGGTCTCGGGGTCGGGCCCCGATTTCGGCCTGTCGCTGGGCAGGACGGCCACGGTGTGCGGATCGGTGACGGGGCGGGCTGTGTGCCAGCCGGACTGCTGGAGCAGGGTGAGCATCGTTTCGACGTCGGTGTTCGCCGGGACGTTGCCCAGGTGCACCTGCCGGTGCAGGGTCGCTGCGGCGGCCAGCAGGGGCAGGGCCGCGTTCTTGGACCCGTCGACGGTCACGGAACCGGCGAGGGGGGTCCCTGGCCGGATGGCGACCACTTCGGCGGCGACCGGGGGAATCCTTACGGCTGTCAACCGTCAACTCCTTTGCGGGGGAAGGCATCGTGAGGGCTGTTCCGGACCGGTGACCTTGAGCTCGGCCCAGCACCGCTTGCCGGAGGGCAGCAGGTCGATCCCGTGGCGATCCGCGAGGGCGGCGACGATGAACAGGCCGCGTCCGCCCTCCTCTTCCGCATCCGGCAGTCCGGACTGTGGGGCCTGGGAGCCGGCGTCGGTCACCTCGACCAGCAGGCGTTCGTCGTTCAAGCGGGCGCCGGCCGAGATGGGGCCGTGGCCCGCGTGCCGTACCGCGTTGGCGAGCAACTCGGCGGCGACCAGTTCCGCCGTCTCCAGAAGTTCCTGATCGAGGGAGGCGTCCCAGTCCCGTATCCCGATCGCGAGCCGCTGGCGCGCCGAACTGGCGGCAGCAGCGGTGCCGTGAACGGGAAAGTGGATCTGATGCGCTTCCATGAGCGGCCTCCTGGATCGGTGCGGCGGCTCCACGCAACCGCTTCGGAGGCAGGCGGGGCCACGCGGTGTGCCGTCGCCGCATCGCTTATGCAGGAGCTGCATCGCGTCCAATTGCCGCTCGGTTACGCTCGGTTGAGCAGGCAGGATCGGCGGCGGCAGAAGGGGCCGTGGCACAGATGGCCGATGCACAGAGTGAGGCGAGACGGATCGGCGAAGTGATCCGGCAGGCACGCGTGTTACAGCGGCGCTCGCAGACGGACGTCGCCGCCGCCCTGGGGTACCACCAGTCGAAGGTGAGCCGCCTGGAGGGTGGCAGGGGCACCGAAGACGTGCGCACGCTGCGCGAGATCGCGCGGGTGCTGGGCATTCCGCCGCACTGTCTCGGTCTCGCCGCCTCCTCCGATGCCAGCCCCGCCGACCCCGGAACAGAGGACATGCACCGCCGTACCTTCCTGGCCGCGAGCGTCGCGGCTCTCGCGGCTCCCTCGTCGTCCACCGCGGCACATCACGACCTGGTGCAAGTTCTGCTGCCAGGTACGAGCCCTGCTGCCCCCGAGCAGGCCCTGGGCATCGACGAACTGCGGGACCGGACACAGGACGTACGCCGGATGTTCTGCACGTGCGAGTACGCGGACCTGGAGCGGACGCTGCCGAGTCTGATCACCGACCTGCGCCATGCCGCCAGTGGCTCATCCGGCTCGGCGGAGGCGTCCGGATTGCTGGCCACCGCGTACCAGACGTCGGTGAGTCTGCTGCTGAAGCGAGCCGATCAGGGCAACGCCTGGCTCGCGGCCGGTCGGGCCATGGCCGAGGCGGAGCGGTCAGGTGATCCCGTTGTCCTCGCCGCCAGTGTCCGCGTTCACGCCCACGTCCTCGTGCGCGAGAAGCACACCACCCAGGCCGTGCACATGGTCCGCCACACTGCCGACCAGCTCAGCGGTTCCTACGACCGGCGCTCACCCCGGTACCTGGCAGCGGTCGGTCTGCTGTTGCTCCGTGGGGCGACCGCCGCCAGCAGAAACGGTGACCGTGCCGCCACTCAGGACTTCCTCACCGAGGCCAAGGAGGTGGCGCGCTACGTCTCCTTCGACCGACCCGACGCCTGGGCGAACTTCAGCCCCACCAACGTCGCTCTGCACGAGATCAGCGCGGCCGTCTCCTTCGGCGACGCCGGCATCGCGCTGGAAACCGCACGGCCCCTCATGCGGCACCACATTCCCGTCCCCGAGCGCCGGGCCGCACTCTGGGTGGAGACCGCCCGCGCCTACAGTCAGCAGGGCAGACTCGCCGACGGCTACCAGGCCCTGCGCATCGCCGAGAGCTGTGCGGCCCAGGACATCCGCCGCCCGGCCGTACGCGAGCTGGTCGCCGACATGGCGGCCCGCGACCGTCGCCGGGCCCTGCCCGAACTGCACCACTTCAGTCGCCAACTGGGAGTGCCCGCGTGAGTGACCAGCCCGACAAGCCGTTCCTCCAGATCATCGTCTGCGCGGCCGGGGTGGCCCCCGACGTCGGCAAACTGATCACCGCAGCGCAGGAACAGCACTGGGACGTCGGTGTCGTCGCCACCCCGCAGGGACTCGGCTTCCTCGACGTCGAGGCGGTCGAGGCGCAGACCGGTCTCCCCATCCGCTCGGCCTGGCGAACCCCGGACCAACCACGCCCGACCCGCCCCGCGGACGCGATCGCGGTCGCCCCGGCCAGCTTCAACACCGTCAACAAGTGGGCCGCCGGGATCTCCGACAACCTCGCCCTGGGCATCCTGTGCGAAGCACCCGCGATGGGCGTACCGGTGGCTGTGCTGCCGTACCTGAACTCCGCCCAGGCCGCTCACCCCGCGTACCGGCAGAGCCTGGAGCGGCTGCGCGAGATGGGCGTCCTGATCGGGTCGTACGAGCCTCATCGGCCGAAGGCGGGGGGCGGGGCCGACCGGTATCACTGGGAGGAAGCGCTGGAACTGCTTGCCCCGAGGCTGTCCGCGGGGTCGTGATCAGCGCCGCCTTGCTTGCAGCGATTGCGAGGCGGGACCAGCGGATGCCGTGTGGTCCTCGGCATCCGGACGCTGTGCCGCGCTGCCGGTCCGTTCTGCGAGCCTCGCTCACGCACGACTCCGACAACGAAGCAGCGCCTGACCCGACCGAAGCCGACTCAGGCGCTGCACAGCAGGTCAGAGGGAGTACCCCCACCTACGACCCGTAGGCCCTGTGGGACTCGAACCCACAACCAATGGATTAAAAGTCCACTGCTCTGCCAATTGAGCTAAGGGCCCTGGCCGATGTTGCCCCCCGAGCATAGCCGCCCGGGGCCGTGTCGCCGATCGGGTATGGGGGACACGGCCGCGTCGGGGGGTGGAATGGGCGGGGATGGGTGGGTTATCGGGGGGTCCGGTCGGGGTTCAGGAACCAGTGGCGGGCCGAGGTGAGCCACCAGGTCGCCGCGAAGCCGAGGACGACGAGGACCGCGATGGGGGCATAGTTGAAGGTCTCCCAGGTGACGGGGGAGACCTGGGGGAGCATGAAGAGGACGGTGATGAAGGCGACCCAGGTCACCGCGACCGCGCCGATGAGCGAGGACCAGCGGCCCAGGTGCCAGGGCCCCCGGTCGAACTCCGCCCCCTTGCGCAGCCGCAGGAACGTCGGGATCACGTACGCGATGTACAGCCCGATGACGGCGATGGACGTCACGGCCGCGTACGCCGTCTCGTTGATCAGGTAGGGCAGCCCCAGGACCAGCGCGCCGCCCGCCGCGAGCCAGACGGCGGCGACAGGGGTGCGCGTACGGGGGCTGACCGTGTGCCAGACGCGGGAGAAGGGGAGCGCGCCGTCGCGCGAGAAGGCGTAGATCATGCGGGAGTTGGCGGTCACGGACGCCATCCCGCAGAAGAGCTGCGCGCCGATGACGACGAGCAGGAGCAGCTTGCCGGCCGTCGCGCCGAGGGCGTCGAGGAGGATCTGCGCGGGCGGTACGCCGGTCTCGGAGCCCAACTGCGCGTCGTAGGACCGGATGGCGAAGGTGAAGCCGAGCAGGAGCACGAACCCGGCGATCCAGGAGGTCCAGATGGAGCGGACGATGCCCTGCGGGCCGGCGGTGGACGCGTCGTGCGTCTCCTCCGTCATGTGCGCGGAGGCGTCGTACCCGGTGAACGTGTACTGCGCCATCAGCAGCCCGAGCGCGACGACGTACACGCCGCTCCCCCACCCCGTGTTGTTGACGAACTCCCCGAAGACGAAGGACGCGGACTGGTGGTGGTCCGGCGCGAAGGTGAGCGCGCCGACGATGACCGCGACGCCGAGGACGTGCCACCAGACGCTGACGCTGTTCAGCAGCGCGACGATGCGCACGCCGAAGGTGTTGAGGAGGCCGTGCAGCAGCAGGATCGCCGCGAAGAGCAGGATCGTCCGGCCGGGGGTCACCTCGAAGCCGAACTGGAGGT
Organism: Streptomyces niveiscabiei; assembly: GCF_033794345.1. Taxonomy (NCBI): domain Bacteria; kingdom Bacillati; phylum Actinomycetota; class Actinomycetes; order Kitasatosporales; family Streptomycetaceae; genus Streptomyces; species Streptomyces niveiscabiei. The sequence goes on from NZ_JARAYJ010000024.1 coordinate 69,763, forward strand.
TGAGGTACGCGCCGAGGAACGACGCCGCGCCGAAGTCGACGCCCGCGGTCACCGCGATCTGGCCGAGGACGTTGAACCAGCCGGTGAACCAGGCCCAGGCGGCGGCCGTACGCGGGGGCGCGAGGCGGTGCGCCCAGAAGTACAGGCCCGCCGAGGTCGGGTACGCCGAGCAGATCTCGGCCATCGAGAGCCCGACGAACAGGGTCATGAGCCCTACGGCGACCCAGCCCCAGGTGATGACGGCGGGGCCGCCCGTGTTCATGCCGAACGCGTAGAGGGTGAGGCAGCCCGACAGCACCGAGATGATCGTGAAGGAGACGGCGTAGTTGGAGAACGCGGACATGCGGCGGGCGAGGACCTGGGTGTAGCCGAGCTGGGCCAGGCGCTCCTCGTCGGAGGTGAGTTCCGAGGCGCGTTCGGCGGGTATGGCGGCGTCTTCTGTCATGCCCCCAGCAATTCCCTCGGCCGGTGCGTGACATGCGTCACAGATGGCCAAAAAACAACGGCAGCCAAAAGGGCCCCCGCCGAAGCAAGGGGCCCTCCAGGTTCACTCGGTCTCAGCCGTTGCGCTTCCAGCGCGGCTTGTCGTCGCGGCGGAAGGAGGACGAACCCGTGCCCGAACCCCGGTGGTCGTCGCGGCGGAAGGACGGGCGGTCGTGGCCGCCGGAGCGGAAGCCGGGACGGTCGTCGCGGCGGTCGCGGTTGAAGGGACGGTCGCTGCCGCGGTGACCGGAGCGGTCGTCGCGACGGAAGCCACCGCGGTCGTTGTCGCGGCGCTCGAAGCCGCCACGGTCGTTGTCGCGGCGCTCGAAGCCCGGACGGTCGTTGTCACGGCGCTCGAAGCCACGGCCACCACGGTCGTCACGCCGGTCGCGGTTGAAGGGGCGGTCGTCGCGACGGAAGCCGCCACGCTCGCCGTCACGGCGCTCGAAGCCCGGACGGTCGTTGTCACGCCGCTCGAAGCCACGGCCACCACGGTCGTCACGCCGGTCACCGCGGTCGCGGTTGAACGGGCGGTCGTCGCGACGGAACCCGCCGCGGTCGTTGTCACGCCGCTCGAAGCCACGGCCACCACGGTCGTCACGCCGGTCGCCCCGGTCGTCGCGCCGGAACTCGCGCCGCTCGGCGGCGACCTCCGCAGCCGCCGCCTCCTCGACGGCGGCCTGCACCTCGGCGACGGCCTGCTCCTGCGCCTCGGCGACAGCGGCCTCGGGGTCCTCGCCACGGTCGCGGGCGACGCGGGCGACGAGCCGGTCGGCCTCGTCCCGCAGCTCGGCGGCACGCTTCTGCGCCCGCTCCAGCTGCTTGGTGAGCTGCACGACCTCCCGCTCGGCCTGCTGAGCGGCGTTGCCCGCCGACTCGGCCTGCACCTCGGTCATCGACCGGGCGCCGGTGATCTCCGCGACCTCGGGCTCGAACGCCGACCCGCCCTGGATGATGTGCCGCCCGGCGTCGACGCCCGCGTCCTCCATGAGCCGGAAGATCTGGCGCCGCTGGTGCGGGAGCGAGAGCGATACGACGGTGCCGGTGCGGCCCGCGCGAGCGGTACGGCCGGCCCGGTGCAGGTAGTCCTTGTGGTCGCCGGCGGGGTCGACGTTCAGGACGAGGTCGATGCCGTCGACGTGAATGCCGCGCGCGGCGACGTCGGTGGCGACGAGGACGTTGACGTACCCGTCCTTGAAGTCGGCCAGGGTGCGCGTACGGGCGCCCTGGGTCATGCCGCCGTGCAGCGCGTCCGCCTTCACGCCGGACTCGCGCAGCTGCTCGGCGACGCGGTCGGCGCCGAGCTGGGTGCGGACGAAGATGATCGTGCGGCCCTTGCGGGAGGCGATCGCGGCGGTGACCGGCGCCTTGTCCTTGGGCTTCACGATGAGGATGTGGTGCGACATGGTCGTGACGTTGCCCTGGGCGCTGTCGACCTCGTGCGTGACCGGGTCGCTCAGGTAGCGCTTGACCAGCGTGGAGATCTCGTTCTCCATCGTCGCGGAGAACAGCATGCGCTGCCCGCCCGCCGGGACCTGGTCGAGGAGCTCGGTGACCTCGGGCAGGAAGCCCAGGTCGGACATCTGGTCGGCCTCGTCGAGGACGGCGACCTCGACGTCCTCCAGGGAGCAGGCGCCGCGGTTGATGATGTCGCGCAGGCGGCCCGGGGTGGCGACGAGGATGTCGACGCCGCGCTCCAGGGCGTAGATCTGGTTGCCCATCGACGTACCGCCGCAGACGACCTTCATCTTCAGGCCGACGACGTCGCCGTACGGCTGGAGCGCGTCCGCGACCTGCATCGCGAGCTCGCGGGTCGGGGTGAGGATGACGGCGCGCGGGCGCTTCTTCTCGGTCCGGCCGCCGGCCAGGCGCGCGAGCGTCGGGAGGCCGAAGGAGAGGGTCTTGCCGGAGCCGGTGCGGCCCCGGCCGAGGATGTCCTTGCCGTCCAGCGCGTCCGGGATGGTCGCGGCCTGGATCGGGAAGGGGGTCGTGACGCCGTTCTGCGCGAGCTTGCGCACGACGCCCTCGGGGAGACCGAGGTCGGCGAAGGTGGTCTCGGGAGCCTCGTCGGAGACGGGGGCCTCAACGGCCTCGACGGCCTCGGCGGCCTCGGCGGCCTCCGCGATCTCTTCGGACTCGACGACGACCGACTCGACGACCTGATCAGAACTGGAAATGGACATGCGTATGCGAAACCTTCCGGAGTCTCGTCGGCACGCGCCCGTCAACTCCGTGATTTCTGCAATACGACCGCCTCTATGCGGTCCGCCACGGCTGGGGAGAGTACGCGCCACACGGCGCGCTCTGCGTTGGCGCCGGGCAAATGGGATCAAACGATCTACCACCATACGCACCTCACCCCCCACTAGGCAAATCCCGCAGGTCAGCCCCCGGGCGCGGGCTCCTGCGCGGACGGCGACGGCTCCACCGGAGACGGCTCCGGCGAGGACGACGGCGGCTCCGGGGACGGCGTCGGCGGCTCCGGCGACTGCTGCGGCGGCTCCGGTACGGCCGACCGGGTCGGCGTCGGCCTGCCAGGCCCCGGCTTCCCCGGCTTCGGCGCGGGCGCGGACGGCGAGGCGCTCGCGGAGAGGGACGCGGACGGGGTCGCCGAGGGGGCGCCGGAGTGGTCCCCGTCGCGCGCGCCCTTGTCGTCGCCCCGGTGCGTCGAGCCGTTCACGTACCGGCCCTCCCCCGCCTTCCCGCCGTCCGGCGCCGCGCCCCCCGGCTGACCCGCCGACTGCGACGGCTTCGCGGCGCCCGCGCCGTCGGCGTCGTCCCCCACGCTCATGCAGCCGGAGGCGGCGGCGACGGCCAGCACCGAGGCGGCCAGCCGGACGGAAAGGGAACAGGAGCGCACGGGAGCCTCCGGGTGAGGAGTGGGAAGTCACCCCTCCCAACTCCCGCCGCACTCAAGAGGACACGCGTCCGGTCACCCGTACCCCAGCGCGTGCAGCCGCTCGTCGTCGATGCCGAAGTGGTGGGCGATCTCGTGGACGACGGTCACCTCGGTCTCCGCGACGACCTCCTCCCGCGTCTCGCACATGCGCAGCGTCGGCCCCCGGTAGATCGTGATCCGGTCCGGCAGGACACCGGCGTACCACTCCCCCCGGTCGGTCAGCGGCGTGCCCTCGTACAGGCCGAGCAACTCCGGGTCGTCGGCGGGTGGTTCGTCCTCCACGAACACCGCCACGTTGTCCATGAGCCGCGTCAGCTCCGGGGGGATCCGGTCGAGCGCCTCGGCGACCAGTTCCTCGAACTCCTCGCGCGTCATCTCCAGCACACGCCCATTGTCCGGCACCGCACATATCCGCACACGCCCCCGGGCATACGGCTCCAATGGTCCGTCTCCGGGAGTCCCTGATCCGCTGGCGCGGTGCCCTCGCCATGGTCACCGTGGTCGTCGTCGGCGCCTGGCTGGGTCTGCTGGTCGTCGGCGACGTCCGTACGTCGGTCGGCCCGATGGACACGACGATGACGCTGCGGCCGTCCCTCACCGGCGGCACGAAGATCAACGTCTCCCCGCTCGGCGCGCTCTCCCTCGACACCCACACCGCGCCCGTCCGCCTCGACGTCAACGTCGACCAGCTCGACCCCGTCCGCTCCCAGGCCCTCGTCGACCACCCCGAACGCCTCTCCGGACTCCAGGACGAGGTGGCCCGCGACGTCTCCCACGGCACGCTCGACCTCGCCGTACGCTCCTGCGCCGCGGTCGTGACGGGGGCGACGGCGCTGGGGCTCGCGGTGTACCGCCGCCCGCGCAAGGCGCTGCTGGCCGGGGGCCTCGCCCTCTCCCTGCTGACCGCCTCGGGCGCCACCGCCGCCGCCACCTTCAACCCCGAGTCGGTCCTGGAACCCCGCTTCTCCGGCCTCCTCTCCTCCGCCCCCTCCCTCGTCGGCGACGCCCGCGGCATCGTCACCGACTTCGACGTCTACCAGCAGGAACTCGCCCGGCTCGTGACGAACGTGACCAAGCTGTACGACGTCACCTCGACGCTGCCCGTGTACCGGCCCGACCCCACGACCGTCCGCGTCCTGCACGTCTCCGACATCCACCTCAACCCCGCGAGCTGGAAGATCATCGCGACGCTCGTCGAGCAGTACGAGGTGAACGTCATCGTCGACTCCGGCGACACGATGGACCACGGGTCGGCCGCCGAGAACCCCTTCCTGGACCCCATCCCCGACCTGGGCGCGCCGTACGTCTGGGTGCGCGGCAACCACGACTCCCTCGTCACCCAGCGGTACCTGGAGCGGATGCGCGACGTGCACGTCCTGGACGACGGGCGCGCCGTCACCCTCGCCGGGCTGCGGTTCGCCGGCATGGGCGATCCCCAGTTCACGCCGGACCGGTCGGCGGTCCGGCAGAAGGGCGTCCAGGAGGCCGCCGGGCGGCGGCTCGCGGGCGCGCTGCGGCTGGGGCCGCCGGCCGACGTCGCGATCGTCCACGAGCCGTCCGCCGCGCGCGAGGTCGACGGGGCCGTCCCCCTCGTCCTGTCCGGGCACCTCCATCACCGGGAGACCGAGGTCATGAAGAAGGGCACGCGGCTGCGCGTCGAAGGGTCCACCGGAGGCAGCGGGCTGCGTGCCGTCGAAGGCAAGTACCCCGACCCCATCGAGGCGTCCATCCTCTACTTCGACCGCGACAGCCGGCGGCTCCAGGCGTGGGACGAGATCAAGCTGGGCGGGCTGGGGGAGACGACGGCGGAGGTCAGCCGCCACCTCGCCGACGACAACCGCCGCGGCGCGACCCCCTCGCCCTCCCCCTCGTAATCCGTTTTGGCGATCCCCCCCGCCATCCCATATGCTTCAGACGTCCCCGACGCGCTGACAAAGCGCCCAGGCGGGCCGATAGCCCTCATCGTCTAGCGGCCTAGGACGCCGCCCTTTCAAGGCGGTAGCACGGGTTCGAATCCCGTTGGGGGCACGCAACACCCTGTGCGACACTGTTCGCACAACGCAAGGTCCTGTGGAGCAGTTTGGAGTGCTCGCCACCCTGTCAAGGTGGAGGCCGCGGGTTCAAATCCCGTCAGGACCGCTGGAGTTCCCCTCGTTGGAACTCCTCGGCTGGGTAGCTCAGTTGGTACGAGCGACCGCCTGAAAAGCGGTAGGTCGCCGGTTCGACCCCGGCCCCAGCCACAGCACAGGCCCCGATCTCCGGATCGGGGCCTTGTTGTATCCCCCAGCCCTCAGGCCCGCAGCAGGGTGACCGTACGTCCAGAGGGCGTCGTCGCTTCCGAGAAGGCCGTGCGCTCGTGCACCGGGGCCGCCTGTGAGCGGGTGTCGAAGACGACGAGGGTGCCTGTGGGCAGCTCCGTGCGGTCGAGGTAGTCGTCCAACTGCGCCAGCCCATCCGCCAGCGGGTCGATACGGCCCTCGCGCCAGACCTTCAGCTCCAGCGCCGCGCGCTGCACCGCCCGGGACCCGTCGGCCTCGGTGTACGGCTGACGGATCAGCAGGTCGATCCGTCGGCGCCCCACGCCGTACTCCCGGTCGATGAAGCCCGCGCCGTTCACGATGCGGTGCAGGTACGCCATCATGACCAGCTGCGCGGCGGCCTCGGGGTAGGTCGACGTCGTGGCCAGGATCTCGCCGTTCTCCCGCCAGAACGCGGCGAAGGAGCGGAGCAGCTTGTCCAGGTCGATGCGGCCGTCGGGGAGGCGGAAGCTGCTGGGGGTGTCGGTGACGACCGACTCCGTCCTGATGCCCAGAACGCGGACGATGACTTCCTTGTAGATCGGGTTGGCCACCCGCACCGGTGAGTTCGGGGCGATCAGGCCCAGATCACGGACATAGGTCATATCGTCGGCGTAGGTATCGGCCTCCTCCGGCAGCTCCCCGGCGATCAGCGGCTCGATCACCCGTCGCACCCGGTCCTCACCCAAACGGGCGACCAGCGAGTCCAGATGCGTCGCCCGCGCCAGGATCAGCCGCTCCTTCGCCTCGTCCACATGCTCGGCCGTGATCGGCGTGTCCTGAGGGACCCGCATCCGCCTGACGATCTCGTACCCCAGCGCGTTGACCAGCCAGGGCTGGCCCTGGGTGTAGCAGAAGGCTCGCTCCAGCGCCTCGGCCGTGAACTCCTGGCCGGTCTCGGCGGTGTGCTGCCCGTACAGCGAACGCACCTCGGCCTCGCTGAAGTCACCCAGCCGCAGCGAAGCGACCTTGATGTTGAACGGGCTCGACGTGCCAAGACGCCTCGGATCCCCACCCGAGGCCGCCTTGTAGTCGCGCACGTCCCGCAGCCCGCACAACACCACCGCATGCGGGAACTGGTCGCGCCCATCCGTGTACCCGTCCCGCAACTGGCGGAGCACGCTGCGCAGACTCTCCCCCTGCAACGCGTCGATCTCGTCGAAGAACAGTGCCAGCGGACGCGGGCAGCTCCGCGCCCACTCCGCCAGCCCTCGCACGAGCCTGGCCCCGGGCACGTCATCCGGCCATGGGTTCGGCGGCGCCAGCTCGTCCGGCAGTCCGGCCCACTCGGCGGCCCTCCGGATCGCGCCCAGGATGAGCAACTCCGCCTGCTCGTAATCGTCTCCCGTCACTTCGGCCGTCTCGCAGGAGAACCGCAGCGCCACATACTCTCCCGAGGCCGTCAGATCGTGGGCCATCGACGCCAGCGCCGTCGTCTTCCCGGTCTGTCGAGGCGCGTGCACCACGAAGTACCGGCCCTCCTCCACAAGCTCATGGGCCAGCGGCAGTCGTTCCTGTGCGGCCAGCATGTAGTGCCGTGTGGGGAGGCAAGGCCCGGTCGTGTTGAAGTAGCGCATGCCTCGCACGCTAGCCGACCCCACTGACAACCGGAGGGGACAGCCTCCAGGGCTCCCCGGGCAAAAGGGTTCGCCAGTATTTTCCCCGGGATGAGATCCTGGGGAGCGTATGTCTACGCAGCCTGCCCCCGCCCTCGGGAATCTCGCTTCCCGCCTCGTCGAGCTGTCGTTGCGCGATGCGCAGCGGCTCGGTCGGCGGTTGGAGGGTGCGCGGAAGATCCGGAAGCCGGAGGCGCGGGCCGCGGTGCTCGCCGAGATCGGGGAGGAGGTGGAGCGGTGTGCCGAGCGGATGAGGGTGAGGGCCGGGCGGGTGCCCGCCGTCTCCTATCCCGAGCAGCTTCCGGTCAGCCAGAAGAAGGACGACATCGCGGAGGCGATCCGCGATCATCAGGTCGTTATTGTCGCGGGGGAGACGGGGTCCGGTAAGACCACCCAGATCCCCAAGATCTGCCTGGAGCTCGGGCGCGGTGTGCGCGGCATGATCGGGCACACGCAGCCGAGGAGGATCGCCGCGCGGACGGTCGCGGAGCGCGTCGCCGAGGAACTGCGTACGCCGCTCGGCGAGGCCGTCGGCTGGAAGGTGCGGTTCACCGACCAGGTCGACCCGGACGCGACGTTCGTGAAGCTGATGACGGACGGCATCCTGCTCGCGGAGATCCAGACGGACCGCGAGCTGCGCGCCTACGACACGATCATCATCGACGAGGCGCACGAGCGGTCGCTGAACATCGACTTCCTGCTCGGCTACCTCGCGCAGCTCCTGCCCAGACGCCCCGACCTCAAGGTCGTCATCACCTCCGCGACGATCGACCCCGAGCGCTTCTCCCGCCACTTCGGGGACGCCCCGATCATCGAGGTGAGCGGCCGGACGTACCCGGTGGAGGTCCGCTACCGGCCCCTGCTGGAGGAGGACGGCGAAGACTCCGACCGCGACCAGATCACCGCGATCTGCGACGCCGTGGAGGAGCTCCAGGGCGAGGGCCCGGGCGACATCCTCGTCTTCCTCTCCGGCGAGCGGGAGATCCGGGACACGGCGGACGCGCTGGAGAAGAAGAAGTACCGCTTCACCGAGGTCCTCCCCCTCTACGCCCGCCTCTCCCACGCCGAGCAGCACCGCGTCTTCCAGCCCCACACCGGCCGCAGGATCGTTCTGGCGACGAACGTCGCGGAGACCTCGCTGACGGTCCCCGGCATCAAGTACGTCATCGACCCGGGCTTCGCGAGGATCAGCCGCTACAGCCACCGTACGAAGGTGCAGCGACTGCCGATCGAGCCGGTCAGCCAGGCGAGCGCGAACCAGCGCAAGGGCCGCTGCGGCCGTACGAGCGACGGTGTCTGCATCCGGCTGTACAGCGAGGACGACTTCCTGACCCGCCCGGAGTTCACGGACGCGGAGATCCTGCGGACGAACCTCGCCTCGGTCATCCTCCAGATGACGGCGGCCGGGCTCGGGGACATCGAGAAGTTCCCGTTCATCGACCCGCCGGACCACCGCAACATCCGCGACGGCGTCCAACTCCTGCAAGAACTCAACGCGTTGGACCCGGCGCAGAAGGACCCACGAGGCCGGCTCACGCAGGTCGGCCGCAAGCTCGCGCAGCTCCCCGTCGACCCGCGGCTCGCCCGCATGGTCCTGGAGGCCGACAAGAACGGCTGCGCCCGCGAGGTCATGGTGATAGCCGCCGCGCTGTCCATCCAGGACCCGCGCGAGCGCCCCTCGGACAAGCAGGCGCAGGCGGACCAGCAGCACGCCCGCTTCAAGGACGAGACCAGCGACTTCCTGGCGTTCCTGAACCTGTGGCGGTACATCAGGGAGCAGCAGCGCGAGCGGGGCTCCAGCTCCTTCCGCCGGATGTGCAAACAGGAGTACCTGAACTTCCTGCGCATCCGCGAGTGGCAGGACATCTACACCCAACTCCGTACGGTGGCCAAGCAGATGGGCATCCATCTGAACGAGCAGGACGCCGACGCGGACCGCATCCACGTCTCCCTGCTCGCCGGGCTCCTCTCCCACGTCGGGATGAAGGACGTGAAGGAGAACAAGGAGCAGTCCCCCCGGAAGGACGGCGGCCGGAACGAGTATCTCGGCGCCCGCAACGCGAAGTTCGCGATCTTCCCGGGTTCGGCCCTCTTCCGGAAGCCGCCGCAGTTCGTGATGTCGGCGGAGCTGGTGGAGACCTCCCGCCTGTGGGCCCGCGTCAACGCCCGCATCCAGCCCGAGTGGGTCGAACCCCTCGCCGAGCACCTCCTGAAGCGGACGTACTCCGAACCGCACTGGGAGAAGGACCAGGCGGCGGTGATGGCGTACGAGAAGGTCACGCTGTACGGCGTACCGATCGTCGCGCAGCGGAAGGTCAACTACGGCCGGGTGGACGCGGAGGTCAGCCGCGAGCTGTTCATCCGCAACGCGCTGGTCGAGGGGGACTGGCGTACGCACCACAAGTTCTTCGCCGACAACAGGAAGCTGCTCAGCGAGGTCGAGGAACTCGAGCACCGCGCCCGGCGGCGGGACATCGTCGTCGACGACGACACGCTCTTCGACTTCTACGACCAGCGGGTGCCCGAACACGTCGTGTCCGGCGCCCACTTCGACTCCTGGTGGAAGCACAAGCGGCACGAGCAGCCCGAATTCCTGGACTTCGAGCGGGAGATGCTCATCCGGGAGTCCGCGGAGGCGGTCACCAAGGCGGACTATCCCGACAGTTGGCGCCAGGGCCAGCTCAAGTTCCGTGTCACGTACCAGTTCGAGCCGGGCGCGGACGCGGACGGGGTGACAGTGCACGTCCCGCTCCAGGTCCTGAACCAGGTCACGGACGACGGGTTCGACTGGCAGATCCCGGGCCTGCGCGAGGAGTTGGTGACGGAGCTGATCCGTTCCCTGCCGAAGCCGATCCGGCGGAACTACGTGCCGGCGCCGAACTTCGCAAAACGCTTCCTGGATACGGTAGTTCCGGTGCAGGAGCCCCTGACCACCGCCATGGCGCGGGAGTTGAAGCGCATGGTCGGCGTCCCCTTCGAGGCGGACGACTTCGACTGGTCCCGCGTCCCCGAGCACCTGCGGATCACGTTCCGGATCGTCGACGAGCGGCGGCGAAAGCTCGCCGAGGACAAGGACCTTGAGGCGCTGCGCCTCCAACTCAAGCCGAAGGCGCGGCAGGCGCTGTCCAAGGTCGCCGCGGCCACCGCCGAACGCGAGGGCGGTGAGTCCCTCGAACGCACGGGCCTCACCGACTGGACGATCGGCTCCCTCAGCCGGGTCTTCGAGACGCGGCGCGCAGGGCAGCCCGTCAAGGCGTACCCGGCGCTGGTCGACGACGGGGACACCGTCTCCGTACGGCTCTTCGACACGGAGGCCGAGCAGCAGGCGGCGATGTGGAAGGGCACGCGGCGGCTGATCCTGCGCAATATTCCGGTCAACCCCGCAAAGTTCGCTTCCGAGAAGCTGACCAACGCGCAGAAGCTCGCGCTGTCGGCGAATCCGCACGGTTCGATCCAGGCGCTGTTCGACGACTGCGCGATGGCCGCCGCCGACAAGCTGATCGGGGACTTCGGGGGGCCCGCCTGGGACGAGTCGTCGTACCGGAAGCTGTACGACAAGGCGCGGGCGGAGATCGTCGACACGACCGTGCGGACGGTCGGCGCGGTCCAGCAGGTCCTCGCCGCCTGGCAGGCCGCCGAGCGGCGCCTCAAGGACGTACGCAGCCCGGCGCTGCTCGCGAACCTCGCGGACGTGCGGGCGCAGCTCGATGCCCTTGTGCGGCCCGGGTTCGTCACGCAGGCCGGCATCCGGCGGCTCTCCGACCTGATGCGGTACCTGGTCGCGGTGGACCGCCGGCTCCAGCAGATGCCGGCCAACGCCCAGCGGGACACCACCCGCATGGAGAAGGTCCACGAGATGCGGGACGAGTACGCGTGGCTCCTCGAGCAGCTCCCCGCGGGCCGTCCGGTTCCCGCCTCGGTCCTGGACATCCGCTGGATGATCGAGGAGCTGCGGGTGAGCTACTTCGCGCACGCGCTGGGCACGGCGTACCCCATCTCCGACAAGCGGATCGTGAAGGCGATCGACGCGGAAGCCCCGTGACGAACCCCTGACGCAGAGTGAGTTCGACCTGACCACTCCCCCTCCTGTACAGTCCTTCTCGCAGCCAGGGAAACCAACTCCCCAGCCGCACAAAGCAAGGTCCTGTGGAGCAGTTTGGAGTGCTCGCCACCCTGTCAAGGTGGAGGCCGCGGGTTCAAATCCCGTCAGGACCGCATCGCGAAGAGGCCCGCGCCCAACCAGGGGTGCGGGCCTTCTGCTTACCCGCTCGCCACCCTGCCAAGGCGGAGGCCGCGCCCGCGGCGGAGCCGCCATCAGACACAGCAAATCCCGTCAGGACCGCATCTCGAAGTGGCCCGCACCCATCCAGGGTGGCGGGTCCTTTTCGTGTGAGGTGCTCCTCTCCGCGCCCCCCTCGAAGCCGGGGCTTCACCTGCCGTCACAGCGGCCTCCGCGCCCCGCCCCGGGACTTTCTGCCTACCCGTCAAGATCGGCGCCTCACGCGGCCGTTGAGGGCTTCCGGGGTGCCCTCGGGGCGTTCTCCTCCACTCCTCCCCATCTGGAGGGAACCCCGGCCCTCAGGGGCGCGTCCCTTGGGGCAGTCCTGGGTAGACATGCAGGGGAGGGGAAGTTCCTTACGGGAAGCGGGGGTTGGGGGCAAGAGGGTGGGGGTGTGATGGGTGTCACCGGGATTGTTTCCCGGAGTGGGGTTCTTACCCGTCTCCTACAAGGGGTCAATTTAATATGTGCAATTGCACCGGTCCGGGGGACTCCGCGCGGGGCGATGCGACAGAGCCGCTCAGGGGGCGACAAGGTCGCTCACACGGGGAGCCGGCAGGCGGCGCGAGGCGCACAAAAAAGATCGCGCTGGACTCGGCGGAGCCCAGCGCGATCGACGACACACCCGTGAGGGTCAGGGGCCTGTTGGGGCAGGGCCCGCGCCGTGTGGAGCTGTGATGCGGTGAAACGGTGTTACGGCAAAGCGGTCATGCGGTGAAACAGGTGGACATCACGGCTGATGGGGGGACCGCCGCGATGCCCGCTCAGTCGGCGGTCAGGCTTCGCTGCGCTGCTGCGGAATCCCCGCAAGCAGTGCGCGAACCTCGGCCTCGCGGTAGCGACGGTGCCCGCCGAGCGTACGGATGGACGTGAGCTTCCCGGCCTTCGCCCACCGCGTGACCGTCTTGGGGTCGACGCGGAACATGGTGGCGACCTCAGCCGGGGTCAGCAGCGGCTCAGCATCAGGGGTGCGAGCGGTCATGAGCGGCCTCCTCGGGAGAACCGAACCTTCTCGGTTCTTTCCTCTAAATTCTGCACCTTGACCCGCGTTGCCCGAAATGGGCGGACGAGGGTCGAGTCGGTTATAGGACGAACGGCTTGTCCTCGGCACTACAACTACACCATCTGTCCAGCCGCGTCGGCCAAACCGATGGAATTGCCCTCCCAGGTAGTCATCAGCCGCGGAAGCCGATGGACCATGCCATAGCGGACAGTCACACCACTGTGACGATCAGTCACGGCGGCGATCAGGAGTCACAAGACCCCCCAAAGCATGTAATGCTGAGACAGAGCCTCCCCCGGGCTCCTTGTCCTATTTTGGCACGAGGAGCGGCAAGGGATGCAAGGGCCAGTTACGTGCGGTCTGTCACGCTTGACACAAAAGCCCGGATCGGGACCAACGTCCTGTCAGTTTCCGAACCTCAGGACGAAGTACGGCAGACCGTACGCTGTTCGACAACGTTCGAGCCGTGACCTACGTCACTTTTGATGACGGATCAGTTACTTGCAACGTCCTGTTAACCGACCGGTCAGTTGGCGGACCGCAGGTCACGCACCGCGCGCCACCGCTCGACGAGCCGCCCGTACGCCTCTCCGGCGGTCTCCCCGTCCCCGCGCCTGAGCGCCTCGATCCCCTCGGCGACGTCCGCGGCGGAGTGGTCGACCTCCAGGTCCCCGGCGGCCAGGACGTGCACGAGCCCCCCGTAGTCGACCTCGACGAGCGAGCGGGGGTGGAACTCCTCCAGCCAGCGCCCGACGTCCACGAGCCCGTCGATCAGCGGCCCCTCGTCGATCGCGTCCTTGAGCGCGCGCAGACCCCGCGCGACCCGGCGCCTGGCCTGCACCATCGGGGTGCGGTAGCGCAGGGTGGGCGGCTCGTCGGCGGTGCCCTTGTCGTAGCGCCGCTCCTCGTCGGAGACCAGCAGGAACCAGTTCAGCGGCACCTGCCAGGTCGCCGTACGGATCCAGGGCCGGGCGTCCGGGTTGCGTTCGCGCCAGCGGTCGTGGTCCTGGGCCGCCTGGAGCCGGACGACCTCGGGGACGGCCGCGTCGACGACCGGCCGCGGGAGGTGCTCGTCGAGTTCGGCGAGGGCCTGCCAGCCGCGCAGCCGGGTCCGCCAGGGGCACACGCACAGCACGCCGTTCGCCTCGATGACGAACGCGTCGGTGCTCTCGTGCACCGGCACCGCGACCGGCGGGGTGGGCAGCAGGTCGGCGAGCGAGCGGCGCAGTTCGTCCTGGTACGAGGGTTTGTGCGGGCGCCGGGCGTAGCGCGCCCAGTGCTCGCGCTCCGGCTCGGGGAAGGCGGCCAGGGGCTCGTACACGCGCAGGTAGGCCGCGTACGGGACGGTCACCGAGGACACCTTGGGCACGCCTGCTCCCTCCCCAGCCGGCCGATCGGAAAACCTCCCGGAACCGGTCACGAATGAACCCGAAAGCCGTGCAAATCGTCGCACGTGCGTACTCCGCGCGGAGATGATCCCCCGCACAGCCCGTCCGGTGGCCGGAAAAGCTCTACGCTCATGCCCACAGGCCCCGCCACCTGTACGGGGCCCAGCCCCAACCGCCGCCAGTTACTTGGGAGTCACCACCGTGACCGACGTATCCAACGGCGTCCTGCACACCCTGTTCCACTCCGACCAGGGTGGTCATGAGCAAGTCGTGCTCTGCCAGGACCGCAAGACCGGCCTCAAGGCCGTCATCGCACTGCACTCCACCGCGCTGGGCCCCGGGCTCGGCGGGACCCGGTTCTATCCGTACGCCTCCGAGGAGGCGGCCGTCGCCGACGCGCTGAACCTCGCGCGCGGGATGTCGTACAAGAACGCCATGGCCGGTCTCGACCACGGCGGCGGGAAGGCCGTCATCATCGGCGACCCGCAGCGCGACAAGACCGAGGAACTCCTGCTGGCCTACGGCCGGTTCGTGGCCTCGCTCGGCGGGCGGTACGTGACGGCGTGCGATGTCGGCACGTACGTCGCGGACATGGACGTCGTCGCGCGCGAGTGCCGCTGGACGACCGGGCGTTCACCCGAGAACGGCGGCGCCGGTGACTCCTCGATCCTCACGGCGTTCGGGGTGTACCAGGGGATGCGCGCCTCCGCCGAGCACCTGTGGGGCGACCCGTCCCTGGCCGGCCGCCGCGTCGGCATCGCCGGGGTCGGCAAGGTCGGCCACCACCTCGTCGGCCACCTCCTGGAGGAGGGCGCCGAGGTCGTGATCACGGACGTCCGCGCCGACGCCGTACGCCAGGTCCTCGACCGGCACCCGTCGGTGCGGGCCGTCGCGGACACCGCGGCGCTGATCCGCGTCGAGGGGCTCGACGTGTACGCGCCCTGCGCGCTGGGCGGGGCGCTGGACGACGAGTCGGTGCCGGTGCTGACCGCGCGCGTGGTGTGCGGCGCCGCCAACAACCAGCTCGCCCACCCCGGCGTCGAGAAGGACCTCGCCGACCGGGGGATCCTCTACGCGCCCGACTACGTCGTGAACGCGGGCGGGGTCATCCAGGTCGCCGACGAGCTGCACGGGTTCGACTTCGAGCGGTGCAAGGCGAAGGCGGCCGGCATCTACGACACGACGCTCGCCATATTTGCTCGCGCGAAGTCGGATGGGATTCCGCCGGCCGCGGCGGCCGACCGGATCGCCGAGCAGCGGATGCACGAGGGGGCTCTCGCGCGGGGGTGGTGAACGCCCCGTAGAGCTTGGTCGCGGTACCGCCGGGAGGAAAGTTGGAGAGAACTCTCACTCTTCCCGGCGGGTCGGCCGCCAATAAGTGGTTAAAATCGCCACTGACCAGCCAGGACGGCATGTCTCACCGAGGCCGGGCGCACGCGCCCGCCACGGGCGACGTACCGTATGGGTGCGGGCTCAGGTACCGTGGGAGCCCTACGGACGGCCTCTCCACGGAGAGTCCGTTCTGGATCATGAACGCGTGTCAAGACTCTGGGGCCGTCGAGCCCCGTCGTTGAGGGGGTCGAGCCATGGGGCGCGGCCGGGCCAAGGCCAAGCAAGCGAAGGTCGCCCGCCAGCTGAAGTACAACAGCGGCGGGACGGATCTCTCACGCCTGGCCGAAGAGCTGGGCGCATCGCCATCGAGTATTCCGCCGAACGCTGAGCCGTTCGAGGACGACGACGATGACGATGGGCAGGATGACCCGTACGCACGGTACGCCGAGCTGTACGGGGACGATGACGACGACGATGAGTCGCCGTCGTCCCAACACCAACATCGTCGTGGCGCGTAGGCGTTAGCTTCTGCCGTCGGCGGTTTGGCCGCACCCGACCCGGTCCGGGGATCATCGGACCGGGTTTTGTGCTGCCTTCTGGCCAAGGTCAGTTCGCGTAGTCGCCGACCAGCTCGGCGCCTGTCGTGTGCGCGCCACGCGCCTCGATCTCGCCCGCCACCCACGCCTCCACTCCCCTGTCCGCCAGGGTCGTCAGGGCCACGTCGGTCGACTCCTCGGGGACGATGGCGATCATGCCCACGCCCATGTTGAGGGTCTTCTCCAGCTCCAGGCGGTCGACCTTGCCGGTCTTGCCGACGAGGTCGAAGATCGGGGCCGGGGTCCAGGTGGAGCGGTCGACCACCGCGTGGAGGGTGTCCGGGATCACACGGGCCAGGTTGGCCGCGAGGCCGCCTCCCGTGACGTGGGAGTAGGCGTGGACGTCCGTCGTGCGGGTGAGCGCCAGGCAGTCCAGGGAGTAGATCTTGGTGGGCTCCAGGAGCTCCTCGCCGAGCGTGCGGCCGAGGTCCGCGATCTCGGCGTCCAGGGCCAGCTTCGCCTGGTCCAGGAGGACGTGGCGGACCAGGGAGTAGCCGTTGGAGTGGAGGCCGGACGCGGCCATCGCGATGACCGTGTCGCCCTCGCGGATGCGCTCCGCGCCGAGCAGGCGGTCGGCCTCCACGACGCCCGTGCCCGCGCCGGCGACGTCGAAGTCGTCCGGGCCCAGGAGCCCGGGGTGTTCGGCCGTCTCGCCGCCGACCAGGGCGCAGCCCGCCAGGACGCAGCCCTCCGCGATGCCCTTGACGATCGCGGCGACACGCTCGGGGTGGACCTTGCCGACGCAGATGTAGTCGGTCATGAAGAGCGGCTCGGCGCCGCACACCACGATGTCGTCCATGACCATCGCGACCAGGTCGTGGCCGATCGTGTCGTACACGCCGAGGCGGCGGGCGATGTCGACCTTCGTGCCGACGCCGTCCGTGGCGGAGGCGAGCAGGGGACGGCCGTACCCCTTGAGGGCGGAGGCGTCGAAGAGGCCGGCGAAGCCGCCGAGGCCGCCGAGGACCTCGGGGCGCTGGGTCTTCTTCACCCACTCCTTCATGAGTTCGACGGCGCGGTCGCCCGCCTCGATGTCGACGCCGGCCGCGGCGTAGCTGGCACCGGTGCTCTCAGACATGGTGTGACTTTCGTTTCGTCCTGCGGAGGCTTACGGCTGCGGGGGTTACGGACGACGGATCGCGTCGACGGCAGCCGGGGCGGCCGTGCCCGCCGCGAGCTCGGTCTCCAGGAGCTGCTTGCCGAGCAGTTCGGGGTCCGGGAGCTCCATCGGGTACTCGCCGTCGAAGCAGGCGCGGCAGAGGTTCGGCTTGGCGATGGTGGTCGCCTCGATCATGCCGTCGATGGAGATGTACGCCAGGGAGTCGGCGCCGAGGCTGGTGCCGATCTCGTCGACGGTCATGCCGTTGGCGATGAGCTCGGCGCGGGTCGCGAAGTCGATGCCGAAGAAGCAGGGCCACTTGACCGGCGGGGAGGAGATCCGGATGTGGACCTCGGCGGCGCCGGCCTCGCGGAGCATCCGGACCAGGGCGCGCTGGGTGTTGCCGCGCACGATCGAGTCGTCCACGACGACCAGGCGCTTGCCCTTGATGACGTCCTTGAGCGGGTTCAGCTTGAGGCGGATGCCGAGCTGGCGGATGGTCTGCGAGGGCTGGATGAAGGTCCGGCCGACGTAGGCGTTCTTGACGAGGCCGTTGCCGAAGGGGATGCCGGACGCCTCCGCGTACCCGATCGCGGCGGGGGTGCCGGACTCCGGGGTCGCTATGACGAGGTCGGCGTCCACGGGGGCCTCGGCGGCCAGTTTGCGGCCCATCTCGACGCGGGACGCGTAGACGTTCCGGCCGGCGATGTCGGTGTCGGGGCGGGCGAGGTAGACGTACTCGAAGACGCAGCCCTTGGGCTTCGCTTCCGCGAATCGGGAGGTGCGCAGGCCGTTCTCGTCGATGGCGATGAACTCGCCGGGCTCGATCTCGCGGACGAAGCTGGCGCCCGTGATGTCGAGCGCCGCGGTCTCCGAGGCGACGACCCAGCCGCGCTCCAGGCGGCCGAGGACCAGCGGGCGGATGCCCTGCGGGTCGCGGGCCGCGTAGAGGGTGTGCTGGTCCATGAACGTCAGCGAGAAGGCGCCGCGGACCTTCGGGAGCACCGCGTGCGCGGCCTCCTCGATGGTCAGGGGGGTGCCGTCCGCGTCGCGCTGGGCGGCCAGCAGGGCCGTCAGCAGGTCCGTGTCGTTCGTCGCCGCGACGCGGGGCGTCCGGCCGCCCTCCTGCTTGGGCAGGTCGGCGACCATCTCCGCGAGCTGCGCGGTGTTGACGAGGTTGCCGTTGTGGCCGAGCGCGATCGAGCCGTGCGCGGTGGCGCGGAACGTCGGCTGGGCGTTCTCCCAGGTGGAGGCGCCTGTCGTCGAGTAGCGGGCGTGACCGACCGCGATATGGCCCTGGAGCGAGCCGAGGGAGGTCTCGTCGAAGACCTGGGAAACCAACCCCATGTCCTTGAAGACGAGGATCTGGGAGCCGTTGCTGACCGCGATTCCCGCGGATTCCTGGCCCCGATGCTGGAGGGCGTACAGCCCGAAGTAAGTGAGCTTGGCGACCTCTTCGCCGGGAGCCCAGACCCCGAAGACGCCGCAGGCGTCCTGGGGACCCTTCTCACCGGGGAGCAGATCATGACTGAGTCGACCGTCACCACGTGGCACGGCTCCGAGTGTAGGCGAGGCCGAGCACTGGTCCGAATTGGGGATACCGGTCAGTAGTCTCCGGAGTTTGCGTTTCCGCTGGTCAGCGGGGTGTTATCCGGATCGGTCGGTGCGGTTCGGCGTACCGGTGAGTGAGGTGTCGCACATCATTCGGGACTTTGTGGCCTACGACATCACGGGGAGGTAGGGGGTGAGGTCGGCGCGTTCGCCGCTGGCGGTGAGAGTGGCGTCGTTGAGGGCGTCCTCCCAGGTCAGGCGGCCTGTCGCCAGTCTGATCCAGGTCAGCGGGTCCGTCTCCACGACGTTCGGCGGGGTGCCCCTGGTGTGCCTGGGGCCTTGGACGGCCTGGACCACCGCGAACGGGGGCACCCGGACCTCCGTCGAACCGCCGGGGGCCTTTCCCGCGAGGGCGTCCGCGAGGAGGCGGGTGGCCGCGGCCAGCGCCTGCCGGTCGTACGGGATGTCCGTGGCCGGGAGCGCGGCGTTGAGGTCGTCCGTGTGGACGATCAGCTCCACGGTGCGGGTGACCAGGTACTCCGCGAGCGGCATCGCGCCGGCGTTCGTCTGGAGGAGCCTCGTCGCCGGGTGGGTGTCGAGCTGCTCGGCGAGGGCGCGGGCTGCTGCCGCGAGGTCGGTCTTCTGCTGGGCCAGGTTCTTGGTGAACTCGTCGATCGCCGTCGCGTTCCCGGCCGTCGCGAAGGGCCAGTCCAAGAGGGTGGCGTCCTGTTTGGGGGGTTCCGGGAGGGCGAGCGCCCTGCCCACCGCCGTGACCGCCATGCCGATGTGCGCGACCAGCTCCCGTACGGTCCAGTCGCCGAGCCTCGTGGGGCGGGCGAGGTCTCCGTCCGTGAGGGATCGGGTGGCCGTGTCGAGGTGCGCGAGCTGCGCGAGGATCGCCGTGCGGGTCTTGGTGGGGTCGTACGCGCGGGGGCGTTTCTTGGGCGGCATGGGGTGAGGTTAAGGGAGGCGCCGGGTCACCAGTCCGTGAAGTCCAGGAGGCGGGTGCAGTGGGGGTCGTCGGTGGGGGTCTGTCTCAGTGGCTCGTCCAGGAGGGGGTGCAGGGCGGCGAGGAGGGCGGTCAGCGCGCCGGTGGGGCGGATGTCCGCGGCGGTCACCTCTGTGCCGTCCTCCTCCCTGTCGACGTACAGGCGGAGGAGGTCGGGGGCGCGGAGCAGGAAGCCTCGGAGGCGGGGGTTGGGGCGGGGGGTTCCGGTGAAGGGGTGGGTGAGGGCGTACAGGGCGAGGAACGCGTCGTGGTCGCGGGCGGGGGGTGCGGGGGTGAGGTTCCAGGGGTTCACCTGGGTCAGGGGCATGCCCAGGGTCTCGCCGGTTCTCGGGGGGACGGCGGCTCCGGGGGTGTGCAGCGACCTCAGCGCGCCCCAGGCCCTCCAGGGGGACAGCCCCTCCAGGCCCGCCGCGTCGGTGAGCGGCAGCTCCCAGACGGCCAGGTGGTTCGGGGCGTAGGCGTTCCGGGGGCCCGTGGCGACGCGGACCGAGTCCGTGGGGGTGGGGAGTACGCCTCGGATGTGGTGGCCGTCGGGGAGGGGGGTGGGGAGGTGGGGGACGAGGACGCGGGTGATGGCGGACTGGGACTCGGCTGTGTGCTCGGGCGGGCGCACGGGTCAGTCGGACGTGTCTCCGGCGAAGACCTCGTCCGCTGTGGTGGCGGTGATCGCACGGTCGAACCAGCGGTTCAGGACGGCGGGGTCGGTGCAGGAGGTGATCAGGGCTCGGTCGGAGTCGGGGACGTCCACTCCACGGCGGTCCAGCAGATGCAGGACGGCTGCCGCCATGCCCTCTGCTCGACCCTGTGCCCTGCCCTGCTCCCTGCCTTCGATGCGGCCCTCCTCACGGATGCCCTCCGACAGGGGGGAGACGAAGAATGAGGTGTCGATGGCCACTAGTTCCCTCCAGAATTCGGCGTACGGGCCCTTGCCCAGGCCCTGGGCGGTGAGTTCGACGAAGTGGTCCGCCGCGTCTTCGTCGCGTTCCTGTAGGTCCTGCAAGGCGGATGAGAGTGCTTTCAGTATGGCGCGGATCTCCGGGTCACGGTGGTGGAGAATCGCGGACAGGACGGTCATCGGAATGTCCCGGGCCGCCTGTTCGCGGGTCGTGAAGACGGGGATGTTGTCCGGCCCCAGGACGATGGGGCGCAGGGTGAGCGAGTTCCATCCTTTGAGGCCGATATCGATGGGGCCCGCGGCCCACTCCGCGGTGGTGCGGTCCTCGCAGACGACCACCAGGATCGGCGGGATCCGGTACTTGGAGTAGAGGTAACTGAGGTAGTAGGCCCAGCTGGCGGGCTTGTCGGGGTCCTGCCGCCGCTGGGCCTCGACTGCGAGGAGGTAGCTCTCGCTGTCGGCGGTGTAGATGCGCAGCAGGCTGTCCACCCGCCGCTCCAGCGGATGGTTCTCGGTGAGGTCGGTCGGCATCTCCTTGCTGGTGACGACATCGGCGAACGGGATGCCGTTCGCCCGGGCGGCACGGACGAACACGCCGGGGTCCTGCTGGATGATCCGGTGCATTGCTTCATGCGGTGAACTGACCACGGCGTCCTTCATCGGTTACTCACTGTGAACGCCGTGATCGTAGGGCCGCGCCCCGCGTCGAGTCCGCCAACCGGGTGATGATCACCCGTTCGGGTGAGGCTCAGGTGTGCTGAAAGGTCACTTCCGGGTTTGCCGGGGTGGGGCCGTCGAGGAGGGGGTGGGGGACGGCGCGGAGGTGGAGGTCGAAGAAGGCGGTGAGGTAGGTGCGGGTGATGTCGCCGGAGCGGTCGCCGGGGAGGGGGAACTCCGGGTCCGTGATGCCCAGTTGGGCGGCGAGGACGGGGAGGTTGGTGAAGGTGAAGTGGCCCGCGTCTTTGACCGTCAGCCAGCGTTTCCAGCCGTCGAGGCGTTGCCAGGTGAGGTCCCAGGTCGCGTTGCCGGGGACGTGCGTGGACTCGGCGCCGAGCATCAGGAAGGGGCGGGCGCCGAGGCCGGACGGGGGTACGGCGCTGAAGAAGCCGCCGTCCAGGTTCGCGCCGGCGCGGAAGCGGGGGTCGGCGGCCATCGCGGGGACGGCGGTCGCGCCGCCGATGGAGTGGCCGGCGACGCCGATGCGGTGGGGGTCGATCATCCGGGCGTAGGAGGGGGTGGCGTGGTGTCTTCCGGTCGCCGTCAGTTCGTTCGTCACGAAGGACAGGTCCCTGGCCCGGCCCTCGGCGAACGCCGCCATCCCCGTCTCCTTGGACTTCTCGCACGCCACGCAGGGCAGGAGGCGTCCGCCGGGGAAGGTGGTGGCGACGGACTCGTACGCGTGGTCGACCGCGGCGACGACGTACCCCTGGCCGGCCAGTTCCTCCGAGAGGAGGGTCAGGGTCGTGCGCGGCAGGGTGAAGCCCGGGGAGAGGAGGATGAGGGGGAAGCGGCCGGGGGCCGGGCGGGCGTGTTCGGTCGTGTTGGTGCGGGTCGCGCTGACCGTCTCGGCGGGGATGAGGCGGTCGTATCCCTGGTTCTTCAGGAGCCGTTCGGCTTCCGGGGTGGTCATGTACGGGGCCGGGGTGCCCGTTCCGCGTCGTGCGGGGTAGTACAGCGAGACCATCAGCTCCCGTGCGCCCGCCTCCGGGACCCACGGGTCCTGGCGGGTGAGGTCGACCAGGTGGAGGGTGTCGCGGCCGATCGCGTACGGGCCTGTGGGGGACGGGAGTTGGAGCTGTGCGGTGGCGGCCCTCGCCGGGGGTGTGGTGAACAGCGTTGCGGTGAGGGCGAGTAGGAGCAGGGTGGTGCGGAGGAGGAGGGTCGTGGTTCTCGGCATGAGGGGACGCTAGGGGGAGTTGAGTGGGGTGGGAATGGGGGTGGTCGGAGGGTGGGGGTGGGGTTTGCCTGGGGTGCGGTCCCTTGCGGTCACTGCTCAAGTACCGGGGAACTGAGCGGTAATTGGCTCCGCCGGTCGGACAATGGGCCGGGAAAGGGGGCGAGTTGATGGGAGCGAGTGGGCAAGAGGCGGTCTGGGGGGAGTGTTTGCGGCTCGGGCGGTGCCTGCTGCCGCTGGAGGACGCGGACTGGTGGCGGAGGGAGAGGCGGTGGGAAGGGCTCCGGGCGAAGGGGATCGACGTGGAGTGGGGGGAGTTCGTGTTCGGGGTCCTCGCCGGGATGGTTTTTCACGCGGTGCTGCGGGACACCGTCGCGAAGGGGGCGCCCTGTTCCCTCGCGACGCTCGACGCGGTGCCTCTGCGGACCGTCTCCGACGCGGTGAACGACCGCGCCTGCTGGATGCTCCTCGCGGGCGTGCCGACCGCCTTCGCGGACGAGGCCGAGGAGAAGGCGGTCCTCACGATCCGGCTGTGCGCGTACTCCACCCGACAGCCGGCGCTCCACCTGTTCTACCTGGCCCAGCACGTGCCGCGTGCGCTGCGCACGATCACCGCACGTACGTCGGTCCCCGACCCGACCTGCGCGGATCTGCGCCGCTGGGCGGGCCTGGATACGCGCTGAGGTCCCGCCCGGAGACCGGACGGGACCTCAGTACTTGAGAGCGTCGTACCTGAGAGTTACGCCAGCAGCGCCGGGATCGTCCCCTCGTGCGCCTCGCGCAGCTCAGCCAGCGGCAGCTCGAACTCGCCCTGGAGTTCCACCGTTTCGCCGTCGACGACACCGATGCGGGTCACGGGCAGGCCGCGCGCCCCGCACATGTCGTTGAAGCGGACCTCCTCGGAGCGGGGGACGGAGACGACCGCGCGGCCCGCCGACTCGGAGAAGAGGAAGGTGAACGCGTCCAGGCCGTCGGGGACGACCAGGCGCGCGCCGATGCCGCCGAGCAGCGCCGACTCGACGACCGCCTGGATGAGCCCGCCGTCCGACAGGTCGTGCGCGGCGTCGATCATGCCGTCGCGGGACGCGGAGATGAGGATCTCGCCCAGCAGACGCTCACGCTCCAGGTCGACCTTGGGAGGCAGCCCGCCCAGGTGGTCGTGGACGACCTGGCTCCACGCCGACCCGCTGAACTCCTCGCGGGTGTCGCCGAGGAGGTAGAGGAGCTGGCCCTCTTCCTGGAAGGCGACCGGCGTGCGGCGCGCCACGTCGTCGATGACGCCCAACACCGCGACGACCGGCGTCGGGTGGATCGCCGCCTCGCCGGTCTGGTTGTACAGGGAGACGTTGCCGCCCGTGACCGGCGTCCCCAACTGCTGGCAGGCGTCGGCGAGTCCACGCACCGCCTCCGCGAACTGCCACATGACAGCGGGGTCTTCGGGCGAACCGAAGTTGAGGCAGTCGGACACCGCGAGGGGTTTCGCACCGGTCGTCGCGACGTTGCGGTACGCCTCCGCGAGCGCCAACTGGGCGCCCGCGTACGGGTCCAGCTTGGCGAAGCGGCCGTTGCCGTCCGTCGCGATGGCCACGCCGAGGCCGGTCGCCTCGTCGATGCGGATCATCCCGGAGTCCTCGGGCTGCGCCAGCACCGTGTTGCCCTGCACGAAGTGGTCGTACTGGGAGGTGATCCAGCTCTTGGACGCCTGGTTGGGAGAGGAGACCAGGCGAAGGACCTGCTCCCGCAACTCCGCCCCGCTGGAAGGCCGTTCAAGCTTCTCCGCGCCGTCCGCCTGAAGCGCGTCCTGCCAGGAGGGGCGGGCGTAGGGGCGCTCGTACACGGGGCCGTCGTGCGCGACCGTGCGCGGGTCGACGTCCACGATCTTGCCGCCGTGCCAGAAGATCTCGAGACGGTCGCCGTCCGTCACCTCGCCGATGACCGTCGCGATGACGTCCCACTTCTCGCAGATCGCGAGGAACCGGTCGACCTTCTCCGGCTCGACGACCGCGCACATGCGCTCCTGCGACTCGCTCATGAGGATTTCCTCGGGCGAGAGCGTGGAGTCGCGCAGCGGTACGTCGTCCAGGGTGACCCGCATGCCGCCGGAGCCGTTGGACGCCAACTCGCTGGTCGCGCAGGAGAGTCCGGCCGCGCCGAGGTCCTGGATGCCGACGACCAGCTTCTCGGCGAAGGCTTCGAGCGTGCACTCGATGAGCAGCTTCTCCTGGAAGGGGTCGCCGACCTGGACCGCCGGGCGCTTGGAGGGCTTGGCGTCGTCGAAGGTCTCGGACGCGAGGATGGACGCGCCGCCGATGCCGTCGCCGCCCGTGCGGGCCCCGTACAGGATGACCTTGTTGCCCGCGCCGGACGCCTTGGCGAGGTGGATGTCCTCGTGCCGCATGACGCCGATGGCACCGGCGTTGACCAGCGGGTTGCCCTGGTAGCAGGCGTCGAAGACGACCTCGCCGCCGATGTTCGGCAGGCCGAGGCAGTTGCCGTAGCCGCCGATGCCGGCGACGACGCCGGGCAGGACGCGCTTGGTGTCGGGGTGGTCGGCCGCGCCGAAGCGCAGCGGGTCGACGACCGCGACCGGGCGGGCGCCCATCGCGATGATGTCGCGGACGATGCCGCCGACACCGGTCGCCGCGCCCTGGTAGGGCTCGACGTACGAGGGGTGGTTGTGGGACTCGACCTTGAAGGTGACCGCGTAGCCCTGGCCGACGTCGACGACGCCCGCGTTCTCGCCGATGCCGACGAGCAGCGCGTCGGACTGGGGGGCCTTCTCGCCGAACTGGCGGAGGTGGACCTTGGAGGACTTGTACGAGCAGTGCTCGGACCACATGACGGAGTACATGGCGAGTTCGGCGCCGGTCGGGCGGCGGCCGAGGATCTCGACGACGCGCTCGTACTCGTCCTTCTTCAGGCCGAGTTCGGCCCAGGGCAGCTCGACGTCGGGGGTCGCGGTCGCGTGCTCGACCGTGTCCAGAGGCGTGCGGCTCATGCGTTGACCAGCTTCTTGAGGATCGAGGTGAAGAAGGGGAGGCCGTCGGTGCGGCCGGTGCCGACGAGGGGCTCGACCGCGTGTTCGGGGTGCGGCATGAGGCCCACGACGTTGCCGGCCGCGTTCGTGATGCCCGCGATGTCGCGCAGGGAGCCGTTGGGGTTCAGGTCCAGGTACCGGAACACGACCCGGCCCTCGGCCTCCAGCTCGTCGAGCGTGCGCTCGTCGGCGACGTACCGGCCGTCCATGTTCTTCAGCGGAATGTGGATCTCCTGGCCCTGCGTGTAGTCGCCGGTCCAGGCCGTTTCCGCGTTGTCCACCCGGAGTTTCTGGTCCCGGCAGATGAAGTGCAGGTGGTTGTTGCCGAGCATCGCGCCGGGCAGGAGGTGGGCCTCGGTGAGGATCTGGAAGCCGTTGCAGATGCCGAGGACCGGCATACCGGCCTTCGCCTGCTCGATGACCGTCTCCATCACCGGGGAGAAACGGGAGATCGCGCCGGCCCGGAGATAGTCGCCGTAGGAGAAACCGCCGGGAAGGACGACCGCGTCGACCTGGTGGAGGTCCTTGTCCTTGTGCCAGAGCGCGACCGGTTCGGCGCCGGCGAGGCGGATCGCGCGCTGGGTGTCGCGGTCGTCGAGACTGCCCGGGAAAGTGACGACGCCAATACGAGCGGTCACTTGGCCGCCTCCGCGACTTCTTCGACCTTGACCGTGAAGTCCTCGATCACGGTGTTGGCGAGGAAGGATTCCGCGAGATCGTGGATCCGGGCGAGGGCGGCCTCGTCCACGGGTCCGTCAACTTCCAGTTCGAATCGCTTTCCCTGGCGGACGTCCGAGATGCCTTCGAAACCCAGTCGCGGCAGTGCGCGCTGCACCGCCTGGCCCTGGGGGTCGAGGATCTCCGGCTTGAGCATGACGTCGACTACGACGCGTGCCACGGGCACTCCCGGTGGTGTGGTGCTTGGGTTCCTGCGGCTGTTCCGGCAGGTGGCTTCAGACTACCCGTACGAAATTTCTACGCGGGTAGAGTTGTAGGAAGCTACGTGAGCGCCATCACGATCCGGTATCGGACGGGGGCGTTCGGGAAAAGTTACGGGAAAGATCTCCGATCGACCCCTGACAGGTATTGCGCACCTGACACGCGGGAAGATTTAGTCGGCTTCACTTTTTATTACTGGGCGCTGTACCGTACATAAAAATTGGCATTTTCAGCCGAAGGGACCGATATTCGTGGCGCAGAAGGTCGTGGTCACTCTCTTTGACGACATCGACGGCTCGGAAGCGGCGGAAACGATCGCGTTCGGGCTCGACGGCAAGTCGTACGAGATCGACCTGAATGAAGCCAATGCCGAGAAACTGCGTACCGCGCTCGCGCCGTACGTGGAGGCCGGCCGCAAGCGGTCGCGTTCCGGCAAGGCGTACAAGCAGACGGAGGTCGCCCCCGACCCGTCCGCCGTCCGGGCCTGGGCCCTGGCGAACAAGTTCGACGTACCGGCCCGCGGCCGGATCCCCAAGAAGGTGTACGAGGCGTTCGCCGAGGCGCAGTAGCCCGGCCGTCGGCTGCCGCCGGGCCCCCTCAGGAGGGCCTGGAGGCAGCCGACTTGCGTTACCCCCCTCTCGATCGGCTAATGTCTGGAGCACGCCGCCAGGCACGGGAGAAAAACCCAGGCCAGGCAGGTTGTGCGGGTGTAGTTCAGTAGCAGAACATCCCCCTTCCAGGGGGAAGGCGCAGTGTGCAATTCCTGTCACCCGCTCTGCAACGCCGTACTGATCATGCTTGTGGGTCAGGTAGGGTGGTGCTTGCGCCGATCGGTGGGAGCCGATCGGATGCTTTGCGGACGTAGCTCAGTTGGTAGAGCGCAACCTTGCCAAGGTTGAGGTCGCGAGTTCGAGCCTCGTCGTCCGCTCAGGGTCAAAGGCCCGGTTCTTCGGAACCGGGCCTTTTTCGTGCCCTGTTCACGCGTCTGACATTTGTCATGCCGGGCCATGACATCGCGCACTGGCTCCCCCACTTCCCGCGCGGGACGCTGAACGCATGAACGCCAAGGGGACGAAAGAACGCGTGATCGAGGCCGAGGGCCTACGGCGTGTGTACGGGGGCGGGTTCGAGGCGGTCCGCGGAGTGACCTTCCACGTCGACCGGGGCGAGGTCTTCGCGCTGCTCGGCACCAACGGGGCGGGCAAGACCTCGACCGTCGAGCTGCTGGAGGGGCTCGCGCAGCCGAGCGGGGGGCGGGTGCGCGTGCTCGGGCACGATCCGTACGCCGAGCGGGCCGCCGTCCGGCCCCGGACCGGGGTCATGCTCCAGGAGGGCGGGTTTCCCTCGGAGTTGACCGTCGCGGAGACGGCCCGTATGTGGGCCGGGTGCGTGAGCGGGGCCCGACCCGTCGGTGAGGCACTGGAGTTGGTGGGGCTCGGCGCCAAACACGGCGTACGGGTCAAGCAGTTGTCCGGCGGTGAGCGGCGGCGCCTCGATCTCGCGCTCGCGCTGCTCGGCGGGCCGGAGGTGCTGTTCCTCGACGAGCCGACGACCGGGCTCGACGTCGAAGGGCGGCGCGACACCTGGGAGTTGGTGCGGGCGCTGCGCGACTCCGGGACGACCGTGCTGCTGACCACGCACTACCTGGAGGAGGCCGAGGGCCTCGCCGACCGGCTCGCGATCATGCACGCCGGGAGCGTCGCCGTGTCGGGCACGCCGGCCGAGGTGACCGCCTCGCAGCCGTCCCGGATCTCCTTCGAGCTGCCCGCCGGGTACTTCGTCGGGGACCTGCCGCCGCTCGCGGAACTCGGGGTGAGCGGGCACGCCGTCGAGGGGGGCCTCGTCCGGCTGCGTACGCACGACTTGCAGCGCACGGCGACCGGGGTGCTGCTGTGGGCGCGGGACGCCGGGGTCGAGCTGGGGCGGCTCGACGTGCGGTCCGCGTCGCTGGAGGAGGCGTTCCTCGGGATCGCGTCGGAGCACAAGGAAGAGGTGGCGGTGTGAGCGGGGTCGCGACGACGACGCCGGGCGGGCGGATGAAGGCGCTCGCGCGGGCCGAGTTCACGTTGCTGGGGCGCAGCAAGAGCATGCTCGTGACGGCGGTCATGGTGCCGCTGATGCTGCCGTTCAGCCTCAAGGCGTTCACCGACGACAAGATGCTGAAGGAGACCGGCCTCGACATCGGGCAGGTCCTGCTGCCCGCCGGGATCGGGTTCGCGCTGCTGTTCGGCGTCTACTCGACGCTGGCCGGGATCTACACGATGCGGCGCGAGGAGCTGGTGCTGAAGCGGCTGCGCACGGGCGAGCTGCGGGACGGCGAGATCCTCGTCGGGGCGGCGCTGCCGATGGTCGCGACGGGGCTCGTGCAGTGTCTCGTCCTGATCGCCGGGTGCACGGTCCTGCTCGACATGGACGCCCCCAAGGCGCCCCAACTCGCCGTGCTGGGCGTGCTGTTGGGCATCGTGGTGTGTGCGGCGCTGGCCGCCGTGACGTCCGGGGTGACGAAGACCGCGGAGAGCGCGCAGGTCACGCCGATGCCGTTCCTGTTCCTCTCGATGATCTGCTCCGGGGTCGCCGTACCGCTGGAGCTCTTCCCCGACCGCGCCGCGTCCGTCATGGAGTTGCTGCCGCTGTCGCCCGCGATCACGCTGATCCGGGGTGCCTGGACCGGCGAGATGTCCGGTGCCGAGGCGCTCCAGGCGATCGGCGTCGGAGTGGCCTGGACCGTCGCCGCCGTGTTTGCTGTGCAGCGGTGGTTCAAGTGGGAACCCCGGCGCTGAGGAACGGGACGACATGCGGGGCTGGTGGGGGCGGAAGAGCACGCCGGAGAAGTTCGACACGTACACGCGGTGGTCGTTCGGGTCGTTCGGGGTGATCGAGGCGTCCGTGATCGTGCCGACGCTCGGGGCGCTGGGGGCGGGGTTCGGCGGGCTGCTGGGGGTACTGGTCCTGCTGCACGCGGCGGCCATCATGGTGGTCGTCTCGCGGGCCATGGACTGGCACCGGGGGGTGCGCGGGCAACCCGTACGGCTGCTGTACGCGTTCGGCGCGCTCAGCGTCGTCATCGGCCTCACGGCGCTCGCGCTCGGCCAGTACGGCCCGGACGGCGACCACGTCGACGACGCGGCCGGTGTCACCTACGGCGTCATCATGTTCTTCGGGCCCGGCGTCATCTGCTTCGGCCTGCGGGAACGCCGGTACATGTACACCGTCGTCGGCGGGTTCAGCGTCGGTACAGTGCCGGCGATGCTCGCCTTCGGCCAGCCCTGGCTCGCTGCACTGGTCGTCGCCGTGGTCGTGTTCCTGGCGGCCTCTCTCTGCGCGGCCGTCGGCGTCTTCTCGATCTGGATCACCAAAGCCGTGTACGAACTCGACCACGCCCGCGAGGCCCAGGCCCGGCTCGCCGTCGCCGAGGAGCGGCTGCGGTTCGGGCGGGACCTGCACGACGTCATGGGCCGCAACCTCGCCGTCATCGCGCTGAAGAGCGAGCTCGCCGTGCAGCTCGCGCGGCGGGGGCGGGCGGAGGCCGTCGAGCAGATGGTCGAGGTGCAGCGGATCGCGCAGGAGTCGCAGCGGGAGGTGCGGGAAGTCGTCCGGGGGTACCGGGAGGTCGACCTCGGGGTCGAACTCCTCGGTGCGCGGGGGGTGTTGAGCGCCGCCGGGATCTCCTGCGAGGTGCGCGGGGAGGCCGGGGGGCTGGCCGGGGAGGTGCAGTCCGTGCTGGGCTGGGTGGTGCGGGAGGCGACCACCAACGTGCTGCGGCACGGGGACGCTCAGCGGTGCCGCGTACGGCTCGTCGTGAGCGGTGAGCGGGTCGTGCTGACCGTCGAGAACGACGGGGCGTCCGACGGGGTCGGGGAGGGCGGGTCCGGGCTCGCCGGGCTGCGGGAGCGGCTCGCGTCCGTCGACGGGACTCTGGAGGCCGGGCTCGTGAGGAGTGGGGTGTTCCGGGTGGTGGCTACGGTGCCGGTTTCTGTGAATGAGGTCACTTCATGACTGTGCGGGTGCTGCTCGCGGACGACGAGCATCTGATCCGGGGGGCGCTCGCCGCGCTGCTGTCCCTGGAGGACGACCTCGTCCTCGTCGCGGAGGCCGCGAGCGGGCCGGAGGCGTTGGCCATGGCTCTGGCCCATGAGCCCGACGTCGCCGTGCTCGATCTTCAGATGCCGGGGGCGGACGGTGTGAAGGTCGCCACATCTCTCCGTACGGAGCTGCCGTCCTGCCGGGTGCTGATCGTGACGAGTCACGGGCGGCCGGGGCATCTGAAGCGGGCCCTTGCCGCCGGGGTGCGGGGGTTCGTGCCCAAGACCGTCAGCGCTCAGCGGCTCGCCGAGATCATCCGTACCGTGCATGCCGGGAACCGGTACGTGGACCCGGAGTTGGCGGCCGACGCGATCTCCTCCGGGGATTCGCCGCTGACCTCTCGGGAGGCGGAGGTGCTGGAGCTGGCCGCCGATGGGGCGCCGGTCGCGGAGATCGCCGAGCGGGCGTCGCTGTCCCAGGGGACCGTGCGGAACTATCTGTCGTCCGCCGTGTCCAAGTTGGGGGTGGAGAACCGGCATGCGGCTGTGCGGATCGCACGGGAGCGGGGTTGGGTATAGTTGGCCTCGCGCTTCGGCGCAGTGCGGACGTAGCTCAGTTGGTAGAGCGCAACCTTGCCAAGGTTGAGGTCGCGAGTTCGAGCCTCGTCGTCCGCTCCAGTTGAAACCCCGGCCCGGGATTGGGTCGGGGTTTTCTTGCGTTGAGTTTCGGGTGCGGGCCCGGTGGAGGCTGGTCTCGCCCACGCGGCGGAGCCGCATATCGATGCAGCCCCCCCCTGAAAGAGCGAGGTCCCCCGGCATGACAAAGCTCCCCCGGAGCTTCTGCCGTCCGGGGGAGTTTCTCGTGCGCCTTACGACCAGGTCTGGCCCGTCAAGCGTTCGTACGCCTCCACGTACTTCGCCCTCGTCGCCTCGATGATCTCCGGCGGCAGCGGGGGCGGGGGCTGCTCGCTCTTTCTGTCCCAGCCTGATTCCGGTGACGTCAGCCAGTCGCGTACGAATTGTTTGTCGTACGGCTGCTGTGCTCGGCCGGGGTGCCAGTCGGCCGCCGGCCAGAAGCGGGAGGAGTCGGGGGTGAGGACCTCGTCCGCGATGATGAGGGCGCCGGTCTTGTCGTGGCCGAACTCGAACTTCGTGTCCGCGAGGATGATGCCCCGGTCGCGGGCGATGTCGCGGGCGCGGCTGTAGACGGCCAGCGTCGCCTGGCGGAGCTGGGCCGCCGTGTCGGCGCCCACCTCGCGGGCGACCTCCTCGTAGGAGACGTTCTCGTCGTGGTCGCCGACGGCCGCCTTCGTCGCCGGGGTGAAGATCGGGGCCGGGAGTTCGCTGCCGTCGACCAGGCCCTCGGGGAGGGCGAGGCCGCAGACCGTGCGGGTCGCGTCGTACTCCACGAGGCCGGAGCCCGTGAGGTAGCCGCGGGCCACGCACTCGACGGGGAGCATCGTGAGGGATTTGCAGACCAGGGTGCGGCCCTGCCAGTCGGCGGGGGCGCCCTCGGGGACGTCCGTGCTGATGACGTGGCTCGGGACCAGGTCGGCGAGCTGGTCGAACCACCACAGCGAGAGCTGCGTGAGGACGCGGCCCTTGTCGGGGATCTCGCTGGGCAGGACCCAGTCGTACGCCGAGAGGCGGTCGCTCGCGACCATCACGAGGTCGCCCGCCTCGTTCTGGTACAGCTCACGCACCTTTCCGGTGTGCAGGTGGACCAGGCCCGGCACCTCGACGGGTTCGGGCTTTACTACGAATCCGGGCACGGTTCCTCCCCGTGGATCTGTACAGGTGCCTCGATTCTCCCGTATACGGTTTTCGGCCCGCTCGGCGGGTCAGTCGCGCTTGCAGATCCGGTCCAGGAGGTTCGCCGTCGCCCGCTGGATACGGGCGTCCACATGGCCGGGGCGGTCCAGCGCCGGGGACCAGGCGAAGGTGCCCGACGCGAAGACGAGGGCGCCGGAGGGGGCGCGGTACAGGGACGTCTCCTGGTGGCGGCGGGTGCCGCGGGCGTCGTCGTACGGGGAGTGCGCCAGCAGGACCCGCTCCTCGTGCTCCGGGAGCGCCGTACGGGGGAAGTAGCGGTCCGCCTCGCCCGCGACCAGGTGCTCGATCTCGTCGCCCTCGTGCGCGCCCGTCGCCTCCCACAGCCAGTGGTGGGCGTTGCGGACGATCATCGGGCGGGGGGCGGGGACGCGGCCCGCGTACTGGATGCCGAGGAGCTGCTGTTCCGGGCGGTCGATCTCGCGCCACAGGAGGGACTTGCCGGGGCCCTTCCTCTTCCTGCACGTCAGGAGGCGGGCGGGGGCGCCCGAGGGGGACGGGCCCAGTTCGACCTGCCAGTACATGGTGTTCGCGGAGAGGAAGACGAGGGAGGTGCCGGCGTCCCTCGCGAACTCCGTCGTGCGGCGCATGTTCGCGGACCAGTACTCGTCGTGGCCCGGGAAGATCAGGCCCCGGTAGCGGGTGGGGTCGACGGTTCCCGCGTGCAGGTCGCGCGCGTCGGCGTACGCCAGGTCGTAGCCGTAGCGCTCCGCCCAGCGGATGACGTCGTACGCGTGGCCGACGTGCAGGGGTAAGCCGGCGCCCGCGTACGGGCGGTCGAACGAGACCGTCGTCGCGGCGTCCGCCTCGCCCAGGAGGCGGCCCTTGTCGTCCCACGCGTGGTAGAGGCTCGCGCCGGTGCTGCCGTCCTCCGGGTACAGGTTGTACGCCTGCCAGGTGACGTCCGGGAGGAGGAGCAGGAGGTCGGCGGGGCGGTTGTCGCGCACCGTGAAGGGGATGTGCGAGCGGTAGCCGTCCACCGTCGTGAGGACCGCCACGTACGCTCCCACGTTCCAGTACGCCGGGACCTGGAGGCGCCAGCTGAGCCACCAGTGGTGGCAGGAGACCGTGCGGTCCGCCGCCAGGGGCGGGGGCTGGACGATGCCCGAGAGGCGGGGGCTCGTCGTGATCTTCGCGGCGCCCTCGCCGTTGTAGTGGCCGATCCGGTAGACGTCCACCGTGAACCGCTGGGGCGGGTCGACCGTGATGTGGAAGTCGAGGGCCTCGCCGGGGGTCACCGCGCCGGGGGAGGTGAAGCCCTTGATCTGGCGGTGTACGTCGTCCGCCGAGCGGGGGGCGCCGGTGGGGAACGTCTTGTCTCTGGGCGGGGGGACCCGGGGGGTGTGCGGGTCCGCGTACCAGGGGATGATGCGGCCGTCCTCGAAGTAGGTCTCGCTGCCTCGCAGCCAGGGGAGGGGGCCCAGGGCGAAGGGGTCGGAGACGGCGTGGGCGAGGGCGCCGGACTGCCAGCGGGGGGTGGGGGTGCCGGGTGGGGGCGGCTGCGGTACTTCGTCGAGTGCGGGGTCTTCGTGGTTGCTCGCGCGTCCCTGTTCCGACTCCCTGACCATCGTCGCTCCCCTCCCGCATGCCCCCGTGGTCGTGCCGTGTGCGGTGTGCTTGTCCTATGTCGCTTGCCCTTGCCTCAGGGCGGGATCTGTCCCAGCACATCACATAACGCGCTTAGGTAGTCACTATTCGTCGCTAATTGGTTTGAAGAGGAATCCACAGCTCCGGAACGGGTGGGGCTCCTCCGGCCGGTGCGTTTCGGTGGTTCAGACCAGGCGGAGGGGTTTTTCCGGGCGTATGCCCAGCTCGACCAGCCAGACGCGGAGGGGGTCGGGGTCGCCGTCCTCCACGAGGCTCAGGACCCGGGGGGTCAGGTCGGGGGCGCGCTCGCCCGCGACCAGGAGGACCGGGCCGTCCAGCCAGTCCAGGCCCGGCGTCGCGCCCGCCGTGTCCATCGCCGCGCAGCAGACCATCGCGGTGACGTGATCCGCGAGCAACTCCCGCTCCGTGCGCGGGGGTTGGAGGGGGAAGAGGGGGAGCGCCGCGTCGTCCCAGAGCGCCGCGTCGGGGCCGGGGGTGGCGCCGGGGGCGGGGCGGGGGGCGGCGGCTTCGTCACGCGCCAGCTCCGCGCTGAGCCGGGCGGCCAGGGCGGAGGTACGGGGGGAGAGGGCGGGGGGGTCCTCGGGGTACAGGTCGGCGTCGTCGAGGTAGGGGGGGGTGTCGTCGGCGCGGGGGGCTGGGGCACCCGGGTCGGCCTCCGGCTCCGGGGCAGTCGTACGAGGGGACTGGCTGGGGTCGGGGTCCTGAGCACCGGCGTCCAGTACAGGTTCGATGCCTCGCCCACCAGCACCCCGCTCGCCGGACCCCGGCCCCGGCTCGCCCTCCGTCAGGTGTTCCAGCACCCGCGCCAGCGTCGGCGCGTGTGTCCCCGGGGTCCGGCGTACCCCCATCGCGTCCAGGGTCCGATGCAGGCGGGCCGCGTCTGTGCGCCACTTGCGGTCCACGACCTCGTCCGGGTAGTCCTGCCAGCTCACCGGGGACCAGTCGGGGCCCGGTTCGGTGGGGCCGCCGTGGAAGAGGCGGGCGGCGAGGAGGGAGGTGGCCTCGTCGATGGTGCCGGGTTCTTCGAGGAGGTCGCAGGCGGGGCGTTCGCCGAGGCGGGAGGCGAAGCCTTCGGCGAGGCGGTCCCGGCGGGAGAGCTCGGTCAGGGCGGCCACCACGCCCGCGTCGAGGCGGGACGGCCAGCGGCCCATGCGCCACGCGGGGAGCGCGACCCGCGTCAGCAGGCGGTCCCAGCCCGCGTACGCGAGGCCGACCTGTTCCTGCGCGACGATCCGCAGCCCGTAGTCGACGGTCTGGGCGCGCTCGGCGGCGGCTGCGGCGACGCCCCGCTCCATCTCCGCCGCGTGGACCCGGCAGCCGCGCAGCAGGAGCCGTACGACGTGTCCGACGCCCGCGAACAGCACGCGGGGGGAGCGGCCGGCGGTGACGGCGACCGCCGCGTCCAGCCCGCGCACGAAGCGGCGGGCGGCGGCTATGTCGGGGTGGGCGGAGGGGCCCGTACCGGCGACGACCGGCGCGAGGACCGCGCGGAGTTCGCCGACGCGCATCCACCACAGGAAGGGCGAGCCTATGACGAGGACCGGCGCCACCGCCGTACGCCCCGGCCGGTGGGTGTCCGCGACCTCGTCGCGCCGGGGCGGCTGGGGCGTGCCGTGCGCGCGGTGCGTGCGGTCCTCCAGCCAGCTGTCGCAGTCCGGCGTCAGGGCTATCGCGGAGGGCGCGGGGACGTCGAGCCGGTCGGCGAGGTCGCGGACCAGGCGGTAGAGGTCGGGCGCCGCGGACTCGGGGATCGGGACCGTGGGGCTGAGCGCCGGGCGGGCGCGGGCGACGAGGAGCGCGATCCCGGCGGCGGCGATCAGGACGACGACGGCGACGCCGGAGACGATCCAGCGGGCCCGGTCCCAGCCGGGGCCGACCAGGTGGCCCGTACCTCCCCCGGCCAGCAGGATCACCGCCGCCGCGGCCGGCAGCAGGGCCGCGCCGAGCGCGCGCCCGCGCAGCCGCAGGACCGCGAGGGCCCGGGCGCGCGCGGCCCGCACACCCGCCTCCGTACCGACCGAACCGCCGCTCATGCCCGCATCACTCCCCCTCCCGGCTCGCTCGCTTCCGCCTGCCTCTGCTCACTCCCCCACTGTGGCACCCACCACTGACATCGCAATGCCGGTGGGCCAAGTGCCGGAACCTAGGCAGGCGCCTGAACACATGGGCCGCACCCTAGTTGGGGCGGGCAGCCCCGTCAGCCGGATGGCCCGACGGTCACTCGATGGAATGGCTCTGGGGAGAGGTGGCTGACGTGATCACGAGGTCGGCTGATGGATTTCCGGGGGCGCGGACGGCGAAAGGGCCCCGTATCCACAGACGGATACGGGGCCCTTCGGGTTCAGTCGGCGCGCTCAGGCTTCGGCCGCCGCCTTCGCCGCGATGTCCGTGCGGTGCTGGGAGCCGTCCAGGGTGATGCGGGAGATCGCCCGGTAGGCGCGGTCGCGCGCGTGCGTGAGGGTGTCGCCGGTGGCGGTGACGGAGAGGACCCGGCCGCCGGCGCTGAGGATGTCGGTGCCTTCACGCCGGGTGCCGGCGTGGAGGACGTACGCGTGGGGGGCGTCCTCGGCGGTGACCTCGTCGAGGCCGGTGATCGGGTCGCCCGTGCGGGGGGTGCCGGGGTAGTTGTGGGAGGCGATCACCACCGTGACCGCCGCGTCCTCGCTCCAGCGCAGGGGGGGCAGGTCGGCGAGGGTGCCGTTCGCGGCGGCGAGCAGGACGCCGGCCAGCGGGGTCTTCAGGCGGGCCAGGACGACCTGGGTCTCCGGGTCGCCGAAACGGGCGTTGAACTCGATGACCCGTACGCCCCGGCTCGTGATCGCCAGGCCCGCGTACAGGAGGCCCGAGAAGGGGGTGCCGCGGCGGCGCAGTTCGTCCACCGTCGGCTGGAGGACCGTGTCGAGGACCTCCTGGACGAGCTTCGGGTCCGCCCACGGCAGCGGGGAGTACGCGCCCATGCCGCCCGTGTTCGGGCCCTCGTCGCCGTCCAGGGCGCGCTTGAAGTCCTGCGCGGGCTGGAGGGGGACGACCGTCTCGCCGTCCGTGATCGCGAAGAGGGAGACCTCCGGGCCGTCCAGGAACTCCTCGATCACGACCCGCTCGCAGGCCGCCGCGTGCTCCTTCGCGACGTCCAGGTCGCTCGTGACGACGACGCCCTTGCCCGCCGCGAGGCCGTCGTCCTTCACGACGTACGGGGCGCCGAACGCGTCCAGCGCCTCCGCGGCCTCCTCCGGGGTCGTGCACACGTAGGAGCGGGCCGTCGGGACGCCCGCGCCCGCCATGATCTCCTTCGCGAACGCCTTCGAGCCCTCCAGCTGGGCCGCCTCCTTCGAGGGGCCGAACACGGGGATGCCCGCCGCGCGTACGGCATCGGCGACGCCCGCGACCAGCGGGGCCTCCGGGCCCACGACGACCAAGTGCGCGTCCAGCTTCCGCGCCAGCGCCGTCACCGCCTCGCCGTCCAGGGCGTCGACCTGGTGCAGCTCGGCCACCTCCGCGATGCCGGCGTTGCCGGGGGCGCAGGCCAGGTACGTGACGGCGGGGTCGAGGGACAGGGAGCGGCACAGGGCGTGTTCGCGGGCGCCGGTGCCGATGACTAGGACGTTCACGGGAGTCAGCGTAACCGCTGAACGCCGGGGGTCGAGGGGGCTGTGCGTTCCTCCAACGCCGCCCGGGGAGTGGGCGGCTTCCCCCCGGCGGGGTCCCCTACTCGTTCGTGAACTCCTCCATCACCGTCGCTCCCAGCTCCCGCACGATCAGCTCGTGGCCCGACAGGGCCGACTCGTTGAGGTCCGGGTCGTCGTCCTCGGGGACGTCGTCCTCGGGGGCGACGATGTCGTGGACCGGGGGTGGGGGTGTGGGGGACGGGGGTTGCGGGGTGGGTGCTGTCGGCTGCGCCGGGGGCGGCTGGGCCTGGTAGCTCTGCTGGGGTGCCGGGGGCTGGTACGCGGGGGCGGGCTGGGCGTAGCCCTGCGGGGGGGCGCCGAAAGCGGCGCCGCCGAGGGGGGCGCCACCGAGAGGAGCGCCACCGAGGGGGGCGCCGCCGCCTCCGCTCGCGTCCACCACCGCGTCGATCTTCCACTGCGCGTTGAACTGCTCCGCCAGCGCCTGCTTCAGCGCCTCCTCGCTGCCGCTGCTCGCGAACTTGTCGCGCGCGCCCGCGTTGACGAAGCCGAGTTGCAGGGTCGTGCCGTCGAAGCCCGTGACCTGGGCGTTCTGGCTGAGGAGGATCCAGGCGAAGCGGCGGCGGTTCTTGACGGCTTCGAGGATGTTGGGCCAGAGCATGCGGGGGTCGAGGCCGCCGGTCGGCGGGGTGTAGCCGGGGGCCTGTCCGCCGGGGGCCGCCGCGGGGGTGTGCCCGGAGGGCGGTGCCTGCGCGGGGCGGGCCGCGCTGCCGGGGTTCGCGGCCGTGGGCCAGCCGCCGGGTTTGCGGCCGGCGCCGGGGGGTGCGGGGGTGGGCCAGGCACCGGGGGCGGCTTGCTCGGCGGGTTCGGCGGGTGGGGTGTACGGGGCTGGGGGCTGGGGTTGCGCGGGAGCGGCGTACCCGGCGGGGGGCTGGGCGGGGGTGCCGGGAGCGGGCGGGGTCTGGGGCTGGGCGGGTGCCGCGTACGGGGCTGGGGGCTGGGGTTGCGCGGGGGCGGCGTACCCGGCGGGGGGCTGGGCGGGGGTGCCGGGAGCGGGCGGAGTCTGGGGCTGGGCGGGTGCCGCGTACGGGGCTGGGGGCTGGGGTTGCGCGGGGGCGGCGTACGCGGGCGGCGTCTGTTGCGGCGTACCCGTCGGTGCTCCTCCCCGGACCGCCGCCCTCGCGGCTGCCGCGCCGCCGCCCGGGGGGACCGGCTGGTGGGCGTCGGACGCGGGCTCGTAGCCGACCGGCATGCCCGCGGGCGGTGCGCCGGTCACGAAGCTCGCGCCGCGTTCGATGCGGTCGAGGCGGGCCAGCAGGGAGCGTTCGTCGCTGTACGCGGCGGGCAGCAGGACGCGCGCGCAGATCAGCTCCAGCTGGAGGCGCGGGGACGTCGCGCCGCGCATCTCCGTCAGCCCCTCGTTGACCAGGTCGGCGGCGCGGCTGAGCTCGGCCGCGCCGAAGACGCCGGCCTGGGCCTGCATGCGCTCGACGACGTCGGCGGGGGCGTCGATGAGGCCCTTCTCCGCGGCGTCCGGCACGGCCGCGAGGATGACGAGGTCGCGCAGGCGCTCCAGGAGGTCGGCGACGAAGCGGCGCGGGTCGTTGCCGCCCTCGATGACGCGGTCGACGACCTCGAAGGCCGCCGCGCCGTCGCCCGTGGCGAAGGACTCGACGACCGAGTCGAGCAGCGAGCCGTCCGTGTACCCCAGGAGGGACGTCGCCATGCCGTACGTCACGCCCTCGGCCGTCGCGCCCGCGAGGAGCTGGTCCATGACGGACATCGAGTCACGTACGGAGCCCGCGCCCGCGCGCACGACGAGCGGCAGGACGCCGTCCTCGACGGGGATGTCCTCCTTCTGGCACACCTGCCCGAGATAGTCGCGCAGCGTGCCCGGCGGGACCAGGCGGAAGGGGTAGTGGTGCGTGCGCGAGCGGATCGTGCCGATGACCTTCTCGGGCTCCGTCGTCGCGAAGATGAACTTGAGGTGCTCCGGGGGCTCCTCGACGACCTTCAGCAGCGCGTTGAACCCCGCCGACGTGACCATGTGGGCCTCGTCGATGATGTAGATCTTGTAGCGGCTGCGCGCGGGGCCGAAGAACGCCTTCTCGCGCAGGTCACGGGCGTCGTCCACGCCGCCGTGCGACGCCGCGTCGATCTCGATGACGTCGATCGAGCCCGGGCCGTTCCTCGCCAGGTCCTTGCACGACTCGCACTCCCCGCACGGCGTCGGCGTCGGGCCCTGCTCGCAGTTCAGGCACCGCGCCAGGATCCGCGCGCTCGTCGTCTTCCCGCAACCGCGGGGGCCACTGAACAGGTACGCGTGATTGACCCGGTTGTTCCGCAGCGCCTGCTGCAACGGGTCTGTCACATGCTCCTGCCCGATGACCTCGGCGAACGACTCCGGGCGATAACGGCGGTACAGCGCGAGAGACGACACGCCTACGAGGTTATAGGCGCCCACTGACAAACCGGGCCGCGCGCCAGGGACGACCCCTCACGGAGAGCGCCGCGCACCAACGCGAAGACCCCCCACGCACCCGCCAGAGCCGACCTACCCTTGCTGCCTTCCGGCCCTGGGGGAGTTCAGTCAGATAGCGCCGCGTGAGGGGCTGTCCCCCAGCCTACCCGATCCCCCACCCCCTCCCAGCCCCCCTCTCCCCTCCCCCGAACGAGTTCGCAACCACCCTCCGACGTCATGTAATGTTCCGACCGGAGGATTCGCCTAGAGGCCTAGGGCGCACGCTTGGAAAGCGTGTTGGGGGCAACCCCTCACGAGTTCGAATCTCGTATCCTCCGCCATTGCTCTCACCGGGCAATACGTCGAAAGGCCCCACCGCGAGGTGGGGCCTTTCGACGTTGTCCTCAGGCCCCGTTCGCCTTCCCCGGCACGGAGGGACGCGCGGCCGGGAACAGCCAGGCCCCACACCTGACACCCCGGAGTTGCGGAACAATGTGCCCGTGAACGGCGACGACGCGCAACTACTGTCCCAGGTACGGTCTTTGCGGGAGAAGGGCAGCGGGCCGAAGCAGATCGCGCGGGCCCTCGGACTGAAGCCGGCTCGGGCGAGCGCGCTGGTGCGCCAGGTGGCCCACGAACAGCAGAGCACGGCCGCGCCGACCGAGCGCCCGGTGGTGGGCTGCTGGGTGAGCGCCGGCTGGAGCACCGGCCTGGAGCTGTCCGCGGCCCCCGACTGGGCACGCGCGGACGACGAAGGCTCCGGGAATCCCGCAGTCGCCGGTTTCGCCCAGGTCCTGATCGCCCGCCAGGAGCGGGCCAGCCGGGTCACCGTCTTCGGGTTCCTGGTCGACGTCTACTGCCTCGGCGTCAAGGACACCGTCGGCCCACAGGTGATGGGCGGAGGATCGCTGGACGCCTACGTACGCGACTGCTACCGGGCGTTCGACCAACCGCCGCTACGGATCGGCCTGGAGCAGGCGCAGAGCATCGTGCACGGTGGTGTGGCCTACGCCCGCGCCCTCGGCTTCGAGCCCGCGCCGGACTTCGCGCAGGTCGCCGTACATCTCGGCGAGCCCGGCCCGGCCGCCCCGCGGATCGGCTTCGGCCGCCAGGGGAAGCCGTTCTACATCAACGGCCCACGCGACGACGCCCAGAAGATCGTACGCACGCTGGAGCACACCTGCGGCGCGGGCAACTACCACTACCTCCTGGAGTCGGGGCCCCTGTG
The DNA here is from genome assembly GCF_033794345.1 of Streptomyces niveiscabiei. Classification (NCBI taxonomy): domain Bacteria; kingdom Bacillati; phylum Actinomycetota; class Actinomycetes; order Kitasatosporales; family Streptomycetaceae; genus Streptomyces; species Streptomyces niveiscabiei. The sequence goes on from NZ_JARAYJ010000024.1 coordinate 110,852, forward strand.
ACCAGCGAGCACGACGAACATCAGGTACGCGCGACGGAGCACGAGGCGCAGGCCGACCTGAAGGCCGTGCTTCAACTCTGCGCGGCGGGCAGGCTGCGCTGTAGCGAGAAGACACTCCGCCCGTCCGCGGCGACGGTCAAGGCGGTCGCGGAAGCGCTCAGTGGCGGCGACTTCTACGCCGAGGAACCGATCGCGTCCTTCGCCTGGCCGCTGCTGCTCCAGGCCGGCGGACTCGCGGAACTGGCCTCCGGGAAACTCGTGCTGACCGCACGCGGCAGCGCGGCGCTGACCAAACCGGCGCACGAGACGCTCGCCCTGCTGTGGCGGCGCTGGCTCAGCCGCGGCGTGATCGACGAGTTCTCCCGCGTCGACGCGATCAAGGGCCAGCGCGCGGCGAACGTCCTCACCGCCGTCAAACCGCGCCGGGCCCAGGTCGGCGCGGCCCTCGCCGCCTGTGCACCCGGTGAGTGGACCGACGTCGACACGCTCTTCCGCACCATGCGCAAGGCCGGTCACGATCCCAGGATCGCCCGCACCGAGCGCGCCCTGTGGAAGCTGTACCTGGAGGACCCCGAGTACGGCAGCCTCGGCTACGACGGGTTCCACAACTGGGAACTCCTCCAGGGCCGCTACACCCTCGCCGTGCTCTTCGAGTACGCCGCCGTCCTCGGCCTGATCGATGTGGACTACCAGCCGCCGGTGGGCGCCCGTGACGACTACCGCGACAACTGGGGCGCCGACTGGACCGACTGCATCAGCCGCTACGACGGTCTCCTCGCCCTCCGCCTCAACCCGCTCGGTGCCTATGCCACCGAGCAGACCGCCGTCTACCTCCCCACCCCCGCACCGGCCGGCACCGGCCCGAAGGGTTCGGGCCGTCTGAAGGTGCTCCCCAACCACGACGTCGTGGCCCTCGACGGACTCGCCCCCGCCGAGGCCCTCCTCCTCGACGCCTTCGCCGAGCGCACCAGCGACCGCGTGTGGGCCCTGACCTCCGCCTCGCTGCTCGCCGCCGTCGACGCGGGCCGCGACCTCACCGAACTCCGCCACCATCTGAACGCTGCCACCACCGTCCCCCTCCCGCAGACGGTCACCACGCTCCTGGCCGACGCCGCCCGCCGCGTCGGCCAGGTCCGCGACACCGGGCCGGTGCACCTCATCGAGTGCGCGGACGCAGCCGTCGCGGCCCTCCTCGCCACCGACCGCCGCACCCGCGCCCACTGCGCCCGCCTCGGCGAACGCCACCTCGTCGTCCCCCTCGACAAGCTCCCCGCCTTCCGCAGGTCCGCCCTCGCTCAGGGCTACCCCGTCGGCTGACACACGCCCTCGTGGGCACTGGACACGGACCGGCGCAGTCAGTGGTCTCCGGGTTCGGGCCACATGACACCCCCAAGGCACCCTCGCTGGATATACTTGACCCCACATTTGATATCAGGAGGCGCACATGAGTCGGACGGTTATCGACCTGGACGACGACCTGGTCGCGGACGTGGCGAAAGCCCTCGGGACGAACACCAAGAAGGAGACCGTCAACACCGCTCTTCGCGAGGTGTTGGAGAGTCGGCGTCGCGCCCTGGCTCTCGCCCGGCTGCGGGCTGCGGCGGGCGACGGCGCATTTGATCTGGAACTGTTCGAGAACAAGGAGAACTACCGTCGGTGAACGCGGCCCAGTTCCTGATCGACACCAGCGCACTCGCTCGGTTCATGCGCGAGGACGCGGAGCAGTACGGCTGGGACCAGGCGGCAGCCGCCGGGCTCATCGCCACCTGCCCGATCACCGAGCTCGAGTTCTTCTACAGCGCCCGGTCGGCCGCCGACCGGGCGCGCGGCATCGAGGACATGCGGCTGATCTTCGGCTGGGTTCCCGTCGACGACCGCGCCTACGACCGCGCCTGGCAGGTCCAGGAAGCTCTCACCAAACAGGGAAAGCATCGCAGTGCGGGTGCGGTGGACCTCGTCGTCGCCGCGACGGCCGAGTTGCAAGGGCTCACTCTCCTGCACCGCGACCACGACTTCGCCTGCATCGCAGCAGTGACCGGCCAGGCTCTCCAGTGGTACGGCCCAGAGAGCGGAAAATAGGCGGGCGATGGTTGCAGTTCTGGTGGCATTCACCTCCGTACAGCGCCGTTCAGGAGCCCTGCCCGCCACAGCCGCACCGCAGGTCAGAACGCTCCCGTACACCCCAAAACCCCCAGATGAACCTTCGGAAAGCGTGTTGGGGGCCTTGTCGAAGGGCCACACCGTTCGCGGTGGGGCCCTTCGACGTATCTCCACAGTTGATGAGAGCAAGGGGAACTACCGCCGGTCACCATCCCCCCGCGGCCGGGGTCGGTTTGGGGCGTCTGCGGCGGCGGTCTCGTACGGGGCGGAAGAGGACGTACAGGGTGGAGAGCACGACGAAGGCCAGGCGCAGGAGGCCGCGGGTGGGGTCGTTCAGGGTGGTGAGGACGGGGACGTAGAGGGTGAGGAGGCCGATCCAGGTCCACCAGGGGATGAGGCGGCGTTGGCCGATGGTGTCCCAGAGGAGGGTGCCGAGGAGGACCGAGGCGGTGTAGTAGGTGTAGACGCTGGGGTCCAGGGCTATGCGGGCGTTCGCGCCGAGGAGGACGACCGCGGGCCAGCGGCCCCGGGCGACCGCCAGGCAGCCGAGGGTGAGGCCGAGGGCCGCTTGGGCGGGGCGGCCCCAGGGGGGTGTGTCGGGGGCGCCCACGCCGAGCCAGCGGAGGGGGGAGGCGGGCTGGACGGGGATCGTGAACTGGGCCGCCGCGTACGAGTCGGGGGCGCCGATGAAGAAGGGGAGCCAGGCCGCCGCGACCAGGGCCGCGCACCAGAGGAACGCGCGGAGCCAGTCGCGGCGGGGGAGGGCGAGCAGGAGGGGGAGGAAGGCGAGGGCCGTGGGTTTGGAGTCGAGGGCGAGGGCGAGGAACGCGCCGGTCATCGCCGCGTTGCCGCGGGTGAGGGAGCGGACGGCGAGGGTCGTGAAGAAGAGGGCGAGTACGTCGTCGAGGTGGCCGAAGCGGACCGCGACCTCGATCCACATGGGGATGAACGCGAGTCCGGCGACGAGGACGCGCTGGCGCAGGCGCTGGTGGTTGGTGCCGGTGCCGAGGAGGTGCCAGGCGGCGCTGCGGCCGACGAGGACGAGGATGACCAGGCCGAGGAACGACATCAGCGCCGCGGCGAGGAACTGGCCCGTGCCTTCCGGGAACGGGTTGAAGAGGCCCGCGACGAGGAAGCTGACCGGGCCCATCTGGAGCTCGGGGTGGTGGGCGTAGAGGTTGAGGCCGCCGCCGGCGCCGCCGTAGATCAGTTCGCCGCCGGTGCGCAGGTAGTGCCAGGAGAACCCGCCGTGCGGTTCGACGACGGCGAACCACAGGAGTGTCCAGGCGGCGAGCAGCACGAGGTGCGTCCGCTGACCGATGACCGGCACGTGTTCTTCTCTTCCTTCTCGGCCCTCTGGCCCTCTCGCCGTACGCGGACGACAGGGGTCCCCTCCTAGAGATGGCCGAAAAGGGGTAGGGGTTCACGGCTGAACGGTGCCGGTGTTCACAGCGGGGCTCCCTCCCAGGTATTACCCGGGTACCCCCAGAGCTCTACCAGATCTTGAAAGTGCAAGTAGCCTGTCCTTGTGCTCCACCCGACCCCCACGCGGGTGGAGCCCCTAAGGAGGACCTGCGATGCCCATGCCGCGATGTAGCCCCACAGGGGTACGGCGACGCCTCGACCGAGAGCCGCACCGCGAGAACGCCGGGCCGCAGCGGGTCGCTTCATGTGACCCCCGTACCACTCAGGAGTGACCCATGCCGGACCTCGGCACGGCCTTCCTCAGCACACTCGCCCTCGCCGTCCTCGGCGCCGGGCTCGCCGCGTCCGTGGCGTCCTGGCACGGCTGGGGGCGTCACCGGCCCTGACCGGCCGGCCCAGCAGCACCCCTGCGGCGCGCCGTACGCCGTAGGTACCGGTACCCCGGAGCCGTGAGCCAGCGGAGCGCGGCTCCGGAGCGCGTCGTGTCCCGTGGGGACGGGGAGCGGCGCAGACGTCGGACCCGGCAGCGGAAACACCCCCCGTTCCGCGCCGGGTCCGACGGCGCATGACGGGGCCCAGGAGAATTAGCTTGCGTGACTCAAGCAATCCTGTTTATGCTTGCGTAAGTCAAGCAATCTCTTGTTGCTGACTTGTTGCTGAACGAGGCACACCCTCCCCCACTCCCCGCCCCCGGAGGCCCCGCCATGTCCGACACCCTCGCCCGACCCGCCTCCGCGGGCACCGCCCCGCCGAAGCCGAGCGCCGTGGTGGCGGTGCTGGCTCTGGCCGGGATCGTCGTCTCGCTGATGCAGACCCTGGTCATCCCGATCGTCCCGGAGCTGCCGAGGCTGCTGGACGCGCCCGCCTCGAACACCGCGTGGGCGGTCACCGCGACGCTGCTGGCCGCCGCCGTGGCGACGCCGGTCGTCGGACGGCTCGGGGACATGTTCGGCAAGCGCCGGATGCTGCTGGTCAGCATCGTCCTGCTGGTCGGCGGCTCGGTGGTGTGCGCGCTCGCCGACTCCCTCGTACCGATGATCGTCGGGCGCGGCCTCCAGGGGCTGTCCGCCGCCGTCGTACCGCTCGGGATCAGCATCCTGCGGGACACCGTTCCGGCCGAGAAGCTCGCCGGGTCGACCGCCGTCATGAGCGCCTCGCTCGGGGTCGGCGGGGCGCTCGGGCTGCCGATCGCCGCGTTCATCGCGGAGAACTGGGACTGGCACATCCTGTTCTGGACGTCGGCCGCGCTGGGCGTCGTCTCGTTCCTGCTGGTCATGGCGGTCGTGCCGGAGTCGGGGAACCGCGCCGGGGGCCGGTTCGACCTCGTCGGCTCGCTGGGGCTGTCCGCCGGGCTCGTCTCGCTGCTGCTCGCCGTGTCGAAGGGCGCCGACTGGGGCTGGACCTCGGGTACGACGCTGACGCTGGGCACCGCCGCCGTCGTCGTCCTGCTGGCCTGGGGCCGGTGGGAGCTGCGGGCGAAGCAGCCGCTCGTCGATCTGCGCACCACCGCGCGGACGCAGGTCCTGTTCACCAACCTCGCCTCGATCGCGCTCGGTTTCTCGATGTTCGCGATGTCCCTGGTGCTGCCGCAGCTGCTCCAGCTGCCGGAGCGGACCGGGTACGGCCTCGGGAAGTCGATGATGACCGTGGGGCTGGTGCTCGCGCCGCAGGGCTTCGTGATGATGGTGATGTCCGCGCTGTCCGCGAAGGTCACGAAGGCCAAGGGGCCGAAGGTCACGCTGATGATCGGCGCGCTGATCGTGTCCGGCGGGTACGCGCTCAACATCGCGCTGATGTCCGAGGTCTGGCACCTGGTCCTGGTCTCGTGCGTCATCGGCGCCGGGGTCGGCTTCACGTACGGGGCGCTGCCCGCGCTGATCATGGGCGCGGTCGACCCGTCCCAGACGGGTGCGGCGAACAGCCTCAACACGCTGATGCGGTCGCTGGGCACGTCGTTCGCCAGCGCCATCGCGGGGGTCGTCCTCGCGCAGCTGACCACGGACTTCGGCGGGCACGCGCTGCCGTCCGAGAGCGGGTTCAAGGTGGTCATGGCGATCGGGGCGGGTGCGGCGCTCGTCGCCTTCCTGCTCGCGACGTTCATCCCGAAGGGGCGGGCGACGGCCGGTGCGCGGCCCGGCGGTGAGAGCCCCGCGGAGCCGGCCGCCGCGGAGGCCGCGGCGTAGCGCCCACGCCCGGATCCCGGGCTCCGGCATCCCCTTCGTACGAGCCCGAGGAGCGCGGTCATGGCACCCAACCCGGCCCCCGCCACCGGCCCCGTCGCCTCCTTCCTCCGCTTCGCGCTGTGCGGGGGCGGCATCGGGGTGCTGTCCGGCCTGGCCGTGCCGCTGGTCGCGAGGGCGGTGCCGTGGGTGGTCGCCAACGCGGTCGTCACCGTCGTGTCGACGGTCCTGTGCACCGAGCTGCACGCGCGGTTCACCTTCGGTACGGGGCGGGGCGCGGGGCTGCGGCAGCACTGGCGGTCGGCGGGGTCAGCGGCTGCGGCGTACGCCGTGACCAGCGTGGCGGTGCTGGCGCTGCACGCGGTGCGGGCGTCGCCGGGGCTGGTGACGGAACAGGCCGTGTACCTCGGCGCCTCCGGCCTCGCCGGGATCGGGCGGTTCCTGGTGCTGCGGTGGTTCGTCTTCGCGGGGGACGGCGGGCCAGGGTACGGCGGGGCCGGGGTACGGGGGGGCGGGGTACGGCGGAGCCGAGGTACGGCGGGGCCGGGTGGTCTCAACCCCGCTCTGTCATAGCCTCGTTGTCATAGCCTCGCCCTCATGGACTGGCTCGAACGGGTGGCGGATCTCCGGCAGTGGACGCGGCACGGGGTGCGGGCGCCGCACAAACCGCTTCTCCTGCTGTACGCGCTGGGCCGGTTCCAGCGGGACGCCGGGGAGGGGCTCAAGTACAGCGCGGTGGAAGGCGACTTGAAGGATCTCCTCGCCGAGTACGGGCCCACGAAGCCGACTTCGCCCTCGTACCCCTTCCACCACCTCACCAGCGACGGCCTGTGGGAGGTCCGCACGGAGCTCGGCGACGGAAGTCCCGGCAGCGGGGTACGGCAGTTGAGGGAATCCGGCGCGACCGGCCGCCTGGCCCCCGAACTCCGCTCCGACCTGCGCCGCCACCCCGAACTCCTCGGGAAACTGGCCCGCTTGATCCTGGAGCAGCACTTCCCGCCCTCCCTGCACGCGGAGTTGTGCGAGGCGGTGGGCCTCGACCTGGACCCCCGGTACGCCCACTCCCTCACGAAGCGCCAGCAACGGGACCCCCGTATCCGGGAGTTGGTCCTCAGGGCCTACGACCACCAGTGCGCCTTCTGCGGCTACGACGGCCTGCTCGGCTCCCGCCCCGTGGGCCTGGAGGCGGCGCACGTCCGCTGGTGGTCGTACGCGGGCCCCGACACGTTGGACAACGCCCTGTGCCTGTGCGCGCTGCACCACAAGCTGTTCGACAAGGGCGTCCTGGGCATCTCCCCCGCCCACCGCATCCTGGTCTCACCTCTCTACAGCGGCACGACCCCGGCCTCCCGCACCCAGGTCACCGCCCTGGCCGACCAGCCCCTCCGCCTCCCCGACGCCCACCCCATCGCCCCGCCCCACCGGGAGTGGCACACACGGCAGGTGTTCCGAACGGCGGCGTGAGGAAGGGGAGTCGGGGGCGGAGGCGACAACCGGCGGCGGGCGGCGGCAGAGCGGAGGTCGCTGACGCGAACCGTTCCGGACGCCGCCGCCCGCCGCCACTCACCTTTCGATCCGCACCTTCTTCTCCACGCTCACCTGGTCGATGTCCGACACCCGTACGGTGACCCGCATCGTCCACTCGCCGGCGATCGGGAGGCTGAGGGCGTTGGCGGCCCAGTAGCCGCCCCGGTCGACGAGCTTCGCCTCCAGGGGGCCGATGTCCTGGCTGGGCAGGCTGAAGGAGACGCGGAGTTCGGGGACCATGGCGAAGCCGCCGTCGGCCGCGTAGACGACCGCTTCGAGGGTGTTGGGGCCCACGCGGCCGGGGTCGAGGGTGATCTGGACGGTGCCCTGGGCCTTGACGCTGGGGGAGGCGATGCTGAAGGGGACGCTGGTCACCGAGGTCGTGAGGACGCCGACCTCCTGTCCGGCCGTCGCCGCTTCCGCCTCCGCGCGGCCGGGCAGGGTGCCGGTGAGGACGGTCGTGATGACCAGGACGATGACCGAGACGACGACCTCCAGGAGGACGGAGCGGCGCAGCGCACGGCGTTGCGCGTCCTCCGCCGGGGTCAACTCCTCCGTGTCGAGGCGGGACTTGAGCGACACCGGCGAGAAGGCCGGCCCCGCCCCCGGCGCCGCCTTGTCCGCCCCCGGTCCCGAACCCGGCTTCGCCTTGTCCGCCCCCGCCGCCCCACCGGACTTCGGCGCCGCCGTGCTCCCGGCCCCCTGCGAAGTCGCCGCCCCCGTACCCGCGGCCTCCGTCTCCGCCTCGATCAGCCCGACGCCGCCACCGGAACCCCCGGACCCCACCGTCTCCACCACCCGCTCCCGCACCGCAGAACTCACCGCACTGCTCAACTCGCTTCCCCTCGTCTCGCTGTCGCTCTCGGCCGACTTCAACCGCCTCACGACCCCGCGTGACCACGCCCCGACCGCCAGCAGCACCACCACGGCCGCCAGCTTCGCGAGCAGGATCCGTCCGTAGGAGGACTCGGTCAGCGCGGTGAGCGAGCCGAGACCCCGCCAGGACTGGTAGACACCCGTGGCCACGAGGACGACCACACAGGTCGCGGCGGTACGGGAGAAGGCAATGATCACCCGCGCGGGCACCGGAACAGAACTCCGGTTCAGCACGGAGAACAGGGAGGTGAGACCCCCCAACCATACGGCCATGGACAGGAGATGAAGCACCGTGGAGGTCATCGCGAGCGGCACCTGGATGCCCGCGGAGGCGTGCTCGGCGGCGGCCCAGGTCAGGGCGAGGCCGAGGATGGTGACGGCGCCCGCCGCGAGCGTGGCCTTCCTGGACCACCACTTCTGCCACATGAGCAGCCCGAGGACGCCGAGGAGCAGCAGCCGGGCCAGCAGCGCGAGGCCGGGGCGGGAGGTCGCGGTCCGGGACAGCGAGGACGGGTCGAGGAGTTCGGTGACCGCGGCGCCGGTCTCGTAGGGCCCGCGCAGGAAGAAGAGGAAGACGGTCGCTCCGGCGAGCGTCCAGCCCCCCACCCGCAGCGGACGGCGCAGCGCGCGCGTGTCCGGCGGGCGGCAGACGGCGATGAAGACGGCCGTGCCGATGAGCAGCGCGGCGGCGACGTAGGCGACGTAACGGGTCAGTATGTAGAGGCTGTTGGTGGTCGGGTTCTCCTCCGGGCCCGCCGAGAGCGGCGCGAGCGTCGGGGACGGCTTGCCGATGGAGAAGGTGAAGGCGCCGGACACGGGGTGGCTGTCGGCGGAGACGACGCGCCAGGCGACGGTGAACGTGCCCGTGCCCGCGTCGTCCGGCATCGTGACCCGCACCGCGTCCGAACGGCCCGGCACATGGCTCGCCCTGCCGGTCTTCACCCGCTTGTTCTCGGGATTGAGGACCCGGATCGAGTCGTCGAGCAGGCCCACGGACTCGGTGAATCTGAGGGTGACCTCGCCGGGGACGGTCTGGACGACGCTCCCGTCGGCCGGGTCGGTGCCTGCCAGCGCCGCGTGCGCCGACGCCGTACCCGAGCCGCCGAACAGCAGCAGGACCAGCAGCGCGCCGAGCAGCACCGCCCCGCGCCGCGCCGCGGCCCGCTGTTTCTCACGCACGTCGTTCACTCCGCCTCCGTACCGGCCGCGCCCCCTGGGTCCATACCTCCCTTTACGTACGGCTCAGGCCCCATCGGCGCTCACCTCTTGCCCCACCGGCAATCCCCCCTTACCTCCGGCACAACCCCGCAATACGCTCCGCTTGAGACGGGTAACGCTCCGTGAGCGCCCCGAGTTCCCCGTGCTCGTACTCCTCATAGGTGAATCCCGGCGCCATCGTGCACCCGAAGAACGTCCACCCGCCGACCGGCCGCGCGCCCATCCACGTGCGCGCGGGCACGGTGAGCTGGACGGCCTGCCCGCCGAGGAGGTCGGGCCCCAGCACCTCCGTACGCGTCGAGCCGTCCTCGGCGAGGAGCAGCATCTCCAGGGGCGCGCCGAGGTAGTGGTGCCAGGTCTCGTCGTGGGGGAGGCGGTGGAGGGCGGAGTAGTCGTCGGCCTGGAGGAGGACGACGATGGCGGTGCCGGAGGGGCGGCCGTCGGGGGTCGGCGGGCCGGTCCAGGTGCGGTGGAAGAGGCCGCCCTCGCGGGGGATCGGTCGCAGGGAGTAGTGGGAGATCAGCTCGTCCGGAGTCACCCGGGGAACGCTACCTCCCGGGTCAGGAACGCCAGTTGGGCCGTCTTCTCCGGCAAGTGGACCTCCGGGAGATCGACTTCGGGCAGCGTGACGACCGGGCCCGGGGTGAAGCCCTGGCGGAGGAAGCGGGCGACGGCCTTCTCGTTGCGCGGGTCGGGGTCGACGACGACCCGCCGGTGACCGAGCGTCCGGAAGACGTACGCCGCGTACACCCCCAACAGGGCCCCCGACCAACCAGGTTGGCGTTCGCCGGGTGCCAGCAGGACGTGTACGCCCGCGTCCCCCGCCGCCACGTCGTAGCACGCGCCCACCCGGTCCGCCGCCGGGTCGTACAGCTGGAGGAGCGCCACCGGGACGCCCTCCAGTTCGGCCAGGAAGGCGTGGTGGGTGTCGAGGGTCGCCATGTGGGTGTAGATCTCGGTGACTTGGGGTTCGGTGAGGCCGTTCATGCCCCAGAACTCGGCGCGTTGAGCCGTGACCCAGGGGTGGATCGTGCGGGCGTCGGCCACGGGGTCGAGGAGGCGGATGCGGACGGTGCCGAAGCCGGGGACGGGCTGTTCATGGACGTACATCAGCGCTGCTCCTTGTGCAGACGGTTCCAGTCGGTGACCACGGGGGCCAGATCTCCCTTGAGCCACAAGGGGAGTTGGGCGCCGTGCGGGACGATCCACCGGCTGCGGCTGCGGTCGGCGAGGTCCCACACGTACCGCGCCACCGGCCCCCGCGCGGCGCGGTCGGTGACGCCGGGGATCGCGGAGGTGCACAGCACGCAGTCGTGGTCGCCGGAGAGCGGGGGCGGTTCGTACGTGTCGTCGGGCAGCGCGCGCCAGGGGGTGAGGCGGTGGGTGTCGCCCCAGGTCGCCGCCGGGCGGGTGGCCACGGTCTCCAGGGCGTCCCGTACGACGGTGTCGCGGTCGATTCCGTACAACTCCTCGGCGCGCAGCAGGTGTTCGAGGGCGAAGCCGATCCGGGGCACGAGGGCGAGCCAGGGGAGGAGGACGTCGGGGTAGGCGGGCGGGGTCGTGAGGGCGGCGAAGGCGGGGTGGGCGGCGAGGGCGCGGACGACCTCGGTGCGGAGGGCGGCGTAGGACGCGGCGTCCGTGCTGGCCGCGTCCATGTGGCGGTTCCAGCGCAGCAGGCGGTTCCTGAGGGTCTCGGCGGCCGGGGTGAGGTCCTTCAGCGCCGTCAGCCTGTCCAACAGGGGTGCAGCTGAGGCGAGTTGGGTGTCGATGTGGATCGTGCCGATCTCCTCGGGCGTCCACTTCTCGCGTTGCCGGAGGAGGGTGCTGATGCGGTCGGCCCGGTGCGCGGGGGCGAACTCGACGCCCAACTCCCGTGCCGGGCCCCGCTGGTTGGCCATCACCGCGATGCCGTCCGTGAGTTCGGCGCGGGGCGGCTCGTGCCAGCCCGTCCACTCGTGGCCCGGTTCCCAGGCCGGGACCAGGCGGACACGGTTCGCTTCCGCGCGGACCGGGACGCGGCCGGCGACCCTGTGCAGGGTGCCTCCGGCGGTGTCGGCGGCCTGGACGACGTTCACGGGTTCGCACCAGGTGTCCAGGGCGGCGTCCACATCACCCACATCACGGGCCCTCAGCAGCCTGAGGAGCGTCTCGAACCCCAACTCCCCCGTCACGCGCGGCGGACAGCGCAGGCTCAGCGCCAACGGGGTCGCGTCGTCCAGCCCTTCGGGGCCACCGGCGATCACCGGGCCCCGGGGTGTCTCCAACACCTCGATCTGGACGGGCGGTTCGCCCGCGACCTCGATCAGTTCCGTGTGCCGGTGGACCCGGCGCCACACCCCGTCCGGGTCCAGCGCCTCCACGCCGGCGCCGGTCCGCCGCAGCCGTTCCTTGTACAGGTCCTGGTAGTCGGCCATCGCGTTCGTGATCGCCCAGGCGACGGTTCCCGTGTGCCCGAAGTGCGCGATGCCGGGTACGCCGGGCACCGCGAGCCCGACGACGTCGAACTCGTCGCAGGCCAGCCGGAGTTGCTGGTAGATGCCGGGTTCCTCGATGAACCGGTGCGGGTCCCCGGCGATCAGCGCGCCGCCGCTGACCGTCCGACTCCCGTCCAGCAGCCACCCGTTGCTCCCCGAGGTGGCCGGGCCGTCGGTGGCGAACAGGGGGACCGCGTCGGGGCCGAGATGCCGTATCGCCTCCTCGCGCCAGAGCTTGGCGGGGAAGCCGGCGAAGAGGATGTGGACGGAGAGCCAGACGGCGAGGGGCGTCCAAGGGGACCAGGCGCCGGGGGTGAGGCCGACACGTTCGAACTCGGTGGCGGGGCAGGGGGGTTGAGCGGAGGGCGGGGAGGCTGGGGCGTGAGCCCCCGTACCCCTCACCCCCAACCCCTCGTTGACCCCCTCCACATACGCCCGCACCCACCCCGCCGTCTCCGGATCGGCCCCCTCCAGCCTCGCGAAGCATCTTCGGGCCGTGTCCTCCAGTCGCGCGCGCCTCGCGAACGTGTCCCACGGCAGGGCGCCCGCGCCGAGGAAGCTCGCGGACGTGCCCTGCGCCCGGTGGCGTTCCACCTCCAGTTGCCACGCCCGGTCCCGCGCCGTGATCAGGCCCTGCGCGTGCGCCAGCGCCGTCGCGGTGGTCGCGCGCAGGTGCGGGACGCCGAAGGCGTCGCGGTACGTCTCTGTGGTCATTCTGGGCAGCCCCTCAGTTTTAGGTTAGCCTTGCCTAAGTCAGGCAGCGTACGTGAGGGGTGGAGGCGGTATGGCGCAGGGGCGGGGCTGGGAAGGTGCGGTTCTGAAGCTCATGCGGGCCAGGGACTTCACCCTCACCGTGACGGCGAACGAGCAGGTCAGCGCCGAGTACCGGCGTATCCGCGTCACCGACGGCGGGCTCCTCGCCGCGAACCCCGTGCACCCGACCATGTGGGTGCGGCTGTGGTTCCAGAACGCCGGGCGGCCCCATCAGCGGGCGTACACGCTGGTCGATCCCGACCCGGAGAGCGGTACGTTCACCTTGGAGTTCGCGCTGCACGAGGGCGCCGCCAGCGACTGGGCCCGTACGGTCCGGGCCGGCGACACGATCGAGGCGACCGTCCAGGGGACCGGCTTCGAGCGGCCCGTACCCGGCCCCTCCCACGTCCTCGCGATCGGCGATCCCGCGTCGCTGCCCGCGATCAACTCCCTCCTCGACTCGATGAGTTCCGTGGAGTCGACCGTGTGGTTCGAGGGCGGGGGCGCCGAGTTGCCCTTCCGGCACGGCGTACGGCGGGTGCCGCGCGGGGAGTTGGTCGAGCGGGTCCGGCGGGAACTGCCGGAGGTCCTCGCGGGGGCGGAGGCGCCGTACGTGTGGATCGCGTGCGACACGCGTACGACCCGGGCGCTCTCGGCGTACGTCCGCAAGGAGCTCGGCGTCGCCAAGGAGCGCGTCCACGCGCTCGGGTACTGGCGCGCGGGGTGACCTTTTCGGCGGGATCATCTGGGTATGGACGTCACCCTGCATCTTGCACAGGATTCCGAGGCCGATGAACTGCTCGGGCGGTCGGCTCTGGCGGCGCTGGTGGGGATGCTGCTGGATCAGCAGGTTCCGATGGAGTGGGCCTTCAGGGGGCCTCGGACCATCGCGGATCGGCTGGGGGTCGATGATCTGGACGCTCGCGAGATCGCCGGGATGGATCCTGAGCGGTTTGCTGCGCTGCTTTCCGAGAAGCCTGCGGTGCATCGGTATCCCGGGTCGATGGCCAAGCGGATTCAGCAGCTCTGTCAGTTTCTCGTCGAGCACTATGACGGGGACGCGGAGGGGGTGTGGGCCGGGGTCGGCAGTGGGGGTGAGTTGTTGAAGAGGCTTGAGGGGTTGCCGGGGTTCGGGAAGCAGAAGGCGCAGATTTTCTTGGCGTTGCTGGGTAAGCAGGTGGGGGTTCGGCCGAGGGGGTGGCGGGAGGCTGCGGGGAGTTATGGGGAGGCCAAGGTTTATCGGTCCGTCGCGGATATTACCGGGGAGGACTCTTTGGCCAAAGTTCGGGCATATAAGCAGGAAAAGAAGCGGGCTGCCAAGGGGGGTTGAGTTCATAGCGCGCGCCGGTGGGGGTTGATCGCGCCCGCGCGGCGGAGCCGCAAATCGATACAGCCCCGCGCCCCTAAAAACCCTTGCGCTCCCCCGAATGGGTTGAATCCGCTCCTTTCGTGACTCGATCCCCGCGCGCCTTGGGCATCCCCCTTGTGTGAGTGGTGCACGGCTTCTTTCTCGCTCGCGGCTCTGGCTGCGGATGCTGGTCGTGGTGCTCGCACTCCTGGTGCCGGGGGAAGCCTGCGCGGTGCCCTGTGTGGCGATGGCTGTGGAGAGCGTCGAGTACGACGTCGTCGACAGCGGACTCCGACCGGCCGCCGCGCCTGTCGACCGGGTCGAGAAGGTGTTGCGGCCCGCGTCCGTTTCCGGGATGGGCGTCGAGGCGTTCGGGAAAGCGCCGCGTGAAATTTTCCCGGCCCTTGTCCCCTTGGGACTTTCCTCCGTGCGGCGTGTGGTTCTGCGGTGCTGATGAGAGCGGCGCAGAGAAAGCCCCTCATCCTTCACGCAGAGCGAGGAAACATGCCCACAGATCCTTATGCGGTCCTGCGTGCCCTGTTGCGCGCGGAAGCCCGGCGTACGGCGCCCCCGGAGAAGCGGACGGAGAACGAGCAGCAGCCTCAGTCGCAGGCTGAGCAGAGCCGTTAGGTGAAGAGAGTGGCGGGCCGGAATTATCCGGTCCGCCACCTCAGCGTCTTCTTCTCGCCGTACCGAAAAGGGAACGCGTGATCTCCCTGCCGACCTGTGTGCCGATCGAGCGGGCCAGGGATTTGAACATGCCGCTTCCGACGACCTGTTCCACCATCGACTTCTCTTCCCGGGGCCGCTGCTGAGGCCGGGGCTGCGATTGCGGCGCCGCCGGTGCCGCCGGTTTCTCCGCCTCGCGTCGCTGGAGTTTCTCGTACGCCGATTCTCTGTCCACAGCCTGTGCATAACGTTCGTGGAGCGGGGACGCCGTGACCGCCGCGTCCAGGGCGCCCGCGTCGATCGGCCCCATCAGCGACTCCGGCGCCCGAAGCCGCGTCGCCGCGACGGGTGTCGGCGCGCCCTTCTCGCTCAGGACGGTCACGACCGCCTCTCCCGTTCCCAGCGAGGTCAGGAGTTCTTCGAGGTCGTACGCGGAATTCGGGAACGTCTTGACGGTCGCTTTCAGCGCTTTCTGGTCGTCCGGGGTGAAGGCGCGCAAGGCGTGCTGGACGCGGTTGCCGAGCTGGGCGAGGACGTCGGCGGGGACGTCCTTGGGGGTCTGGGTGACGAAGAAGACGCCGACCCCTTTGGAGCGGATGAGGCGGACGGTCTGGGTGATGGAGTCGAGGAACGCCTTGGAGGCGCCGTTGAAGAGGAGGTGGGCCTCGTCGAAGAAGAAGACGAGCTTCGGTTTGTCGGCGTCGCCGATTTCGGGGAGGTCGTGGAAGAGGTCTGCGAGGAGCCACATCAGGAAAGTGGAGAAGAGTTGCGGTTTGTCCTGGATCGCGGGGAGTTCCAGGACCGACACGATTCCCCGGCCGTCGGGGGACAGCCGCAGGAAATCGGCCGTGTCGAATTCGGGTTCGCCGAAGAAGTCGGCCATGCCCTGCGCCTCGAAGGCGGTCAGGGAACGCAGGATGACGCCCGCCGTCGCCGTGGAGAGGCCGCCGATGGTCGTGAGTTCCGCCTTGCCCTCGTCGGACGTGAGGAAGGCGACCACCGCGCGCAGGTCCTTGAGGTCGAGGAGTTCGAGGCCCTTCGTGTCGGCGTAGTGGAAGATCAGGCCGAGGGACTGCTCCTGGGTGGGGTTGAGCTGGAGCACCTTGGAGAGCAGGACCGGGCCGAAGCTGGTGATGGTGGCGCGTACGGGGATGCCGTGGCCGATGCCGCCGAGGGCGTAGAACTCCGCGGGGAATCCGGCGGGGGTCCATTTCTGGCCCACTTCGGCCGCCCTGGCCTGCACTTTCTCGCCGGGTTGGCCGGGTGCCGACACCCCCGACAGGTCGCCCTTCACGTCCGCGAGGAAGACCGGGACGCCCTGCGCGGAGAGCTGCTCGGCGATCAGCTGGAGCGTCTTCGTCTTGCCGGTGCCCGTCGCGCCCGCGACCAGGCCGTGGCGGTTGAGGACGGGCAGCGGGATGCGGACGGGGACGCCGGGGTGGGGCGTGTTCTCCCAGAGGAGGGCGCCGAGGTCGAGCGCGGGGCCCGCGAAGGCGTACCCGGCCGCGATCTCCGTAACCTCGGCCTGGGCCTCCGCGACCTCGGCCGCGATCTCCGTACCCCCGGCCGTGATCCCCGTCCCCCCGCCCGGGGTCGGCCCGTTCGCGCCCGGCGGCTGCGGCTGCGTACTCATCGCCTGTCCCTCGTTCCCGGTTTGCCTCGGTACATGACGTTATTTGCAGCGTCGCACTCCGCCGCCGTGGCTGCGCCCGGAAGGTCTGGGCCGGTAGGCTTTCCGTGTGATCTTCAAGCGCATCGGAAACGGCCGGCCGTACCCCGACCACGGCCGGGAGAGCACCCGGCAGTGGGCGGACGTCGCACCGCGTCCGGTCCGCCTCGATCAGCTCGTGACCACGAAGCAGCAGCTCGATCTGGAGACCCTGCTCGCGGAGGACTCGACGTTCTACGGCGACCTCTTCGCGCACGTCGTGAAGTGGCAGGGCGACCTGTATCTGGAGGACGGGCTGCACCGGGCGGTACGGGCGGCGTTGCAGCAGCGCCAAGTGCTGCACGCGCGCGTCCTCGAACTCGATCAGTGACACCGTTGCCCCTTTCGGGTGCAATCCGCGTGACCGCGCGGTGTCGGATGATCGTTTATTAGTCACGGACGCGCCGGAGCACTACGCTGCGCCCATGAGCATGCTGACTCCCCCCGGCATGGGCGGCGAATACCGCATCACAGGCGACAAGTACCCGCGCATGCGCCGATCTCGGCGGCGTGGGCGGCTCGTTGTGGTCGTCGTCGCGTGCGGGGCCGTGCTCGGGGTCGCGGGGTGGGGGACGATGCAGCTCGTCGACGTCTTCACCGGTGGCGGCGGCACCGCGTCCGCCGCGTCCGGCACCTGCGCGCCCAAGAAGGCGGTTCCCACGACGGCCGCCGTGGTGCTTCCCCAGCCGGCGCAGATCACCGTGAACGTCTTCAACGCGACCACCCGCAGCGGGCTCGCGAAAACCACCGCCGACGAGCTGAAGAAGCGGGGGTTCAAGGTCGGTCAGGTCGGGAACGCGCCCGCGCAGTTCGACAAGAAGGTAGCCGGGACAGGGGTGTTGGTGGGGGTGCCCGCCGCGTCCGGCACGTCGCTGTCCGTGCTGGGGGTTCAACTCCCGGGCGCGGCACGGAAGATGGACGCGGCCCGGAAGGACGCGTCCGTGGACCTCATCATCGGCAACGGCTTCAGGGCCCTGGCCGCGCCGGCTGACGCGACCAAGGCGCTTGCCGCGTTGAGCGTGCCGAAGGCGGCGGCAATCACGGGGACGAAGAAGGGCTGTTGAGCCCGGGTTACTCCGCCGCGCCGTACAGGCGGTCCCCCGCGTCGCCCAAGCCCGGCACGATGTAGCCCTGTTCGTTCAGGTGGTCGTCCACCGCTGCCGTCACCACCGTCACCGGGGTGCCCGCCAGTTCGCGTTCCATGACCTCCACGCCCTCGGGGGCGGCGAGCAGGACGACCGCTGTCACGTCGTCCGCGCCCCGGCGGATCAGTTCGCGGATCGCCGCGACCAGGGTGCCGCCGGTGGCCAGCATCGGGTCGAGGACGTACACCTGGCGGCCGGAGAGGTCCTCCGGCATACGGGTGGCGTACGTGGACGCCTCCAGGGTCTCCTCGTTGCGGATCATGCCGAGGAAGCCGACCTCCGCCGTGGGCAGGAGGCGGACCATGCCGTCGAGCATGCCGAGGCCCGCGCGGAGGATCGGTACGACGAGGGGGCGGGGGTGGGACAGCTTCACGCCGGTCGTGTCGGTGACCGGGGTCGTGATGTCGACCTGCTCCGTACGTACGTCCCGGGTCGCCTCGTAGGCGAGGAGGGTGACCAGTTCGTCGGCGAGGCGGCGGAAGGTCGCGGAGTCCGTGCGCTGGTCGCGCAGCGTGGTGAGCTTGTGAGCGACCAGGGGGTGGTCGACGACGTGGAGACGCATACGTCCAGATTAACCGGGCACGCCCCCGGGTCGCTCTGGCGTCGGACCCCCGAACTGGAGGACAGTGGGGATGACCGACTTGGACCGGGGTGGTGTGAACTGTGCCGGAAAGCGAAGAAGAGTCCCCAGAGAGCGCGGAGCGTACGGAGAGCGCGGCCGACCGGCGTCGGCGCCGGGCCCGCTTCCTCAGGGAGCTGGCGGAGGCGCGGGAGCTGCGGGACCGGGTCCAGCCGAGGAAGGCGAAGGCGGCGCGGCTGCGGCACGCGATGCGGATGCGGACGTTCCGCTGGTGACGCCGGGGGCCGCACCCCGTGCCCCGCACCCCCTCGCGTACCCCTGAGGTGAAGATCACCGCCGTGTCGGTGTCCTCAAGGCCCGCCCGTGCTCTGCCAGATGGCAAAGCCGCGTACGATCCGCTGTTGGCGGGAGCGAGTGCGCTGGTGGGGTCGTGGGGATCCGCGATCAAAATGCCGGACACAGGGTGCCGAAGACGTCCCCTGGAGCCCTCGTTTCTGCCACGATTCCGAGTGGGTGTGGCTCGGAGCCCGAGCTCTCGACCCGCCTGAAGACCTCCGCCGGGGGGACCCCCAACCGGCACACCTTTGACCAGCTGGGAGAGTCACGGTGTACTTCGCCGCACTGCTCGCGCGCACCGAAGACGGGTGGGAAGCGAGCGACACAGAGCTCGACGATGTGGAAACCCTGTCGGATCTGGCCGACCTGGCCCGCGAGTCGTCCGTGGACGACGACACGGTCCTGGTCCTGATCGAGCAGGAGGACGCCTGGTTCAGCGTCGTCCGGGTGGACGGCGAGGACGATCCCCGCGTCTACGTCTCGGACGCCGCGGTGGCCGCCCGCAGCTCGTACGGCGAACTCCTGCTCGCCGACCTGCTCGCCAAGGACGCCGACGACGACCTGGACGCGCTGGACCTGGACGGCACGGAGGACGGCGAGGAGGACGAGGACGACGAGCCGGCCGCGGAAGCGGTCCCGCACGGCCCCGTCGGCGACGCCCGTCTCCTGGACGACCTCGGCATCTCGCAGAAGCAGCTCCAGTCCTTCGACAGCGACGCGCTCGGCGAGATCGCGGACGCGCTCGGCGCGACGGAGATGCTGGAAGCCGTCCGCTGACCCCCGACCCCGTACGCGACCCCTGGCGGCCCGCGATGCGGCTCGCCCTCGCCGAGGCGGGGCGGGCCGGTCCGGACGTCCCCGTCGGGGCGGTCGTCCTCGGCCCGGACGGTACGACGGTGCTGGCCGCCGCCCACAACGAGCGCGAGGCGACGGGCGATCCGACCGCCCACGCGGAGGTGCTGGCGCTGCGCCGGGCCGCCTCCGCGCTGGGCGAGTGGCGGCTCGTCGACTGCACGCTCGTCGTCACCCTGGAGCCGTGCGTGATGTGCGCCGGGGCGCTGGTGCAGTCCCGTGTCGACCGGGTGGTCTACGGCGCCCGGGACGACAAGGCCGGCGCCGCCGGTTCGGTCTGGGACGTCGTCCGCGACCGCCGCCTCAACCACCGCCCCGAGGTGATCGGAGAGGTGCTCCCCGATGCCTGCGCGGCCTTGCTGACCAGCTTCTTCCGTGGCCGGTGATACCGATTTCCGAGCAGCCCGACCCGTGCTGTAAGGTCTCTCTCGGTAGCGTGTCCGAGCGGCCGAAGGAGCTCGCCTCGAAAGCGAGTGTGGCGCAAGTCACCGAGGGTTCAAATCCCTCCGCTACCGCTCACGATGAAGGGCCTCGCCGACTGCGGCGGGGCCCTTCGAGTTCGCCGGCCTCCGACTCACACCCGATCAATACGATGAAATGACCGACGTGAAAGCTACACTCACGCCCGGCAGCAGGGGGATCCAAGTCGCAGGGGAGGCGCGGTGGCGGTGCAGGCCAAGAAGATCGCCGTCTACGTGCTCGTCGTGTTCGTGCTGTACGTGATCATCACGGACCCGGCGAAGGCCGCGGACTACGTGCAGCTAGGGTTCGAGGGCATATCCAACGCGGCGAAGGCCATCGGAGACTTCTTCACGTGGCTCGCCGACGGGGCCAAGTAGCCGCCCTGTCCCGGTGGGAGACCCCGTGATCCGGCATCTGGTCCTGTTCAAGCTCAACGACGGTGTGACGCGCGACGACGAGCGCGTGGTGGCCGGTGAGGCCGCGTTCCGGGCGCTGCCCGGCGAGATCGAGGACGTCGAGTTCTGGGAGCTCGGCTGGAACCTCTCCGACCGGCCGATCGCGTACGACTTCGCGATCAACTCGTCGTTCGCGGACGCGGAGGCGTTGAAGCGGTACATCGAGCACCCCGCGCATCAGGCGGGCGTGGCGCTGTGGCGCGAGTTCGCGACGTGGGTCGTCACCGACTACACCTTCTGACCGCACCTTCTGACTGTGCCTTCCGAAAAGCGTTGTTCATCCCTCAACACGGTGTAATGCGGTGCTTGCACACAGTGGTGATGTCTTGTGATGCTATGACCGCTTTTGACGGATGAACGACGGATGATGAGGTGGCGTTGACCGTGTCGGCCAGTACTGCGCCACCCCAGGAGACCGCGCCCGAAGCGGTTGAGGAAACGGTTCCGGAGACCCCCGAGCTTTCCGAGAGGCAGCGCCGGGGCGCGGACACCCGGGCCCTGACGACCGTCCTCTTCGGCCAGCTCAAGGAGTTGCCGCCGGGTACGCCGGAGCACCGCCGGGTGCGTACGGCGCTCATCGAGGCGAATCTCCCGCTCGTGCGCTACGCCGCCGCGCGGTTCCGCTCCCGCAACGAGCCGATGGAGGACGTCGTCCAGGTCGGGACGATCGGTCTGATCAACGCGATCGACCGCTTCGATCCCGACCGGGGCGTCCAGTTCCCGACGTTCGCGATGCCGACGGTCGTCGGCGAGATCAAGCGGTACTTCCGCGACAACGTGCGCACCGTCCACGTACCCCGCCGCCTGCACGAGCTGTGGGTGCAGGTGAACGGGGCGACGGAGGATCTGACGACCGCGTACGGCCGCACCCCCACGACCGCCGAGATCGCCGAGCGGCTGCGGATCGGGGAGGACGAGGTGCTGTCCTGCATCGAGGCCGGCCGCTCGTACCACGCGACGTCCCTGGAGGCCGCCCAGGAGGGCGACGGGCTGCCGGGGCTGCTGGACAGGATCGGGTACGAGGACCCCGCGCTGGACGGCGTCGAGCACCGCGACCTCGTCCGCCACCTGCTCGTGCAGCTGCCGGAGCGGGAGCAGCGGATCCTGTTGCTCCGTTACTACAGCAATCTGACCCAGTCGCAGATCAGCGCCGAGCTGGGGGTCTCGCAGATGCACGTCTCCCGGCTGCTCGCCCGGTCCTTCCAGCGGCTGCGCTCCGCGAACCGGATCGAGGCGTAGATCCCCCCGGTTCCGGGAATCGTAAGCAGGATCGATACGTCACCGTCGCGGGCGAATCGGCCAGGCGGCACTTTTGGGGCCGATTCGGGCTGAGACCTCGTCATACACCGTCTGTGCAGGGCTGTTTCGTTGGTCACATGTCGACATGTCACTACAGCGTGTTGCCGACATGTGACATTCTGCCGGAAGCGCGTTTGCCGAGGCTTCGGCTCCGGTATTCAGGTGAAGGCCGACGTTCCACCCGGAGCGCCAGCCCCGACCGTCCCGCGACCCAAAGGGGGTGGCATGTCCGCAGACCAGGGCAGCTCGAAGGTGCTCACGCTCGCGAAGAGCGCGTCCGCGCCCGCCGTGCCCGCCGAGCCGGACCCGCTCGACGACGTCACGGCCGACGTCCCGGCACTCACCGCCGGACCGGCTCCGGCGCTTCCCGCCCCCACGGAGGCGATCGACACCCGGACCCTGTCCCGCTCCCTGTTCCTGCGGCTCGCCGCGCTCGACGAGGACAGCCCCGAGCGTGCGTACGTCCGTGACACGCTCATCGAGCTCAACCTGCCGCTCGTGCGGTACGCCGCCGCGCGGTTCCGGTCCCGCAACGAGCCGATGGAGGACATCGTCCAGGTCGGCACGATCGGGCTGATCAAGGCGATCGACCGGTTCGACTGCGAGCGGGGGGTCGAGTTCCCCACCTTCGCGATGCCCACCGTCGTCGGCGAGATCAAGCGGTTCTTCCGGGACACGTCCTGGTCGGTTCGCGTCCCTCGCCGCCTTCAGGAGCTGCGGCTCGCCCTCACCAAGGCCAGCGACGAGCTGTCCCAGCGGCTCGACCGGTCGCCGACCGTGCCCGAACTCGCCGCCGTTCTCGGGGTGTCCGAGGAAGACGTCGTCGACGGGCTCGCCGTCGGCAACGCGTACACGGCCTCCTCGCTGGACTCCCCCGCCCCCGAAGACGACGGTGGCGAAGGGTCGTTGGCCGATCGGCTGGGGTACGAGGACACGGCGCTCGAAGGCGTCGAGTACCGGGAGTCCCTGAAGCCGCTGCTGGCCAAGCTGCCGCCTCGCGAGCGGCGGATCATCATGCTGCGCTTCTTCGCGAACATGACGCAGTCCCAGATCGGGGAAGAGGTCGGGATCTCGCAGATGCACGTCTCGCGGTTGCTCACGCGGACGTTGGCTCAGCTGCGGGACGGGCTGATCTCCGACTGACGTTCTTCCGCAGGGCAGTTGGCCGCCGAGGGGTTCTTCGGCGGCCTTGCTGTGTTTCTAGGCGCTGTTTTTCTATGCCCGGGTGATCGTCGCGGCCACGACGAGGCTGATGACGCTGGTGGCCGTGAGGAGGATCGTCCACAACGTCGGGGCGTACTTGGGGGGTTGGGGGATCACGGGTGGGGGTGTGGCGTAGCTCGGGGGGACCTGGGTGATCTGGCTGGGGTGGGGGCGGTACGTCACTCGGCGGGCGCCTTCGGGTGCGCCTGCGTGTGGTGGCGGCGCAGGAGGACGTTCGCGTCCGTGGCCGCGCTGTAGTCCTTGTTCTTGTGCGCCGTCCTGCGGAGGGTGGCGAGTTCGTCGCAGGTCGCGCAGTTGGGGTACGGGCGCGGGGGTGCGCTGAGGTCGATCGCCGGCTCCAGCGGGGGGTTCTTCGCGGGGTCGGTGCGGGTGAGGTTGTTGGCCGCCTTCACGCCGGCGCGCAGCCGTTCCTTGTCCGTCGCCGGGCGCAGGGTCGCGGGGTCGGCCTGCCACTCGGTGCCGCCGCCGACGGGGCGGAGCATCGCGTACTTGCCGAGGAGGGCCTGGTATTCGCCGACCTTGTCGAGGGCGGGGTCGTAGAGGAGGGTTCCGGGTTCCATCGGGTATCGGTCCTTTCGACCAACTTCTGTACGGAATGCGGCAGTTGTAATACTCTGCGTATTCCTGGGTAGTACGAGGATGGCCCATGGACGGTGGTCGTACAGGTCGAATCGGGTTTGGTGCACCACGGAGCGCGGTCATGCACCACGCGGGATGGAGGGGACGGATGTCACGGAGGCTTCCGATCACGGGGATGAGCCAGGAGCCGAGGGAACGGTTCCGGGAGGTGGTCAAGGAGCAACGGGAGAAACTGGGGCTGAGCTTCAGGGAGTTGTCACGGCGGCTGGGGTGGGATCAGTCGCTGCTGAGCAGGTTGGAGAGCGGGGCGACGATCGGGAGTCCGCAGGTCGCCATGGGGCTGGACACGTTCTATGGGACAACGCCGTTGATCCTGACGGTGTGGGAGCTGGCGGCTGGGGACAAGAAGCAATTCAGGCCGCAGTACCGGCCGTACATGGAGTACGAGGCGAAGGCGGTTGCCCTGTCGCAGTTCTCGCCGACTAGGTTGCCCGGATTGCTTCAGACGGAGGCGTACGCACAGGAGGCGCTGTCGGCGGGCGGTTTCGAGGGGGAGGAGTTGGCGCAACAAGTCGAAGCTCGCATAGGCCGCCAGGCCATCCTGGAGTCGGAGGACCCACCGGTGTTCCGCGCGATCCTCTCCGAGGCGTCGCTCCGGAATTCGCTCCGCGATCCGGCCGCGTGGCGTGAGCAGTTGCAGGGTCTGCTGGAGGCCTGTGACCTCCCGAACGTCACCATCCGAGTGCTGCCGTTCGGCGTCGGATTGCACGGCTTGGACACCACAGACGTGATGTTCCTGCGGATCCTGGACGGTCGGACCGTGGTCTACACGGAAAACGACCTGGACGGCGATGTGGTCGAAGAAACAGGCAAGGCCGAGTACCTCTTCCGTGCATATGATGCCGTGTGCGACCTGGCACAAACTCCTGCCGAGTCACGCGCGTTCATCTTGCGGCTGTTGGAGGAAGTACCGTGCGATCCGTCGACCTGACCAACCTCTCGTGGCGCAAGAGCAGTTACAGCAACTCCACCGGCGGCAACTGCCTCGAAGTCTCCGCCGACCTGCTGAACATGGCCGACTGGCGCAAGAGCAGCTACAGCAACTCAACCGGCGGCGACTGCCTCGAATTCGCCCCCAACCTCCCCTCCCTCGTCCCCGTCCGCGACAGCAAAGACCCCTCCCTCGGCGCCCTCCTCTTCACCGCCGCCTCCTGGAACACCTTCGTCGACTCCGTCAAGTGACCTACCGCCGGGGCGGTGACGATCAGCGTTCCCAACGCTCCCGCCTCCCCGCTCGGCCACACCCTCGCCCGCATATCAGTGAGCCCGTGCCGCTTCAGGGTGTCCGACCTGTGAGAAGTTTTCATCCTGCCTTCACAGGTCACCCCACTGACCAGAGCCGAGCGGCGGCGTAGACGGTCCGGCCTGTGGATAACTCTCGTGGCCGAGATCCTCCCTAGTAGGGTCAGGACGTGGCCACTCCTCTGTTCCCTGACACCGATCTGCACGGTCTCCCCGCTCTTCCCGCGGAGGTCGTGGAACACGGCGAGGTCTTCACGCGACGCTGGGTGGTCGACCTGATCCTCGACCTCCTCGGCTACACGGCCGACAAGGATCTCTGCGATGTGAAGCTCGTCGAGCCGGCCTGCGGCTCGGGTGCGTTCCTGGTGGCTGTGGCATCGCGGATCAGCGCCTCCTGTCGTGCGCACGATCGACCGATCACAGACGCGCTCGCGGCGGTTCGTGCTCTGGACCTGCTGGAGCGCAACGTGCGACAAAGCCGTACGGTCATCGCGAAGCAGCTGGTGGACGAGGGATGGCAGGCCGAGGAAGCCCGGCGAGTGGCAGCGGCGTGGGTCGAAGAAGGCGACTACCTCCTACGGTCCGACGCTGATCACCGTGCCGACTACGTGGTGGGCAACCCTCCGTACATTCGCCTTGAAGACGTCCCCGACCATCGGATGGCCGCCTATCGCAGCGCCTGCCCCACAATGGGCGGCCGAGCAGACATCTACGTCGGCTTCTACGAGATCGCGCTGCGAAGCCTCAAGCCCGGAGGCCGGCTGGGCTTCATCTGCGCGGACCGCTGGATGCGGAACCAGTACGGCAGTCGGCTCCGGCAGCTGGTGAAGCGGCGCTTCAGCATGGATCTGGCACTCGTCATGCACGACGTGGACGCCTTCGATGATCAGGTTTCGGCCTATCCGGCGATCACGATCATCTCGAACCGGTCCCAAGGTGAGGCGGTCGCAGCGGACACCACCCGCGCGTTCGGAAGCACCCAGGCCCACGACTTCGCCGAGTGGTACACGAAGGGCACATCGGAGTCGATGACCACCCCGGCCTTCCAGGCCGCGCGTATGCCGCACTGGTTCCCGGACGAGGACTCATGGCCGGCCGCGTCACCGGCCAGGCTGGCGGTCCTGGAGAAGCTGACCGAACGTTTCCGGCTTCTGGAGGACGACAAGACGGGCACCCGCGTCGGCATCGGCATCGCCACCGGCGCCGACAAGGTCTTCCTCACGGACGACGACACCCTCGTCGAACGTGACCGGCTGTTGCCGATGGCCATGGTCCGTGACACCACCAGCGGCACTCTGAACTGGCACGGGACCTACCTGGTCAATCCGTGGACCGCCGAAGGCGACCTCGCGGACCTCACCGCGCACCCCCGGCTCGCCAAATACTTCGAAGAGCACGGTGCAGCTCTCCGTAAGCGTTACATCGCGGTCAAACAGCCCCAACGCTGGTACAAGACGATCGACAAGGTCGACCACCGTCTGACCGAGCGTCCCAAGCTGCTACTTCCGGACATGAAGCTGACGATCCATCCGGTCCTCGACGAAGGCGGCCTGTACCCTCACCACAACCTGTACTTCATCGTCTCGGACGTCTGGGACATGCGCGTACTCGGTGGTCTGCTGTTGTCCAAGGTCGCGGAAGCGTTCGTGGAGGCGTACGCGGTCAAGATGCGCGGGGGGACTCTCCGGTTCCAGGCGCAGTACCTCCGCAAGATCCGCGTGCCCGACCCCGCGGCGATCAGCGAGAGCGACCGGGTCGCCCTTGCGGAGGCTTTCGACAGGCGCGATGTGAAGGCCGCCACGGAGGCCGCGCTTCGCGTCTACGGACTCGCCGAGCTGCCTGACTAGGAGGAACGGATCTTGACGGTCACCCGCCAAGACTTCGAAGACGCCATCGCGGCCTACTGGGGTGCGAAACAGCTCCAGAACGAGCAGTCCGCGATCAAAGCCGCGGTGGGCGCCGGCACAGCCGGATCGGTACGCGGTGGCAAGCACTTCGATGTGATCGCGACCCTCTTGGCGAAGTTCTTCCTGGACGCCGGCTTCCCGCCCGAGAGCATCCGCACCAGAAAGTCCCAGGGCCTGGAGCTGCCCGGCTACTACCGGCCGCAGAAACAGTGGGACCTCGTCGTCGTCCACCAGGGCGTACTCGTCGCGGCCTTCGAGATGAAGGCGCTCGGAGGGCCGTCGTACGGCAACAACTACAACAACCGGGTGGAGGAGGCACTCGGCAGCGCGGTGGACCTCCGCCGTGCGGCCCTCGCCGAGCTGTACCCGAAGGAGAAGCCCTGGCTCGGCTACTTCTTCATCATGCAGGACGACGAAGGCTCCCGGAGGCCGGTCAAGACCGCGAAGGGCGCCCTGCCCTCCGACAAGATCTGGCACGGCACCTCATACCAGGGTCGGTTCGGGATCTTCTGCGAGCGCCTCATGGCCGAACAGCTCTACGACGCCGCGTGCTACGTCACGTCCTCGGCCAAGAACCCCAAGCCCATCGAGCTGGTGGAAAGCCTCGACTGGCGGCACTTCTCAGCGGCGATAAACGCCCGCCTCACCTACCTGAAGGACCTTGGCATTCCTGGTTAGGGCATCAGCCTCGGCAATCGGCGCAACACAGGGGAGCGCGCGCGGCGGCACCAGCGGGGTCGGCCTCGCGCAACCGGTCGGCGTAGGGCTCCAGCAGTGCACGAACCCGGCGGCGGCCCGCTCCGAGGTGAGCTGTTCGCGCGCTGCGGCGTCGAGGCGACGGGCCAGGATGCCGATCTGCTTGGTCTTGCCGACGTTGTCGGGACCGCTGAACGCGATCGTGACGGGGTGGGTGTTCTCAGGAGTGAGCGACACGGTGTTCTCCGAAAGGGCAGGTCG
Source organism: Streptomyces niveiscabiei (assembly GCF_033794345.1). Lineage (NCBI taxonomy): Bacteria > Bacillati > Actinomycetota > Actinomycetes > Kitasatosporales > Streptomycetaceae > Streptomyces > Streptomyces niveiscabiei. Next base: position 138,228 of record NZ_JARAYJ010000024.1, read on the forward strand.
TGCAGGGCATCCCGTCCGGGGTTCCCGACCCGTCGTAGCTCCTTCGGACGCCCTCCACCACCAACGCCACCCCGGTGAACCACATGCCCGGACCGTCTTGTAGCTGGGCGCGGCGTCCACGGCCGTGCTTCCCCGGACGAGACCGGGAAGGGTTCTGATGAAACTGGCAGTCAAGACCGCGATGTTGGGGGCGGTCCTCGCCTCCACCGCCGTACTGGCGACCCCGGGAACCGCGTTGGCCGACTACAACGCCTGCCAAGACGGCAAAATCTGTCTCTTCGACGGCCACAACGGCACCGGCGAGATGGCACAGCTCGACCCGGCGGACATCCCCGCCCTCTATCCCGTGTGGAACGACCGGGTCAGCTCGGTGTGGAACCGCAGCTACACGCAAGCCTGCATCTGGACCGATGCCAACTACTACGGCTACTACTTCAGCATCCCGTCGGACGCGAAGCAGGAACTTCTGTTCGCCTACGACAACGCGGTGTCCTCCATCATGGTCAGTGGCTGCGGGGGCTGAGCCGACACCGCCGCTTCGTAGGAAGTGGCGGTCTTCTCGCCGGTCGGCTCACCGGTCCGCGAGGAACTCCCCCAGCACCGCCCCCACTTGGCCCGGCGTGTCCATCGCGATGAGGTGGGCGGCGTTCGGGAACTCGACGAGTTCGGAGCCGGGGATCTCGGCCGCGTACCTGCGCGCGATCGCTTGGAAGTCGGGGACGTCCAGGTTGCCGAGGGCCACGAGGGTGGGGGCGGTGATGCCGGCGAGGTCGCCGCTGCCGGGGCCCTGGGAGTACCGGCCGACAACTCCCTGGTGTGTCAGCAACGTATGCATGGGCGCCCGGAGTTGCTCCGCCAGGCCCTCCCCGACCTCGTCCCAGCTCCGTGCGGGGCCCCTCAGCCACATGTCCAAGTTGATCCGCACCGCCTCGTCCAGGTCACCCGCCTCCAGCGCGGCCGTCTCCGCCTCGTCGTACGCGACCATCTCCGCCGACCACGCGTACCCCGGCCAGGGCGCCGTCAGCATCGCCAGCGCCTGTACGCGGGCCGGGTGGGTGAGCGTGAAGTCCAGGGCCACCCGGCCTCCCCAGGACGCGCCCACGAGGCGTACACGGTCGTGTCCGAGGTGGTCCAGCAGCCGCGCCAGGTCGTCCACTTCGCGGAAGGGGGCGGTGGGCGGCGCGGACTCCCCGAAGCCGCGGAGGTCGTAGCGGATCACCTCGTACCGCTCCGCGAGCGCGGGCACGACGCCGTCCCACATCCGGTGGTCGGCTACACCGGCGTGCACGAGCACGACCGGCGGGCCGTCGCCGGTCACGTCGTAGGCCAGGTGTCCGAGGGCGTCGTGGAGTCGCTGCATGCAGGGATGATCTCAGGGGCGGTCGAGTGCCTCGATCGCGCGGAGGATGAGGGCGCGGGCCTCGGGGCCGTAGACGGCCATGCTGCGGAGGTGCTCGAACGCCTTCAAGTAGAGGGACGTTTCGGTGGGTTGGGTGATGCGGACGCGGGCCGAGATCAGCTCTACGGTGACGAGTTTGTCGTCGTAGACGTGAAACGTTTCCTTTGGGCCGAGGACGCGCCCGCGCATCGCCGAAGGGATGATGCCCAGGGAGACCTGGGGGAGCGAGCCGGCCGTGAGCAGGTGACCCAGTTGTCCCACCATCGCCTCCGTGTCCCCGAACTGGTGGCGCAGGACCTCTTCCTCGATCACGAACACGCAGCGGCGGCCCGGTTTGTGGATCACGAGGGAGCGGTCGACGCGGGTCCGGGCGGCCTCCGCGCTGTCGTCCACGGGGAGTTCGCGGAAGCGGGCGGTGATGCCGAGGACGCCGGCGGCGTAACCCTCGGTCTGGAGGAGGCCGGGCACCAGCGTGGAGGAGTAGACGCGGAAGTGCCGGGTCTGCTGGAAGAGCTTGTCCGAGCTGTTCTGGAGTTCCTTCAGCCCGCTGCGGATCTGGTGGCGCCACTCCGTGTAGAGCGACTCGGCGTGCAGCGACTGGGCGATCAGATCGTCCGCCTGCTCCGGCACGCCACACGCGTCCGTCCACGCGCGGATGTCCTTCGGCGAGGGGCCGGTCTGGGCGTTCTCGATCCGGGACGTCTTCGCGTGGTGCCAGCCGCACCGGGTGGCCAGTTCAGCGACCGTCAGCCCCGCCTCTTTGCGTAGGCCACGAAGCCGTCGGGCGACGGCTTCGCGTGCGGCCTGAGCGGAGGAGGACGGGGAGGTGGGCATGAACTGGCCTGAGCGGTCTCCGGTTTCAGCGAATCTTGTACTCGCCGTGAGGGGTGGCCCGCGACCATACCGCTTCGAATGCGTCACCGCACAACTTCGCCGCAGCGGGGGCGTCTTCCCAGATCTCGGGCCCCAGTGACGAACCGTCGCCCGCGAAGTGGTTCCAGTAGACCACCTCGCCGTCGAACAGCCAGAAGTCGTTGCCGGGCAGCGCGATGTCGGACGCCTGGCGCCGGGGCAGCCAGCGCACCAGCTCACCGGCGGCCACGTTCGTGAACGTGCCGTCGTGGAGGAACCGCGTGTACTCGCTGACCGGCTCCGACACGATCCGCGCCCTGCGCATGACCACGCCCCGGTTCACCGACTCCTGGACGAGGTCCAGCCAGGGACGCCACCACGTCGACCAGTCGTCGCTCGGGTTACGGCCGTTCCCGGCCCGCCAGTCGGCGAAGGGGCCCTTCTCGTAGTCGACGTTGTAGGAGTCCCGCATCTCCAGGTGCACGGCCGAATGCCGAGCGGCCCGGAGCCGTTCCTCAAAGACTGCTCTGTTCGAGCTCACGACACGCCTCCCTGATCATGGAAGCCATCCGGGCCGGGATGCGGATCACGGCCTCGTGGCCGGGGATCCCCTTCGCGTGCCCCGGCGCCTGGGAGTCGGCGCACTCCGCTTCGAGTGCCTTGTCGGGCTTCCAGCCTTGCAGGACGAGTTCCTGCTTCTCCAGGTCGACCCAGATGGTCGGGCTGTCGTCGTCGTCACTGTTGGGGTCGATCCCGATGAACAGCAGTGGCATGGCCACCTCCGACTTGAGATGTGCGTCCTTGTGCATCAGATTTTCGACCAACCGCCTTCCACGCAAGGCTAATTACCGGCCATGTTCCCTCGCAAGGATGGCTATCTGCACAACCATGCACATCGCTGGCGCCCACTCCCCCCGCCTCCCTACCGTCATGTCCCACCGGCTCAGAGGAGGCACCCCATGCCCACCACCGCACTCCCCACCCGCACCGGCCGTTCCCTCGTCACCCCCGCCGAGTTCGAGATGCTCGCCGCGTTCTGCGCCGACGAGTACCGCCTC